>JAPKZG010000098.1 GCA_026393895.1 Candidatus Aminicenantota bacterium
GCACGGGAGGCGATCTCCTCCCGCGCGCGGAATAGAAAGGCGATCAAGTCGTCCAGGCCTTCGCCGGTGACCGAGGAAACGACGAACACCCGGAGTTTCGGGTTGAGGGCGAGGGCTTCGGCCCGGGCCTTTTCGAAATCGAAAGCAAGGTGCGGCCGGAGGTCGGCCTTGGAAAGGAGGAGGACGTCGGCCGTGGTGAACGCCTTGGGATATTTCTTCGGCTTGTCGTCCCCTTCCGGCGTGGAGAGGAGGACGACGCGGAGCCGTTCGCCCAGGTCATAACCCGCCGGGCAGACCAGGTTGCCGACATTTTCGATGAACAGGAAATCGATGTCCGTCGGGACGGCGGGCAGAACCTTTCCGATCATTTTCGCCTCGAGATGACAGGCGCCGCCCGTGGTGATCTGCCAGGCGGGAACGCCCCTGGCCCGGATCCGTTCGGCGTCGCGCTCGGTTTCGATGTCGCCTTCGATCACCGCGATCCGGGCCCGGCCCTTGAGGCGGTCGGCCAGGGATTCGAGCAGGGTGGTTTTCCCGGCCCCCGGGGAGCTCAGGAGGTTGACGGCTAGAATTCCCCGGGATTCGAGTTCCCGGCGGATGGCTGAGGCCGCCTGGGCGTTCGAGAGGAGGATGTCCTGGAGGACGAAAACGTCTTTTTTCACCATCGCGGTCTTAATTATACAAGCAATGATCGAAATTAACGAAGGATGGTTTGCAGAAACTTATCCAAAATCAAACGGGCGGCATCCAGGTTTCGGGCGGCTTCGTCGGTGAGCCCTTCGGCTATATCCCAGGAAAACCCGCGAATCGACAGTAAAAATCCTTCCGGCATGGGACCGTACAGTTCCTCGCCCAGGGCGAGCACCGAGGCCGGGGACATCTCGTGGGTCGTAAAGGCGATCGAGGCGGCGGGTTCAAGGGGATTCAACGCTGCCGGCGCGGTTCCTTCAACGGCCGCGTCGACGAAGATGATCCGGTCGTATTCCCGGACGAGGGACGCGTCCTCGACGTTGAGTTGGTAGGCCCAGAAAGCATCAGCGCTTCCTTCGGCGGTTTTGACGATCGCTCTTTCCGGCGACCGAGAACCGGACAACCGCTCGACGAGCGCCGGCCCCAGGCCGTCGTCCCGCCGTCCGGGGTTGCCGATTCCGATCAGAAGCGTTTTCACCGGGACTTGCGGTCGAGCAGGTTCCCGTCGGCGTCGAAGAGTTCAACGACCAGCGGCATCCGGCCGACCGCGTGAGTGGCGCAGGACAGGCAGGGGTCGTAGGCCCGGATGGCGATTTCGACCCGGTTGAGCATGCCTTCGGTGATCTCACGTTTGCCGCTGATGACGTTCATGGCCACCCAGCGGACGGCCCGGTTCATAGGCTCGTTGTTGTTCGTCGTCGAGACGATGAGGTTGGCCATGGAAATCTGGTCGTTCTTGTCCACCTGGTAATGATGGAAAAGCGTCCCCCGCGGCGCTTCCACGAGGCCCACGCCCTCGCCGCGCTTCTTGCCTTTGCGGACGAGCTCGGTTTTCTGCAGGTCGGGATCGAGGAGCAGTTCCTTGATGACCTCGCCGCTGTGGAGAAGCTCGATCAATCGGGCCCAATGCATGTGGAGCGACATGTTGTTGGGCTTGCCGTGAGTATAAGCCCGGAACGTTTCGAATTGTTTCTGGGCGCGCGGAGTCGGGATGAAATCGCAGACGTTGAGCCGGGCCAGCGGCCCGACCCGGTACCAGCCCTCGGCCTTGCCGAGCGACTTGAGATAGGGGAATTTCATATAGGACCAGGTCCGGACTTCCTCGCCGATGTATTTGAGATAGTCCCGGTAATCGACGTCGTCGAGAATCCTTTTCCCGTCCGCGTCGACCGCCCGCATCGCCCCGTGATAGAAATCGAGGGCGCCGTCCTTGCGGACGAGGCTGAGATGGTTACTGGGGAAGGCGGCGAAACTGTCCATGAGCTCGCGGTTCTTGGAATGGTAGTCCTTGAGGAATTCGACCGCCTCTTCGGCCCAGGCGATCATCGTATCGATGTCGAGGGGGGCGGGGCCGCGGAGAAGGGCGTCCCGTTCCTCGGCGGTCAGGTTTTTATTGATACCACCGGGGATGGCGCCCGTCCCGTGGATCTTTTTGCCGGCGGTGGCCAGGATGACTTCCTGGCCGTATTTCCGGAGCAGGACCGCCCGGGTCGCCAGCTCCTTATTTGTCAGGATGATGCCGATGACGTTCCGGATGGCCGGGTCGGCGTCCGCGCCGAAAAGCAGGTCGGGGGCGGCCAGGTGAAAGAAGTGGAGGGCGTGGGACTGGAACATCTGGCCGTAATGCATGAGCCGCCGCATTTTTTCGGCCGTGGGAGAGAGGCCGTCGGCGTCGACGCCGGCGATGACGTCCATCGCTTTGGCCGCGGCCAGGTGGTGGCTGACGGGACAGATGCCGCACAGCCGCTGGACCAACACCGGGGCTTCCCAGTACGGCCGCCCCTGGACAAAGCGCTCAAAGCCGCGGAATTCGACGATATGAAGGCGGCTTTGGGAGACGTTGTTTTTATCGTCGAGGCGGATCGTGACTTTGCCGTGGCCTTCGACTCTGGTGACGGGTTCGATGACGATTTTTCTGGCCATGGTGTCCTTCTTACTTAATCGAACTTGATGAGATTGTAGGATAGGTCGAGCGGCTTGCCCTCGAGAAGCGAAGTCAGGGCCTTCCAGATCAGGTCGGCCGACGGCGGGCAGCCCGGAAGATAGGCGTCGATCTTCACGATTTCATGCAGGGGGTAGACCTTGTCCAGGATGATCGGAAGGTCCTCGTCTCCCGGCATGATCTTCGGGTCGGCCGGGTCGATCGTCGGCGAGTGGAAATACGCCTCCTCCAGGCATTCCCGGACGGGGATCGCGTTGCGCATCGCCGGCAGCCCGCCCATGATGGCGCATTCGCCGAGCGAGATCAAAACCTTGCAGTGCTTGCGGAACTCGCGGAGGACCTCCACGTTTTCGCTGTTGCAGCACCCTCCTTCGATGATCCCGATGTCCACCGGCTTCGTGAACGTCTTGATGTCGTTGATGGGGGACTTGTTGAACTCGACGAGGTCGACAAGGGCGAGAATCCGTTCGTCGATGTCCAGGAACGACATGTGGCAGCCGAAACATCCGGCCAACGAGGCCGTGGCGATGACGGGTTTGCTCATGGGATTCTCCTCAGTCTTTCGCCTTTTCGACGTCGCTGCCGATCGGCTCCTTATCATATTTCCTTTTGCCGATGGGAACGACGAAGCCGACTTCCTTTCTCAGGATCGAGCCGACCGGGCAACGGTCCATGGCCTGCCGGGCTTGTTTTTCGGGTAGGGCCGCGGCCAGGGCCTGGTCCACGGTAATTTCCTTATCCCGGGAGCGCCGCAAAGCCCCGAAAACGGCCTTGTTGTCCCGGGTTCGGACGCCGCGGACGCAGCGCAAGCACTTGATGCAGCGGTTGTGTTCGAGAAGGATTTTCTTTCCGGCGGCTTCAACTTTGCGGGCCGGGAATTGGAAGGGGAAACGGGGGACGAGCATCTGGAACCGGTAGGCCAGCGCCTGGAGCTCGCAGTTGCCGCTCTTTTCACAGGTCGGGCACATGTGGTTGCCCTCGACGAAGAGCATCTCGATCAGGGACTTTCGCATGTCCTGGAGGTCGGGGACGTTGTTTTCCACGGCCATTCCCTCGGTCACGGGCTGGGTGCAGGCGGCCATGGTGCGGCCGGCGACGCGAACGGTGCAGACGCGGCAGGCTCCGGCCGGTTCGAAACCCTCCCAGCGGCAGAGGGCGGGGATGTAGACGCCGTTGTCCTTGGCGGCTTGAAGAATGGTCTGGCCGAGGAAGGCCTGGCATTTTTTGCCGTCGACGGTGAAATGGATCGGTGTTTTGGGCTTACTCACGGGCTTTCTCCGGGGCGTGGGCGGCGTATTTTTGTCCGGTGACGGCGGAAGCCGCCTTGACGGATTCGGCCAGGTCGAATTCGGGGAGGAAGGAATTCCCGCGGTCGACCTTGGCTTCGTACATTTCCCGGAAGTTTTCGATCGTGGTCAGGATCGGATTGGGCGACGTCTGGCCGAGGCCGCACCGGCTCATGGCCTTGATCGTCTTTCCCCAGGTCTCGATCTCGGTGATGTCGGAAGGCGTGCCCTTGCCGGACATGATTTTTTCCAGCTTTCGCAGAAGGAGCGGGTTTCCCGCCCGGCAGGGGACACACCAGCCGCAGGATTCCTCGACGAAAAACTCCATGAAGTTGTGAACGACCTCAAAGAGGTCCCGCCCCGGCCCGATGACGATGATCGAACCGCCCGTAGCCAGGTCCTCGAAGGCGATCGCCCGGTCGAATTGCCCCCGGGAAATGCAATTTCCGGAAGGCCCCCCGACCTGAACGGCCTGGGCGTCGAGGCCCCCGGCCATTTCGAGGAGTTTTCGGACGGTCAGTCCGAAGGCGATTTCGTATACGCCGGGCTTTTTGCAGTCACCTGAGACGCTCAGGACCTTGGTTCCGGCCGAACGGGGCGTCCCCAAGGCCTTGAACCAGTCGGCGCCTTTTTCCAGGATGCGGGCGGCCATGCACAGCGTCTCGACGTTGTTGACCGTCGTCGGGTGAAAAAGGTAGCCGGATTGGACGGGGAAGGGCGGCCGGGCGCGCGGTTCGCCGCGCTCTCCCTGAGCGGACTGGAGCAAGGCCGATTCCTCGCCGCAGACGTAGGCCCCGGCACCGAGCTTGATCGTGATGTCGAAGGAAAAACCGGCTTTGCCTGCGATCTTTTTCCCCAGGATGTTTTTTTTGCGGAGATCGGCGAGGGTTTTTTCGAGATAGGGCTTGAGATATGCGTATTCGCCGCGGAGATAAAGGACGCCTTCCTTAGCCCCGACGGCGTAGCCGGCCACGGCCATGCCTTCGAACAGAAGCTGCGGACATTCGGTTAAAATGACCCGGTCTTTGAACGTTCCCGGCTCGCCCTCGTCGGAGTTGCAAACGACATAATGGGCTTCCCCGTTTTCCCGGCGGCAAAACTCCCATTTGAGGCCCGTCGGGAACCCGGCTCCGCCTCGGCCCAGGAGGTTGGATTTTTTAATTTCGGCGATGACGTCCTCGGGCGTCATCCGGACGGCTTTTTTAACCGCCGCCCCGACCCGGAAGGGGGCGAAGATGACCGGCCCTCCTTTTCGGATGTTGTTTTTGACCATCGCCCGGACGAGTTTCGAGGCGTTGGCTCCGTCGCCCGTGACCGCGACCATCGCCGGAACGTCCATGCCGGCCTTCATTCCCTCGACGATGATCTTGGCTTTGGCCGGAGTCAAATTCGTGAAAACAACGCCGTTGATAAGGGCCGAGGGCTCCTGGTCGTTCATTCCGATGCAGGAGGTACGATGGAGCCCGATCCGGCCGTCCCGGGTCGTTTCGCCGAACGCGCATCCTGCGGCCTTCTCAAAGGCCGCCGCGACGGCGGCCCGGCCCTTCATGACCGAGACGATGCTGTCGTTCAAATAAACGGCGTAGGTCCCGGCGGTGCGGGAGGAGAAAAAATGATAGAACGTGGCTACACCCTCGACCTCCACCGTGGAGAGGCCGAGCCCGGCGGCGACGTCGGCAACGGCTTCGGGCGAAATGAAGCCGCTTTTCGCTTGAATGTCCCGAAGGATGTCGATCAGGCGGGTTCGGTCCCGCCTATGGCGGTCGATGATTGAGGCGATGAGTCCTTTAGACGGCATGGGAGCCTCTCCTGAAAAAAGGAAACGTTAAAAGAGACCTATTTTTATAGCATATTAGGGGGCCGCGCTCAATCGGTTCGTTGTTTTCGGGAAGGGCTTGCCTTTTCGCTTGCAAATGGGCTACAATACGGAATAACAGAGCGGTCTAATCGTTCGCCGGGAGGAGGAGACATGAATAAAAAAGGTTTGATCATCCTGGTGGTTTGCCTGGTTGTTTTTTCGTTCCAGAGCTGCAAATCGAAACCGGAAGAATCCTTGATGAAAAGCTATTTTAGTGCCAGCTCCATGAACGATATCGCGACGATGTCGTCGATGGCCCTCGATCCGATGAAGTTCGACGCGGTCAGCTGGAAAATCGTCCAGAGCGGCGAGGAAAAAGTCGCTCCGGCCGTGCTGGGAGATCTGAACCAAAAAGAGATCGACCTGAAGAAGCAATTCGAGGCCAGCTCCGGTCCCGCGCTCGACGCTCAGGACGCGCTGAATGCGGCCAAGGACGAATACACGTCCGCCCGAACCGCCGGCGCCCGGGCCGCGGCCAAGGCCAAACAGGACGAAGCGCAGAAAAAATACGACGAGGCATACAACGCCAATCGGGCCCTGGTGAAAGGCTACAACGACGCCAAGGAAACGGCCGCCAGGGAAGAGGAAATAATGGCCTTCTCTCTGGGAGTCAAGGACCTCGCCAACATCCGCGAATTGAAGGGCGATGTCGCCTCCAAGGAAATCCAGGTCGAAGTCAAAAACAAGGACGGAGAAACCAAGAACATCAAGATCCTCATGGAAAAGTACACGATGAAAGACGAAGCGGCCGGGCTCGTTCATCGCGGGCGCTGGGTGATCACGAAATTCGAGACTCTCTGATATAGGCCGTATTCGCGAACGAAATATTCCCCCTATTCCTTTACGGATAGGGGGAATTGCCTTTTTCCAGGCACGATTTTCTTGACTCCCCGGACGGATTCGGCTATAAATATTGCTCTCTTTTGCGGGCCGATAGCTCAGCTGGTAGAGCACCGCCCTTTTAAGGCGGGTGTCGCGGGTTCGAATCCCGCTCGGCTCACATCGCTTTGCGCCCCTGTCGTCTAGAGGCCCAGGACACCGCCCTTTCACGGCAGCAACACGGGTTCGAATCCCGTCGGGGGCGGGATTCCCTTAAGAGGGAACCCAAAAAGGGTTCCCTCTCAACGGACTGCCGCCCCATTCCTTCGGAAGCGGGGCCAGTCCTGCTCACCCTCCGAGGCCTTGCTCGTCCCTACACGACGGACAATTTCGCCCGGAGTTAGGGCAAGGAAGCCTTACGCGATAACCTTTCTTAGGCGGGACACATTTAGACTTACGGGAGGCAATCCCTTATTGAGTGTTCCCCTCCGGGCTTTGCGGGCTTTGCAGTCCTATGCGACCCTTGGAGCTAGGGCAGTCCTCCCCGCCCTTGGCGCGAGGGCAAGGTTGCCTTACGCGATGACCTTTCTTAGACTGCGTTTCCGATGATTCATTTTTTCGAACGCGCGGCTTGCCCTGCTCCCCCTCCGGGGCTTCCCCGTCCAACACGACCCTTGGGAACCAGGGCTGAATCCAACTTCTAATTACTCAGGATCGATCGGCGGCTCGTCGTTTTCCCCGGTGACCGGGACTTGGGAATCGTTTGGCCCGGCAAACTCTTTCGATCGCGTTCTCTTCCAAAGGGCATAGACGATTACGGCGGGGATCTGATAGACGGCGAAAATAACCGGCGCGAGAATGATCCAATATACGTTGATCCGGGGGACGAAAAGGAGAATGAATCCCGTCGTTCCGGCGACGGACAGCAAAACTGCTGCGCAAACAACAAGAACGGATAAGGATTTGCGCATTTATTCGAAGAAGAACTTTTTCTCCTGGAAAACGCGGAGACATATATCGACGACATCCGCGTCATACTGGAGCCCCCGCCCGCGCCGGACTTCGTCGAGCGCTTTTTCGATGCCGGGGGCGGGCCGGTAGGGTCGGTGCGAGGACATGGCCTCCACGACGTCGGCGACGCTGATGATCCGGGCCTCGAGAAGGATCTCGTTCCCCTTGAGCTTGTTCGGATATCCCGTTCCGTCCAGGCGCTCGTGATGTTGGTAGATGATTTGAGAGATCGGCCAGGGGAATTCGATGTTTTTAAGGATGTCGTAGCCGACCTGCGAATGCGTACGGATGATCGACATCTCGATATCGCTCAACATGCCGGGTTTGCTCAGAATATCCGCGGGCACGTAGATTTTTCCGATGTCGTGGATGTCGCCGGCCATCCGGACGCCTTCGATCCGAGCGGCATCAAGTCCCATTTCCTCGGCGATGGCGCAGGACAGCTTGCTGACCCGGCGTTGATGACCGGCCGTGTACGGGTCCCTCATTTCGATGGTCAGGCCGATCGCCTGGATGGTCCCGGCCAGGGCTTTTTGATGACGGAGATAGCTTTGCCGGATTTCCTCTTCGGATTTCTTCCGGCTCCGGATGTCGCGGAAAATATAGACGGAGCCGAAGATTTGTTTTTTTTCGCCGTAGATCGGAGAAACCGATTGTTCGATGGGAATGGAGACGCCGTCCCGCGTTGTCAGAAGACCTTCGTTGACCGTTGATTCCAGCCCTTCCTCGGCCGGATTCGATTCAAGCGGGATCTGGATGAAACCGTCCAACGGCCTTTGGAGGACCTCGGTCTGGTTCCATCCCGTAAGATGTTCGGCCACACCGTTCATGAACGTGACCCGGCCGTTCATATCGGTCACGATCACGCCGTCCCCGATGGACCGCAGGATCGTCGACAACCACCGCTCGCGTTCGCGGAGTTTCTTTTCCATCTGGGCCTTGTAAAAGGCCATTTCAATCGTTGTCTGGAGTTCCCGCTCGTCAAACGGCTTGAGGATGTAACCGAAGGGTTCGGTCACCTTAGCCCTTTGCAGGGTCGCTTCGTCGGCAAAGGCCGTGAGATATACGACCGGAATGGACAGGTTTTCCCAGATATGCTGGGCGGCCTCGATCCCGTCGATGCGGCCTTTCAGGACGATGTCCATGAGAATGATGTCGGGCCGGGTCTTTTCCGCGACGACGATCGCTTCTTCTCCGGTGGAGACGACCGCCGGAACGGAATAGCCGAGGCCGCGAACCATGTTCACGATGTCCTTGGCCACGAGACTTTCGTCTTCAACCACAACGATCTGAAGATTTTTCATGAGATCAGGGTTGCGCTTTTTTGAGGGTTTCGGCCAGATTTTCCAGAGATTTCTGGAGAAGGGTTTCCGGATCTTGACCGGTTTGGTCGGTCATCGCGAGCCCCGAAAAAACAATGACCGGAACCGCCCGGCCTTCGTGATTGATGGGATCCTCGAAAATGCCCATGATTCGGCGGGCCGCGATCTCGGATTGATCTTCGGTTTCGAGGTCCGGGAGAAGGATGATGAATTCGCCGCTTTCCAGTCGGGCGAGGGTGTCGCTCTTGCGGAGAATGCGCACGAGTTTTTCGGTCACCGCGGGGACGATTTCGTTCGATCCGAGAGGAACGCCGTTGACGGACGCCTCGGCGGGCAGAACGACGAAGGTCAGGATGCCGATTCTCTTGTGATGGCGGTCGCCGAGAAAAATGGCTTTGCTCAAATGGTCGAGAAAGAGGAACTTGTTCGGCAGGCCGGACAAGCGGTCATGGATGGCCCAGAAGGCGGCCTGCCGTTCTTTTTCATGTTTGTAAAAGGCCAGTTCGATGACCGTCTTGAGCTCGCGAAATTCGAACGGCTTGAGAAGATATCCCAGGGGATCTGAGCTTTTGGCCCGGGAGAGGGTCAAATCATCGGCATGAGCCGTCAGATAGATGAACGGGATCGACCACTCTTCCTTGATGATGTTTGCGACCTGGATCCCGTCGATCGGCCCCTTGAGCCGGATATCCAGGAGAATGAGGTCCGGAGCGCGGTTTCGGATGACGGACAGGGCGTCCTCCGCCGTGGAAACGATTGCCGCGACATCATAACCAAGCTCGATGAGCATGTTGCTGATGTCATGAGCGACAAGGAATTCGTCTTCGACAACGAGAATTCTAGCTTTGGCCACGACACTTCTCCCCGATATTTTTATATCATCCCAAGGGCGAGAAGTCAAAGCAAATGCTTATTTTTCCCTTCGCCGCTCCCTTGGAGGGTACCATGGAGCCGGCTCCTTGACCTTCCTCCGCCCGCGATTTATCATCCGGGATGAAAGCCCGGGATGGAATGGATCTCGATCGATCGGGAGAAGGCGGACGGCCATATGATTTTATCCCACGAGGAGGAATGATGAAAAAGGTGTTTACGACCGTTCTGGCGTGTCTGTTCCCGGCGGCGGTTGCGGGCGTGTCCGCCTTCGCCCAAGCGGAAAAGCCGAAGAGTTGCGCGACCCGGGATTTGGTGATCAAGAGCGAAGTGGAAACGGCGAAATTGGGCGGCGGATACGTCGAGTACCTGTTCACGAAGCTCGGACAATCGGTTCCGCAGGCCAAAAGATCCTACGTTCAGCGGTTTGAACCGTTCGGCTGGGTCGTCGGCACGGGATACTATCTCGACTAAAGCTTGATGACGAAACTCGTATCGATCCTTGAAGGAGCGCTCCAGGCGGCGGTCGCGCTCAGCGCCCTTCCCAGCGGCGCGCTCATGATGATCTTTCCCGAGGGGAAGGCCTTCCGCATGCCCCTATCGATGCTCGAGGGCTCTCCGTTTTCGAACTTCTTCCTGCCGGGGCTCATTCTTTTCACGATCATCGGGCTCGGCCACGCGGCGGCCGCCGTGATGAGTTTCCGGCGCCTCCTCCTCCACGGCCCGGTCGGCGCGGTCCAGGGAATCGGCCTCATGATCTGGATCTTCGTACAGGTGAGTATGATCGGCGGCGGCCACTGGCTCCAGTATTTATATTTCAGCCTTGGGGTGGCCGAGGTCTCTTTGGCCGTTCTGATATTGATCCTTCGGGAGCCCCGGAGATGAAGCCGACGACTTGAAGTTCTATGGACTTTTGTCCGTGGAATCCCGCGGGGGAGATTGAAGATCAATTCCGCGTCGGAACGATTCTCAGGAGACGGGAATGGAATTTTATGAAGCGGTCTCAAAGCGGCGGACGGTGCGTGAATTCAAAACGGATCCGGTGCCCCGGGAGTCGGTGCGGCGGGCTCTCGCGGCGGGGCTTCGGGCTCCGTGCAACGCTCACCTCAAGAATTGGCGGTTCATCCTGTTGCGCGACCGGGAGAAAAGGGCCTGGGCCGTGAGCCAAGGCCTGAAGGCGAGGGACATGAAAGACCGGGAAGAGATCGAACGGTTCGTCGCCACCTTCGCCGACGAAGAGCTAAAATCGGTCTACCGGCGCTCACTGCCCGTCCAGTTGACCATGATGCTCGAAGCCCCCGAACTCCTGATCGTCTGCTACAAGATGAAGTCGCTCACCGATTGCCGCGGCTTCTTCGATCTGAATCCCCTGGCCTCGGCTTGGATGTGCATCGAAAACATCATGCTGGCGCTGGCGGCCGAAGGGCTCTTCGGATGCACCTATACGCCTTATGAAGAGCGGGGGCTGAAGAAATTTCTGGGAGTACCAGCAGGGTACGAGATCGCCGCGGTCATCCCCTTCGGGTTTCCCATCAAAGAGCCGGAAGAAGGAATTCCAGAAAACCTCAACGCTCGCCTGTCCGTTGACGGCTGGGGGAATCCCGCTGTTTTCTGATATTCCCTTGTCCTGACTCCCAAAGGTCGTATAGGACTGCAAAGCCTGCCCTAACTCCCAAAGGTCGTATAGGACTGCAAAGCCTGAACGGGAACCCAGCCCTTGCTCCCATGGGTCGCTAAGGGCGAGCAAAGCCTCGAAAAGGGAATGCCTCGCGAAAGTCAGAGTGTGCCCATCTAATAAAGGTTATCGCGAAAAGCTTCATTGCCCTAACTCCGGGCGAAATCGTCCGTCGTGTAGGACGAGCAAGGCCTCGGAGGGAGAGCAGGACTGGCCTCGTGTTCGAAAATGTAAATCATCGGAGACGCAGCCTAAGATAAGTCATCGCGTAAGGCTACATTGGAGGAGGAGCAGGACTGGCCTCGCCACCGAAGGAGCGAGGCAACAGTCCGTTGAGGGGGAACCCAGGAAAGGGTTCCCCCTTAAGGGAATCTGGGCGGTGCAGGATTCGAACCTGCGACCACCGGCGTGTAAGACCGATGCTCTACCGCTGAGCTAACCGCCCGTCTCGCGTGCCGATTATACAATAAATCCCGGCCACGGACTCGTGGCCGGTCTTACGCGGGCTGCGAATCAGCGGGCCTTTAGCCGTCCTACATGAGCTTTGCGAATCAGCGGGCTTTTGCCCGTCCTACATGAGCTTTGCGAATCAGGAGAGGTGGGGGTGAGCGGGATGGGCCGGGGGCAACAAATCCCGTTTGACATAAACACAGGCCCATGTTAAAGTTATGCGCCTTTTCACGGATTTTGACTTCAATTCGAGGACTTTATTCATGTTTGCAGTAATCAAGACAGGCGGAAAACAGTACGTCGTCAAGGAAGGCGACGTGTTTCATGTCGAAAAACTCAACACCGGCGCCGGAGGATCGGTCCTTTTTGAAGAGGTCCTCCTGATCGACGACGGGGAAAAAACCTTCGTCGGGACGCCGCTCGTCGGGAACGCGGTCGTCAAGGCGGATGTCCTGGAAACGTTCCGGGATGATAAAGTCCTGGTTTTCAAGAAGAAACGCCGCAAACAGTTCCGCCGGACCCGGGGCCATCGTCAATTTTTGGCCAAAGTCCGAATTGCCAAGATTTATCCCGACCGGACGGTTGTTCCGGCCGATGAATTGGCCGTCGTCAAGGCCCCGGTCGTCGCCCCTGCTCCCGCTGAACCCAAGTCCAAAGTCAAGGTCAAAGCCGAAAAACCGGCGCCCAAGCCGGCCGTCGAAAAACCGGCGATGAAGAAACCCGCGGCCGCGAAAGTTGCGAAAACCAAGAAGGCCGCCGAAACCGGCAAGCCAAAAGCCCGCCCGAAAAAAGCGGCGAAGTAAAGGAGACGATCGATGGCGACAAAACGTGGAAGCGGCGTCGGGCGGAACGGCCGGGACAGTGCGGGCCGGCGGCTCGGAGTGAAAAAGTACGGAGGCGAGGTGGTCAAAGCCGGAGCGATTCTGATCCGGCAGCGCGGCACTCCGTTCAAACCCGGTCCCAACGTGGGCCGCGGCCAGGACGACACCCTTTACGCCAAGATCTCCGGAGTGGTCCGGTTTTCCGATAAAGGCGAGAGGGGCAAAATTGTTTCGGTCCATCCGGCCTGAACCCGATCGGTTCTCTTTTGACATTCCGTCGCACCCGCAAAGGCGGCGGTCCGCTCTTACTTAAATCATGTTCATTGATCAAGTCAGAGTCTTTCTGAAAGCCGGCAAGGGCGGAAACGGCGCGGTGAGCTTCCGGCACGAAAAAGGCGTCCCGAAAGGGGGGCCTGACGGCGGCCACGGCGGCCGTGGCGGAAATGTCCTCCTGATAACCGAAAATGGTCTGACGACGCTCGCCTATTTCCGTTTTCATCCGATCAACCGGGCCAAGAACGGCGACCCCGGCGGGGGCGCCCGTCGCCAGGGCAAACAGGGTGCCGATCTCGAGCTCCGCGTCCCCGTCGGAACCGTTGTCAAAGACGCGGTCACGGGTCAAATTCTATGCGACCTGGTCGAGCCGGGGCAGGGCTACATCGCCGCCAAGGGAGGCAAGGGAGGCCGCGGCAACACATCGTTTGCCACCGCCGTCCATCAGGCGCCCCGGGAGCATGAACCCGGCCGGCCGGGCGAAGAAAAAGATCTTTTTTTAGAGCTCAAGATGATCGCCGACGTGGGCTTGATCGGATTCCCTAATGTCGGCAAATCCACCTTAATCTCGAAAATATCCGCGGCCAAACCCGTCATCGCCGATTATCCATTCACGACGCTGATCCCTAACCTCGGGGTCGTGGATGTCAGGACGGGTCGGAGTTTCATTGTCGCCGACATCCCGGGATTAATCGAAGGCGCGCATCAGGGACAAGGATTGGGGATTCTCTTCCTCAAACACGTCGAGCGGACCCAGCTTCTTGTCCATATCCTCGACATATCGCCCTATTCCGGCCGCGACCCGGTCGAGGATTACCGGATCGTCCGGAAGGAAATCGCGGCGTTCGACCCGAAGCTGGCGGCCCGGCCGCAGATCATCGTCGCCAATAAAATCGACCTTCTCCGGGATGAGGATGACAGCCGGCTCAAAGCGGTCAAAAA
>JAPKZG010000073.1 GCA_026393895.1 Candidatus Aminicenantota bacterium
GCCGCCTACGCACCCTTTACGCCCAGTAATTCCGAGTAACGTTTGCCCCCTACGTATTACCGCGGCTGCTGGCACGTAGTTAGCCGGGGCTTCCTCTGAGGTTACCGTCAAACCCTTGCGGGTATTCTTCACCTCTGACAGGAGTTTACGACCCGAAGGCCTTCATCCTCCACGCGGCGTCGCTGCGTCAGGGTTTCCCCCATTGCGCAAAATTCCTCACTGCTGCCTCCCGTAGGAGTCTGGGCCGTGTCTCAGTCCCAGTGTGGCCGTTCGCCCTCTCAGGCCGGCTACCCATCTAAGCCTTGGTAGGCCGTTACCCTACCAACTAGCTAATAGGACGCAGGCTCATCTTCAAGCGCCTTGCGGCTTTAATTACGGGACTTATGCCCCGGAAAGTCATGCGGTATTAGACTCCCTTTCGAGAGCTTATTCCCCACTTGAAGGAAGATTACCCACGTGTTACTCACCCGTTCGCCACTCATCCCGGAGTTGCCCCCTGAACGCGTTCGACTTGCATGAGTTAGGCACGCCGCCAACGTTAACTCTGAGCCAGGATCAAACTCTCCAATTATAAGCACTCTTGCGAGCACTTAGCGAGTTTGAAAATGGCAAATTGGCTCGATCACAATCGCTCCGCTTTTTAATTCAAAGATCCGTTTCTCTCGGCCCGCGAGAGAAAAACCTCGCTCTTGAACAATCCGATCTTGATTCAGCCTTTCGGCTGTCATTAGGAAAGCCAGGTTGAAGGCTTAGACATGATAGGGCTTTCACCAATCTTTGTCAAGCAAAATATTCTATTTTTTCCCCTATTTTTTTTAATGATGAAAATGCGTATATTTACGGCCTTTTTTTGGAAGGCGGCCGGCCGGATTCCGCCCCGTTTCGGAACCCGGGATTCAGCCCGAATTTCACTTTTGCACGGTTCTTGCATAAGGACCGTTTCCGGCCGCTTGAAAACCGCTTCAGCGTCCCTCCTCCGATTTTAACGACATAACGTTGTCCTTGCGGCCGGGTAACATGGAGTCAAGCCGGGTTGACGGTCCGGAATGGTCACGACCCGAAATCGGAAAACGATGTTGACGGCACTTGGCTCCGAGCGGATTTTGCCGCCTTAAACCGCCCGGCTCGGGTTGGCACGCCGAATGCATTTCCGATCGGTGCCATGAACAAATCCATCATCCTCGCCGACGCCGACGGAATCCGGCGCCTCGAAACACCCCTGGTCCGGACGACGGAAAAGGGATTCAGTCTGATCGAAGTCCTGTTCGCGGCCGGGCTGATTTCTTTCCTCCTCGCCGGAACGGCCGAGTTGCTGTTGACGTCGATCGAAGTCGACCGAAAATCCGACCGGACGGCCCGTCTCGCCGGGCTCCTCTCCTCCGAACTCGACGATTTCAAGTCCAAACCATTCGACGCTCCTGAATTGACGCCGGGTTCCGGTGAAATCACGCTCCGTCCCGATCCGGACGGACCGGGAGTGCTCGTCGCCTGGACGGTCGAGGAAGTCTCCGATAACCTGAAAAAAGTGAACTTCACCCTGACCCGGGAAGGTCAATCGGGCCGGCCGCTGGAAGCCGTCTTGTTGATCACGCGGGAACTGGCCGGCCGATGATGAAACGGTCGGGGATCGGCGTCCGGGGCTTCTCTCTCCTGGAAAGCCTCATCAGCTTGTTCATCTTTTTTCTCATCTTTGTCGGGAGTTTGGAATTTTTCGGGACCGTTCGTCGTGTTTTTTATCGGCTGCAATCCCGGCAGGAAAACCGTCAGGCTGCCTGGGCCGCGCTGGACAAAATCCGGACCGATGTTCTCGCGGCCGGCCAGGGATTGGCCCGCCCGATGCGTTTGGGGTTGCTGGCCGCCTTTGAACAAATCGACGGCCGGTGGGTCCTCGTCCGGGCCGAAGCAAGCCCGTCGCTTTCATCCGACCCGCGCGCCGGCCAGACGATCCTGGCCGTGGCCGAGACCGATGGGGATTGGGCCGGCCGGACCGTCTGCCTTTACGATAAAACAAAAGGAGAGAAGGCGATCGTCCGGAGTTCCGAAAACGGGATCCTGACGCTGTCGACGCCCCTTCAATACGACTACCGGGCCTCGGAAACCACCGCCGCCGTCCTGCGGACGACGTCCGTTTATTTGGACGTCGGGCAAAACATCCTCCGCCGCAAAATCGACTCATCCCCGGCCCAGCCGCTTCTCGAGGACGTTCTGTCGTTCGCCCTTTCCGTCGATTCCGGAACATGCCTGGCCGAAACGCAGCTTGCTCTCGCGTCCGAACCGGAGGAATCCTATGCGCTTAAAATTCTGGCGAGAAACGCCTCTCTCGGAAAACCGTTCTAAATTTCGGCCCGGATCGGAGGCCGGTTCGATCACGATGATCGTGATCTTCACCTATTTCATGATTTCGGCGCTCGGCCTCGGCCTTTTCATGCTGACCCGGACATATCGCCAGTGGAGTTCATATAAAAGCGACGCCGTCCTGCTTCGGGCGGCCGCCGAAAACGGGGTTCGCTCCGGATTCGGAGCCCTGGAAGGAACCCTCGCCGCTCGCGCCTTCCCCCTGGCCTTGACCGAAGAAGAATATAACCGGCTCCGGGCCGCGACCCTGGCCGGACAAACGGACGTTGTCGCCGCCGCCCTCGGCGTTGTCTTCCCGTTGATCGCCAAGGAAACGGCCGGGTGGTCGGAGTGGGCGTCCGAAGCGGAGTTCCAGCCGGTGCGTGTCGCGGACTCCGAATCATTCTTTGCCGCCGAATTCGCCGGGACGATCGACGCCCGGGGGCGGTTGACCCGCCGGCTTCAGGCAAAACGAACCGTCCTGGACATCGGATTGTCCGTCATGGCCGGACGTGTCCCCCTGTCCGCTTTCCCCTTTTTACTGGCCGGGGAAAACGGGCGGAAACAAGCCGCGGAACTGCTCGCCGGGGAAAAAGTCGTTCTCACCCCGCCCGAAACCGGCGGCGGACAAATCCCCCCGGCCGCGACCGATCTCCTCCTGGTCCCGGCCGACGCTGCACCCCAACTCGCGGAAACATTGCGAATCAGAATCTTCTCCCCGGACAAGCTGACCATTTTCCAACTTCGGCAGGCGTTGGGGCTGCCTCTCGTGAACGAACCGGTTCCCGACGGCGTATATCTCGTGGTCAACGACTTCGGCCTGGGAGGCGTTTTCATTCAAGGCGACGTTGAGGAAATGATTCTGGCCGCCGATTCCGGCCGGCAGTATTTCCAATTCCGTCTCGAGGAAGGACTTTGGCGGATGTGGTTCAATCCTTCGGAACGGCAAACGGAATTTTCCGGGCCGGAGGAGAGCCGAAGATTCGAACGCACCCCCCTCCCGATCGTCATGGTCAACGGAAGCATCGCGTCGCTGGGCGGCGGAATCGTCGTCTCGGACGGGATCCTGGCGCTGTCGGGTGGGACCGATGCACCTTCCGTCCTGGCCGGCGTTTCCCTGACGATCGTATCCGCCGGGGAAACCGTCATCTCCACGCATTTGATCCAGGAAGGCGTCCACTGGAAAGACGGCCTCCCTTATTTAAAGGATTCGACCGCCCAATTGTTCCTTTACGCAAGCGGAAGGGATTTCGTCACCGGGGCCGGAACGGCCGGCCGGATCCGCGTCGGGGCGGACGCGCCGGCCGACCTGTTTCTCCAGGCGTCTTTGGCCGCCCGCGACGGCGTACGCATCGACGGAAAAGGTCAAAACGTCACGATATCCGGAAGCATCCAGGCCTCCGGTCTGGAGTTGGGCGACGCCCGGTTGACGATCAGGCCGGACGACCGGCTGCTTTCACCCCTTGCCCCTGGAAATACGTCTCCGCGCGCGACCGACCCGGTCCTTTTCGTTAGCGGATGGGAGGCCCTCCAATGGTCCGATCGATGACCGGCCGCGGATTCACCTTGATCGAAACCGCGCTCGTTTTGGCGATTTTCGCGATCATCATCTACATGGCCGCGTTTTCATTTCTCAACCTCGCTTCTAAATACCGGTTGGAAAAAGCGGTCGGAGAAGTCCGCGCGGCTCTGAACACGGCCCGGGCCAAATCCATTCTGAACGGATGCAACTTCCGGGTCCGGTTCGGAGCGGATTGTTATCGAATCGAAAATTATGACGAAACCGCCAACATCTGGATCCCCGACACGGCGGCCGGAATCGAGGGAGCGACGGTCGAGGCCAACAACACCCCGGTCTTCACCCCGGAAGGGGCCGTGACGAACCTGGCGACGATCCGGATTTCAAACGGCTGGGGAGGTTACAAGCTGACGCTGGCCATCACCGGACGGATCAAAACGACCCGCCTGCCCGCCTGAATTCCGCATTTCCACAGTTTATGTGCATAAGCTTGTGGAAATCTCCGGATGCGGTTTTTCTAACATCGGTAAAGGAAAGCGCTTAACAGTACTTGCACAAGAAACGGTCAACCGGCGATGGGACAAAATATCTGGAAAAAATGAAATATTTTTGCTCATTTGGCACGCAATATTCAGAAAGATTTTAGCGTGGGACGAACGGAGGAAGGGTTTGCGTGCCAAAATCAAAAACGATTCCGGCAAACCGTTAAAAGATGTGACCAAAATTGAAATAAAGCCGCGTTCCTTCCTTGCTGAACCCGAAATCCACCCGGACGACGAAATCGGCCATGTATAAACGCAGGCCCAGACCATAGTCCGCGACCGTCTTGCCCAAATCGATGTCGCCTAAGCGCGGCCAGACGTTTCCCAGGTCGACGAACACGTTGCCGCCGAAGACCCACCAGATGGGGAAACGATATTCAATATTCGCCAGGAATTTACCCCTGTCTAAAAAACGATTGAGGGCGTACCCCCGCATAACGTTGAGCGTGTTTCCGCCGCCGAGCGAGGAATAATCGAACAAGGGGATGCTGCTTCCGTCAATATATTGGACGAGTGTCCGGAAAGCAAACACGTCCTTTTCTCCGAAGACGCACATGTATTTCCGGTAATCGAGCGTGATCCGGTTGAAGGACGCATCCTTGCTTCCGAGAAAACCGGCGGCCAGGTCGTCCTGAAGCAGAAGCCGGTGGCCCCGCGTCGGATGGATCTGACTGTTGGATGTGTCGTGGCTGAGGACGACGGAAACGTAAGGAGCGAATTTTTTCTCCAAGGCCCGCAATTCGTCGGCATAAAGGCCTTCCTGAACATTGTAATAATCGATCGTCCGGAACATATAGCCAATTGACGCGGAATATTCCGGCGTGAAACCCCGGCCGAACAACAGTTGGAGCTGTTTCACCTCGTGGGTGAATTCCGTCTTGTCGTCCTCCCTGGAATCGATTCCCCGGCCGTAATAGAGATACTTCAGGTATTTATCGTATTCGGCCTTCAGATCGAAGGAGAGCGGGTACGTCTTTCTCTGGCGGATTTCAATATCGGGAAGGGAGAACGTGAAAACATACCATCGTTCGCCCTTGGAGGAGTTGAACAGGATCAGGTCGAAGGATTCCTTTTTCTTTAAAAAATCGACGAACTTGGCTTTGGCCCCGTAACCGACCCCGATGTCGTTATCGTACATCAGGATCGGCAGCGCGCTCCACGATTTGTAGGAGCCGGGCGGAATATTGGTGTTTTCCGCGGAAGTCTCGTCCTGGGCGAAAGCGGAGACCGCCGCCAGGAGCATTAGGAACAGGGCGAACTGAAGCATTTTTTTCATAGCGTTCACTTTCCCTTCAAGGTTCCTAATATATTCGAATCGGAAGGAATTTCAAGCGGCCCCGCGGCCGTGGCAGGCTTTGACGCAGATTCCGCAGATATGCTGGCTCGCGAACCGCAGCCGGCGGAACTCCTCGAGCTTTTCGAAACAGCGGCGGTGGTCGAAATCCTCGGGCCGGGTTTTGATGGCCTGGGCCGGGCAGGAAGCCAGGCAGGCGACGCAGGATCCGCAATCCGCGTCCGAAGGAGCGCTTGCCTCCAGCGGCATGTTCGTCAAGACGGTCACCAAGCGGACCCGGGACCCTAAGGCGGGATGGACGAGAAGGTTGTTGCGCCCGATATGGCCCAGACCCGCAAGAAAAGCGATTTTTTTATGCGAGACGTGGGCGATCGGCTTTTCCCCGCCCAGGACCAGCGAGGCCGGGACCGGGAGGGCGAGAAAACCGGAGGCCTGTATTTCCGAGGCAAGAAGGAAGGCCGACCGGTCCAGGAAAAAATTGAGCTGGCGATAATGGTGGAAATAAAGGGGGGTGGGATGGTCATCGATATCCTCGAGCACGCCGTCGAGCACGCGCTTGCCGAGGGAGACGGCCCGGTCGAACCGGTTGCGGAGTTTTTCGGGCAGATGGAACGCCTCGCGGACGGCTGAAATATCGGCGATCCCGATCAGGGAAAAGCCGAGATCCAGGGCGAATTTCCCGAGGCGGTCGGAATTTTCCCGGGGCGAACGGTCGGAAATCATGCGGAGGTATTCTATGTGCGGAAGGCGGGACTGTCAAATGACCGCGGCGGTTCAATCGAAAACGATTTTTTCATTCGGTTCGCCCTGGAGAACGTATCCGGCCCAGAAGAAGGGATGCGAACGGCCGCGACGGATCATATCAACTTTCGCCGCCCGCAGGGCCCTGGATTTTCCCAGACCGGATTTCAGGTGCCTATAAAAATCCGCCATGAATTCCGCAGTCGACCGGTCCGGCACCCGCCATAGCGTCGCCATTACGGACCTGGCTCCCGCGCGCATGAAGGCCAGGGGCAATCCACCCGCCCCCTCTGGAGAAACGACGGCGCCGGATGCGGTCCGACAAGCCGACAGGACGACAAGATCGGCGGCCATTCCCAAACCGGAGATTTCCTCCGCCCGGAGATCGCCGTCATCGCCGGGACTCCTCGAGAGAATAAGCGCAGCCCGCGCCGGGACGCGGTCGTCCGGCCGCCCGTGCGAGGCGATATGGATGACTTGAAATCGCTCCCCCCGATGCCTCTTGATATTTTCCTCGTTCGCCTCCCGGTCCAGATAAACGCAGCGATGATTCCGGTCGAACAAACGAGAAACATCATCGATTTCGTTCCTTACCCACCGGATCGCGCGGCAACGGAAATATGCTCCGGGAGCATCGCCCGAACGACCCTGATCCGGGTCGGACGCGCCCACGGCCAAAAGGCGGCGGCCCGGCAGCCCCGGTTTTGTCCAAAAAGACTTCAAGGCGGTTTCGGAAGGCGCGTACGAAACTGAATATTTCTCGACCAGAAAGGCCCGATTATCGGCCGTCCTCAGGGCTTCAAAGGCGAGACAATTCAAAATGCCGTCCGGGATCACGATCAGTTGGTCCACCCGCAGCCCGGCCAATTCCCGGTCGAAAGGTATCAATTCGACGGCGATTCTCCGGGCCGCTTTGCGAATCGAATCAAGGTTCCCCGAAGATCGGCCGGTTTCCTTGATGAACCCGAGGACGCTCCGCTCGATGCGGTCTTCCTCCGGAAGGACCGCCGCCCAAACCCGGTTTCCCGCGAAAAGAGACACCCGGGATTCCGTTTCGCCCAACCGGTATTCGACGATCGCCTCGCGGTCCCCGGGCGGAAGATGAATGTCCGTTGTGACGCGTTCGGCCGCGATCGGGCTCCGGCCTTTTTCTCGTCCGGCCGGGGGCGGGAAAGCGCGGTTGCTTCGATGTTCGCCGCCGGAGAAATCCGCCGTCGGCCGGCCCGCCGGAAAACGAATCGCCGGCCTCTCCCAGAAACGGCCCTGAAAGCCGAAAAAAATGAATCCCGCGAGAGTCCAGCCGAGCCCCGACGCCGTTTTCAACACGCCGTTCATCCCCCTCCCCAAAAAAGCGCGGACAAAATGGAGTCGAAACGCAAAACGAAAAATGGAACCACACGGGCCGGCCGGCTTCCGCCGATATTCTCAGCGTTTGCGGCCGCGAAAAGACGGGGGAACGGTCTCCGTTCGCCCGAGGCGGGCGGAACGCTTGACGCCCGGCCTGGCGCGCTCTTTCCGGGTGCCGGCCGCGAGCATCCGTTTCTGCTCCTTGACTTCCTGAAATGTCCGGGGAACATGAACGGGTTCGGCCGTCCGCGGGTCGCGGCCGGTATGGTACATCGCGGTCGAAAGAGTCATCGGCGTCGGGGTGAAGATCTGGACGCCCTCGATCGGACGATCGCCTTCCTTTTCCAGGCGGCGCACCTCCCGGGCCAGTTCCCGGGCCTCCTCCGGACCGCAGCCGGGATGAGCGACCATGTAATAGTATTTCAGGTGCTGCCGGCCGGAGGCGTCGGCTTTCCGGAAGGCCCGCCGGAATTTTTCGAACGCCTCCCCGGAATCCTTGTTCATCATCCGAAGGACTTTCTTCGAGACGTGCTCCGGGGCGATCTTGAGAAGTCCCGAAACGTGATGTCCGACGAGCTCCCGGATATATTTCTCGCTGGACAAAGCGAGATCGTAACGAATCCCGCTCCGGACAAAAACCTTCTTGACGCCGGGGATCGCCCGGGCTTTGCCCAGGAGCGAGATCAGTCGCTCATGGCTCGAGGGGAGCCGGGAACAGCCCAGGCAAGGCTTCCCGCAGGCCGTGTCGCAGTCCATTCCGTACATGTTGGCCGTGGGGCCGCCGAGGTCGTCGATATATCCCTTGAAATCGGCGTGGCGGACGAGCCGCCGGATCTCGTCCAGGATGGATTCCTCGGACCGGGAAACGATGGTCTCTCCCTGATGGAGGGCGAGCGAACAAAAAGAGCAACGGCCGAAGCATCCGCGGTGGGTCACGACCGAAAATTGGGCCATCCGGAACTCGGGAAAACCGAGCGGAATCATCCGTGAATACGGGAGCCCGTAGATCCGGTCGAGGTCGCCGGGCGTATATCGCGGAGCGGGATATTGCAGGACGTACCGGGTATCGTGGCGCTGGGCCAGGGGCGCCCGGACCGAAAACTTCATCTGGGCTTCGGCAAAGGCCTCCGGCGAGGCGGCGACGGCTTCGGCGGAGGGAATTTCGGTGAAATTCCCGGGAACCTCCTTACGGACAACGCAGGTCCCGGCAATCCCCTGCAGATCCCGGCCATCGGCCAAACGCCGGGCGATCTCGACCGCCGCAAGCTCCCCCGGGCCGTAAACCAGGATATCGGCCCGCGAATCAAGCAGGAGGCCGCGGCGGACCTTGTCGTCCCAATAATCATAGTGGGCGAACCGCCGGAGCGATGCTTCGATCCCGCCAAGGACGACGGGAACGCCCGGAAAAAGCGCCCGGACCTTGTGGGTGTAAACGAGAACGGCCCGGTCCGGCATGGCCGACCGGTAGGGAGCGTTTTCGTCCTTCTCCCGCCGG
Source organism: Candidatus Aminicenantota bacterium (assembly GCA_026393895.1). GTDB lineage: Bacteria > Acidobacteriota > Aminicenantia > Aminicenantales > UBA4085 > JAAZPG01. The sequence goes on from JAPKZG010000073.1 coordinate 9,273, forward strand.
CGTTTGAGCGGGGTGTAATTGACCAGCAGGCTGTCGATCGAGCCGGAGGTGATACCGAAAAACAGGCGCGGGGCGCCGCGCCGGAAAAAATCAGCGTCCGATTTCCAATCCGGGTGTTCGATGATCCCAACCGAAAATCCCGCGGATTCAAGGACCCGGGCGATGACGCCCGAGGCGGAAAGAGGATGATCGACGTGAGTTTCGCCGGTGATCAGGACGACATCCGACTCCGGCGCGCGGTGGCCGTTCATCGCGGAAAACGCCGGGCGCTCAGGTTTCCCGCCCGATCCCCCGCCGCTCTTTCGCGATCCGGCCCACCGTATGCTGGATCGTTTTGATAAGGTCGAGCGTCTTGAGCGGTTTGGAAACGTAATCGTCCATCCCGGCCGCGATGCATTTTTCCCGGTCGCCGGCCATCGCGTGGGCCGTCATGGCGACGATCGGGACGTGGGAGCCCGTCGCCAATTCCCGCCGTCGGATTTCCGTCGTCGCTTGAATACCGTCCAGAACGGGCATCTGGACGTCCATCAAAATGACGTCAAAACGTTCTTTATTGAGCGCTTCGAGCGCCTCGGCGCCGTTTCCGGCGAGGATCACCCGGTGGCCGTGGTTTTCCAGGATCCGGGCGGCCAGCTTCTGATTGATGATGTTGTCTTCGGTCAGAAGAATCGAATACCGCGTATGGAGTTGGGCCAGGGAATGACGGGTGATCAGGGGGGCTTCCGCCAGCTTCTCGGGCGCCGTTCCCAGGACCAGCATGATGGCGTCGAGGAGAAGCGCCGGCTTGACGGGCTTGGTCAAGTAGGCCGCCAATCCCAATTCCCGGCAATGGGCCGAATCCCCGCGCAAACCGGCCGAGCTCAGCATCATGATCCGAACATCGGCGTATTCCGGCATGTTCTTGATGGCCGCGGCCAGTTCGAATCCGTCCATGATCGGCATGTTGGCGTCGGTGATGACGAACCGGAACCGCTTACCCGAGGCGATGCTCTCGCGCAAAAGCCCAAGCGCCTTCTCGGCGCAGTCGGCCAGCGTCGGCTTCAACCCCCATTGGGTCAGCATGTCCTGGAGAATATGCCGGTTGGTGGCATTGTCGTCCACCACCAGGACCGGGAGGTTCAAAAGGTCTTCGTACCGGGCGGGGACCGACGCCTCCTCGATCTGGGTTTGAAGCTCCAGGGTTACGGTGAAATGGAACGTGCTTCCTTTTTCGATCTCGCTTTCGACCCAGATGCGCCCGTTCATAAGTTCCACGAGCTGGGACGTGATGGCCAGCCCGAGGCCCGTTCCGCCGTAAACCCGGGTTGTTGAACTATCCGCCTGGATAAACGGCGCGAAAATCAACTTGAGTTTTTCGGGAGGGATTCCGATGCCCGTGTCGCGCACTTGAATATGGAGACGGACCTTGTCCTCGAACCGTTCCTCCATGGTGATCGACACGATCACCTCGCCGGTGGATGTGAACTTGATGGAATTACCGAGAAGATTAGTCAGGATCTGGCGCAAGCGGCCGGGATCGCCCTTGACCCGGTCCGGGACGTCCGGCGGAATGCGATAGGCCAGTTCCAGCCCCTTCTTCTCGGCCAAAAGGGCGACGCTGGCGATCATGGCATGGACCGTGTCTCGCAGGCGGAAGGGGATCGATTCCAATTCGATTTTTTTCGCTTCGATTTTCGAGAAATCCAGGATGTCGTTGATGATGCCCATCAGGGAAGCGGCCGAAAACTGGACCGCTTCCAAATACTCCCGCTGTTCGGTCGACAGGTCCGTTTCCAGGGCCAGTTCGGTCATCCCGAAAATACCGTTCATCGGCGTCCGGATTTCGTGGCTCATGTTCGCGAGAAAATCGCTTTTGATCCGGTTGGCCTCGTGGGCGGCCTCCTCCGCCTTCTTGATCTCGGTGATGTCCGTATACACGAACATCACACCGATGACGTTGTCGCCGCTCTGTATCGGCGATCCGCCCATGATGACGGGGATCGGCATGCCACTCTTGTTATGACGGACGCCTTCCCGCGGAGGAAGCGACGTCCCCGAAAAAGTCACCTCCGACAATTGGACGGCCTCTTCCTTGAGTTCCCGTTTGATGATCAGGTCGTCGACGTTCTTTCCGAGCGCCTCTTCGCGCCGCCAGCCGAAGATGCGTTCCGCGCCCGGGTTCCATTCGGTGACCCGGCCTTTGTTGTCGGCAGTGATAATGGCGTTCGGCGCGTTGAGGAAAACCGATTCCAGGTATTGCCGCCGTTTTTCCAGCTCCTTCTCCGCCGCTTCCCGGACCGCGATCTGTTTCTGGAGCTCGGAGGTCCTCTCCCGGACCTTGGACTCCAGGAGGACGGTCCGCCGGCGGGTCCGTTGAACCCGTGTCCCGATGGAGCCGCCGGCCGTGGCTAAGACCGTCAAGACGATCAGTCCGACGAACCACCACGTTTTCCAGAACGGCGGAACGACCCGGATCCGCAAGGCGACGCCTTCGGCGTTCCAGAGTCCGTCGGCGTTGGCCGCTTTCACCCGGAACACATACCGGCCGGTCGGAAGATTCGTATAGCTCACGAACCGCCGGTCTTTCGCGTCGATCCAATCCTTGTCCAAGCCTTCCATCATGTAGATGCACTTGTTTTTCTCGGGCGCGGCAAAATGCAACGCGGCGAATTCGAACGAAATCAGCCGATCCCGGAAGCTCAAGGTCAAGGACTCCGTACTCCAGATCGCTTTTTCCAGAACGATCCGCCCGTCGATATCTTTTCCGATGGGGACGGGCTTGTTGTAAATTTGGAAATCGGTGAGGACGACGGCGGGCGAATAGGGATTCCCGATGATGCGGCCGGGGAAAAAGCAATTGAATCCATCCGCTCCACCGAAGAACAGTTCGCCGGTTTTAGTTTTATAACAGGAGCCGCCGATAAATTCGTCGCCCTGTAACCCGTCCGAGACATCAAAGGATTCGACGGCCAATGTCTCCGGGTTAAGCCGGGCCAGCCCCTTATTCGAGGACACCCAAGGTTGATCCGTATCATCGATCAGAACCCCATAGATCATGCTGTTCGGGAGCCGCTCCTTGGTCGAATAGGTCGTAAACTTTTCCGTTTTCGGATCGAACTTATTGAATCCATTGATCGTCCCGATCCAGATGTTTCCGCCGGCGTCCCCGTTGATCGACATAATGTAATCATTGCTCAGGCTGGCGGAGTTTCCGGGTTGATTCTCGTACCGGACAAAAGATTCCTTATGCCGGTCGAATTTGTTCAATCCTCCGCCGTACGTCCCGACCCAGAGCGTCCCGAACCGGTCCTCGTAGAGGGCCCGGATGACGTCAAAGCTGAGGCTGTCGGGTTTGGCCGGATCGTTTCGATAACTGATAAAAGCGTTTTTTTCCGGAATATATCGATTTAATCCTCCGCCTACCGTTCCCACCCAGACCGTGCCCAAATGATCCTGACACAAAGCGCGAACGGAGTCGACGCTCAAGCTTTCGGGATCGGCGGGATCGTAGCGGAAATGAGTGAAGGTCTTGGTCCTCGGATCATATCGGTTCAACCCGCCGTCCAACGTCCCGATCCAGAGCAGGCCGGACGCGTCAAACATCAAGGCGTAGATCAAATTGCTGCTCAGCCCGGAAGGCTTGCGAGGATCATATTGGACGTAGGAATGGGTGTCGGATTCCCGGTCCCAATAATCCAAGCCCAAATCCTCGGACGCAATCCAGATGTTGCCGGATGCATCCTCCGTAAACCCCCGGATGGAATTGGAAACTATTCCCCCCGATAAGCCGGGCGTCTGTTTGACGGTTCGAAATTTTTTCCGGTTGGTATCGTATTTATTGACACCCTTCCCTTGGGTTCCGATCCAGAGAATCCCGGTTCGATCTTCCAATATGGAGATGACGACATTGAAGCTGAGGCTGGACGGGATGAAGGGATTATTGCGGATGACGGTAAAGTCTTTCGTTTGGTCGTCGAAAAGATTGAGCCCGGCGAAGGTCCCCACGAAAAGGATTCCCGCCCGATCCCGGCGGATCACATAAACGTTGTTGTTGCTGAGGCTCCGAGGATTCCGATAATCGTTGAGATAGCGGGTAAACGTGCCCGTCTTTCGGTCCATGGCGTTCAACCCGCCGCCCTCCGTTCCCACCCACAGCGTCCCGTCGCCGTCCTCGTAGAGCGAAATCACCCGGTCGCTGCTGAGGCTCCGAGGATCGCTCGGATCGTGCGAATATCTCGTCGTCCGGCCCGTCTGGAGATCAAGCACGTGAAGGCCGCCGCTCGTGGCTATCCACAGGAGACCGGATTTGTCTTCAATGATGGAACGAATCGCCCTCTGTTCCGAGGCGGTCTCCTTCGATGATTCACGGACGAAACGCTTGAATTTGAGCGTCTTCGGGTCAAGCGCATTCAAGCCTCCGTCGGTTCCGATCCAGAGCGTTCCGGACCGACTTTCGTAGATGGAAGAAATGGAATTGTTGCTCAAGCTTTGGGGATCTTGGGGGTCGTTGAAAAAGCGGGTGAAATTATCCTGATCGCGATTATAGCGGTTCAAGCCGCTGTTCGTCCCCACCCATATATCGCCCCGGGAATCCACAAAGATAGCCCGATTAAAAACATCGCTGATGCTATTGGGATCGTCCGAAGGCCGGTAGATTTGAAAACGATACCCGTCGTACCGATTCAGCCCGTCTTCCGTGGCGATCCAGATGAATCCTTGCCGGTCCTGGACGATCGAGAATGCGGAGCCTTGCGACATCCCCTCGTTAATGCCAATGCAAACAAAATTGTTCTCGAACGCGCGTGAAGGTGAATTCGATGGGAATGCCGACGGGACGGGGCCTAAAAGTCCCCAGAGAAAGAGGAAAAGCCCGGATTTCAACCACACCGACGGGCGTTCTTTAATCTTCATGAATATTCCCCTGCCTGGAAAGCACACCGGATGGAAAGAAATGTTCGGTCCATTCAATCAGGCCTTCGCGGCCCATCTTATTCTTCCCCTATGAGTGTATCTTCGGGAGAAGAACCTTGTCAATGCTTTTTTCATCGTCCGGTCATGAAAAAACCGCGGCCTCTCTCCCCCGGCCGTAACGGTTTCGACCGATCCGCCCGGGAAAAGATGGCGGCCGGGCCGAATGATAAAAAAAGCGCCCCCGAAGGCCGTTCGGGGGCGCCGGAAAATCAGACGGAAAAACCGGTCATTTCTTCAGGATTTCGACCTTCCCGCTGAAGCTTTTAACCCGGAGCGTCGCTCCACCTGTTCCGACCGTCCCGCGCAGTTCCTTGGGGGACAGCTTGCCGGACACGACGACGGCGAAATCGGTTTGAATATGGCCGCTGAAAGTCTCCGCTTCGATTTCGAACGAGGCCGTCGCGGGGAGCGTGAGCGTGATCCCGCCGCTCAGGGCGTCGAAATTGTACCGCCCGTTGGGCAAAATATCCGTTTCGCATTCGATCCCGCCGCTGATCGTTTTGGCCCGGACGGAACTGGCCTCCCGGACGTTGCGGAGGGTGACGCCGCCGCTGACGGTTTCGGCCTCGATGGAGCCCGTGACGTCTTCCGCCTTGATTCCGCCGGAAACGGCCTTAAGGTTCACCTCGCCGCCCGCGCCTTGGAGGATGATGCCGCCACTGACGGTCCTGCATTCGACCGACCGGGCGGCGGAAACGATTTTCACTCCGCCGCTCACTTCATCGATGTCGACGTCGCCGCCGATCCCCTGGACTTCAATGTCGCCGCTCACGTTCTTGACCCGGAGGGCCGCCTGGTCGGGGATGGTGACGACGTAGTTCACGTGGACGTTGACGTTGCCGCCGAACAGCTTTCCTTCGGGATATTTCGTCTCGATCCGCAAGGCGCCGCCTTCCTTGACGACTTCGATCGTCACCTTGCCCGCGTTCTCCTTCGCTCTCTCCTCGGAGGACGCCTCGGAAACCTTAACGGCGTCGATCTGGACCTCGGCTTTGGCCCAGCTGCGGACCTGGATCGTTCCGGAAACGTTCTGCACGGACACTTTGCCGTTTCGGTCAAGGGCTTCGGTCCGGGCGAATTTTTCCTCAACCCGGTCCCTGGCGGCCAGGTTGCCGGCCAAAAGGACGAGGCCCAAAAGGACGGCTCCGACGGCCGTTTTTTTCATTGTGATTTCGTTCATGGTCATTCTCCTTCCGAATTCTTCCTTTAGAGGACAATCTCGGCCCCCGCCGGGGCGGCCGATTTTTTCTTGGCGGCGATGATGTTGTCGAGGAATTCGACTTTGCCCTTGTAGGCCCCCAGGAGATAAACGCGGGCTTCGACGCTTTTCGGATCGCGGCGGACGGCGTCCCGGCAGGAAGCAATTACGGCGTCGATCGTCCGGAGGTCCTTTTCCAGGGACTCCGTCGTTTGCGCATCAAGGCCGGTTTTCTGGCCGGCCGCGGCTTCAGACAACGCCCGGATGGCGAGCCGGTAATGGATTTCGGCCTCCTGGAGTTTGGCCATCGTGTAATCGTCGCCGTTGCCGGGAACGGCGGGGGCGGCGGTTTTCCGGGGCGCCCGAATCAAAACGGTTCCGCCGATGACAAGGCAAAGGGCCAAGGCCGCGGCAAAGGCGTACCGGGGGCGACCGGGAGCAAAGAGGCGGTCCCACCAATTCAGGGTTGTGGCCGCCCGGACGGATTTGGCCCGCCGGTCCTTGCGGACGCCGTCGAGAACATTCGTCCAGACGGCCGGCGACGGTTCGAGTTTCGGGAGTGCCGCCGCCTGGGTTTTGATCTCCCGGAAGTCGGCCAGCAGCTCCCGGCAATCCGGGCAGGATTTGAGATGCTTCTCAAGAGCCGAGCGATCCTCTTCGCTGATGGTCTCCTCAAGGAACTCGCCGATCAATTCATGCGCTTGGGTACATTTCATGGTCGTCTCCTAACAGACGCCTTTTCCCGTCAAAAAAGTCCGCAGCCGAAGCCGGGCCTTGAACAGTTGGGACTTCGACGTCCCGACGGAAAGTCCGAGCAACCGGGCGATTTCTTCATGCTTGAACCCCTGGACGTCGTGAAGCAGAAAAATTTCCCGGAGCTTTTCCGGGAGCGAGGCAATCCCGTCATCCAGGGGCTTGCGGACGTCCCGGGCGGAGTTTTCCTCGGCCGCCCCATGGAGAGTCCCTTCGACGTCTTCCAGGGGAATGCCTTTCTCCATTTCCGGACGGCGGCTTCGGAGGTGGCTGTAACACGTGTTCAATCCGATCCGGAACACCCAGCCGGCGAAGGTGTCCGGATTTTTGACGTTGTCCAAGTGGGTGAAGACCTTGATGAAGATTTCCTGGAGAAGGTCTTCCGCCGTCGCCCGGTCGTAAGAGTAACGAAAAGCCAGGTTGAAAAGGCCGGTTTTGAAACGGCGATAGATCTCCTCAATCGCGTCCGTCTCCCCCGCCCGGCTCCGGACGATCAGGTCGGCGAGCCCTTCCGCCTCGATGCCCGGAGTCCGGACCTGAACCTCCCGGCCGGAATGCCTCATGACGGCATTATCGCCGAATTCGAGGCGGGGCGAAAGCGCCAGTTCGAGGGTCATCAGGTTTCTCTCCACACCGGAGAAGATGAAAATCGGGGAAAAAAGGTTGCCGTCCGCCGAAAAATTTCTTGCCCCCCGGAAAAAAGGTACAATGGATCCGGATCGAATCCGGGTACCGAACATGAAGAATCGCCCGTCCCTCACGGTCGCCGCCTTGTTTTCGCTCGTCCCGGTCCTCGGGCTTCTCCTCCTCGCGACAGCGGCTCCGGCTTGTCGAAGCCGGACTTGGATCGTGCCGCTTGGGCCCGCCGAATCCTCCGGGTTCCGCGACTTCGCGGGATACAAAATCCAGGTCGGCGTGTTTTCGCTCGAAAACAACGCCGTCCGTCTGACCCTCTCCCTCCGGCAAAGGGGATTGAACGCGTTTTCCTTCTTTCATGAAACACGGGTCTTCAAGGTTCAGATCGGGCCCTACTCGACGCGGGAGGAGGCGGTCCGGGCGGCCGAAGACCTCGCCGGCCGGAATATCATCGCCGAGTATCTGATCATCCGTCCCTGGGCCGAAATCGTCCCCGGCCGGAAAAGCGGATCGGACGCCGCGCTCCGCGATCGCCTGGCCTCCACCGCCCTCGGGTACGTGGAATTTCCCTATGTCTGGGGGGGGGCATTGCCCGAGGAAGGCTTCGACTGCAGCGGCCTGGCGATGACCGTATACCGGATGAACGGAATTCCGCTTCCCCGCGCCCTCGCCGAACAGTATGAAAAGGGAAAACGCGTTCCCCCCGGCCGGATGAAAAAAGGGGACCTGGTCTTTTTTTCCATGGAGAAGACGGGCCGGGTTTCCCACGTCGGGATATTGATCGACGGGGACCGGTTCATCCACGCGCCGGGACGGAATAAAACGATTCGCCCGGATTCCCTGTCGAACCCGTACTACCGGGACCGTATCCTGGGAGTCCGGTCCTACTTCTGACCGGATAACCGCGGTGCGTTCCGGGCGGCCGGCGTTCGACTGAAAAATTCTTCTTGACAACGGATTCGAGGTTGTGGCTAAATGGCCGAAATTCATCCGCCGGCCGGACGGCCGCGGACGAATAAAGACGAAAGGTAATCGAACTGTGAGAACGACAACGGATCATCGCGGGTCTGACCGCCGGACCGAACCGGCGCGCGCCGCCGTCCGTTTGCCGATTTCCGTCCTGCCTTTCGGCCTCATCCTTCTGTCCTAATCCGGGCCCCTTTCCCGCCCGCGCTCGCGCCAGGAAAGGGGCCCGTTCATTTTCCCCGCGTTTTTCCGATTCCAAGAACTCGCGTAAAGGAGGACTCCCATGTCTGAAAACGTCATCATCTTCGACACCACGCTCCGGGACGGCGAGCAATCGCCCGGGTGCAGCCTGACTCTTTCCGAAAAACGAGAAATCGCGGTCCGGCTCGAATCCCTTAAAGTGGACGTCATCGAAGCCGGTTTCGCCGTCGCTTCGCGCGGAGATTTCGAATCCATCCAGGCCGTCTCCGACCAGGTCACAGACTGCGTCGTCGCGTCCCTCGCCCGCGCCCTTCCCCGGGATATCGACACGGCCTGGGAGTCGCTGCGCCGAGCCCGGCGGCCGCGCATCCACACGTTCATCGCAACGTCGGACATTCATCTCGTCCATAAATTGAAAAAATCCCGGGCCGAGGTTCTCGAGTCCGCCGGACGCGCCGTCCGGTACGCGAAAGCCCTCTGCGAGGACGTCGAGTTTTCGGCCGAGGACGCCACCCGGTCCGACCCGGACTTCCTCATTCAGGTGTTGGGAGAGGCGATCCGCTCCGGGGCGACGGTCGTCAACGTTCCCGACACGGTCGGCTATACCACTCCCCAGGAATACTTCGATCTCATTACCCGCCTGCGCGAACGCGTGCCCGGGATCGAGCGGGTCGCCCTGTCGGTCCATTGCCACAACGACCTCGGCCTGGCCGTCGCCAATACGCTGGCCGCGGTCCGGGCGGGCGCGACCCAAGTCGAAACCACGATCAACGGCATCGGGGAACGGGCCGGCAACGCCGCCCTCGAGGAGGTCGTGATGGCCCTCCGCACCCGCCGGGATTTCTTCGACCGGACCTGCCGGGTGGAAACCGCCCGGATCTTCCGGACATGTAAGCTTGTCAGCACGCTGATCGGACGCCCGATCCCGGCCAACAAGGCGATTGTGGGGGCCAACGCCTTCGCCCACGAGTCCGGAATCCATCAGCACGGCGTCCTGGCGGATAAACGCACGTACGAGATTATGACGCCCGAATCGATCGGCCTCGCCCAAAACACCCTCGTTTTGGGAAAACACTCCGGCCGCCACGCCTTTGACGCGCGCCTGGCCGAGATGGGATACGCGATGCCGGAAGAGGAGCGGGTCCGGGCCTTCGAGCGTTTTAAGGATCTGGCGGACAGAAAGAAAAACGTCACGGCCCTCGACCTCGAGGCGCTTCTCAGCGACACACGGCCGGACGCCGACTCCGGATACAAGCTCGAACGGTTCATCATCCACAACGGCAACACGATCCCGGCCACGGCCAACATCCGGCTGAGCCGCGCCGGGGAAGAATGGGAGGAAGCGGCCTCCGGGGACGGCCCGATGGACGCCGCGTTCAAAGCCATGGAAAAAATCATCGGCCTGTCCCTCGAACTCGAGGACTACGCCGTTCATTCCGTGGGCGAAGGACGAGACGCCCAGGGGGAAGTCGTCATCAAGATCCGGGGAGGCGGGTATGCGGCGATGGGTCGCGGGTTGAGCACCGACATCGTCGAGGCGGGCCTTCGGGCTTATCTCAACGCCGTCAACCGGATGCTGTCCGGGAAAAGCCTTTCGGAGGAATTCCGCGCGGCGTCGTGATCGCCCGCCGGAACAGACAAACAGGAGGATACCCTCATGCAAAAAACAATCGTCGTTTTGCCGGGTGACGGAATCGGGCCCGAAATCGCCGCTCAAGCCGAGCGGGTATTGAATCAAGTAGCCTCGGTCTTCCATCATGACTTCTCCTTCTCCGCCCACCTGATCGGAGGTCCGGCCATCGAGGCCGCGGGTTGTCCCCTGCCGGAGCCGACGCTTGAAGCGTGTCTTCAAAGCGATGCCGTGTTGCTGGGCGCAGTCGACGCCTCGGGAGACCGCTTCAAAGGGCCGACGAGCCCGGAATCGGGATTGCGCCGACTTCGCCGATCCCTGGGCCTGTTCGCCAACGTGAGGCCGGCCTCCCGGCGTTCATCCGCCCTGACGGCCTCGCCGTCCCGGGCGGGTTCCGCAACCGGCCCAATGGACCTGATCGTCGTCCGCGAGATGTTCAGCGGCGTTCCCGTCGACCGCCACGGATCTCCGCGGAAAGACACGAGCCGGGAATCGTTCGATGCCGGGATCCTCAAGTCGGCGGACGTCCGCCGGATCGCGCGCCTGGCCTTCCGGCTGGCTCAATCGCGCCGACGGAGCGTCGTGAGCGTCCACCCGGCTGATTCCCCGGAAAGTTCCAAAATCTGGCGGGAGGCGATGACCGAAACGGCGGCGGAACATCCCGAAGTTGAGCTTCGGCACCTCGTCGTGGAGGAGGCGGCTTTGCGGATCGTCCACGACCCCGGCGATTTCGACGTCATCGTCGCCCCGAACCGGTGCGCCGACATCCTCTCGGAAATGGCCGGCATGGCCGCAGGTTCGCCCGGCCTTTGTCCCTCGGCTACCCTGGGGGAGGGATCCCGCGGCCTCTACGAACCCAGCCAACGGTCCAATCCCGACCTGGCCGGCCGGGATGCCGCGAATCCCATTCCCGCGATTTTATCCGCGGCCATGATGCTCCGGTATTCGTTCGCCCTCGAAAACGAATCGGAGGCCGTAGAACGGGCCGTGACGGCGATCCGGGCGAGCAATTACCGGACCGAGGACGTCATGAGTGAAGGCCGGACGCGGATCGGAACGGACGGCCTGGGCCGGTTGATCGCCGAAGCCGTCGGCGGGGCTTGACGGCGTCGGACTTCCTCCGGAGGTCAAGATCGGCGAATCGGAATCGATGGGGCTCCAGGTCGTGGAGATCCTCGCGGGCCGGCTCGACGGCCGCATCGAACTCGGACCTCCGCCCGGGACGGAGTTCCGGATCACCTTCCGCGCGCCGGCCGCCTGACCCCCCCTCAGGATTTCTTTTCGCCGTTCCGAACCTCAAGCTCGAACCGCCCGTTCGGCCGGGCGCAGGGGAAAAGACATCCTGGTGAACGGACGCCGCCGCCGAAGCGGAGATGATGGAGAGAAGGGAATGGTGGACGTTGGGGGATTCGAACCCCCGGCCTCAGCGATGCGAACGCTGCGCTCTCCCAGCTGAGCTAAACGCCCACGATAAACGGAAGAAGAGCGGATATCCTAGCATGTTTCCTCGAATTTTGCCACCGGCCGTCCGGGCCCGGAATGCGCCCGAACGAGGGCTCCGAACCGGTCTCCTCGATATTCCGAATTCCGCATGAATTTGCATATCGGAAAGGTTTTCGGTATGAATATTTCAGCATCCCGGACGGGAGGATCCCATGAAAAACGCATCTCGTTTTGCGACGGCGGCGGAAGAAAAGAGCGACGCCGCGCTGATCGAGGCACTCTTCAGCCCTTGGGGCGAACAAGGACGGACATTTTTCACCCTGGCTTGGAATCGGGTGAATTCGACCCTGGATTCGGCGGACCATCAGGCCTTGACGTTGAACGTTAATCACATGATCCGGAGAAACCCCAAATGGATCGCCGAATACACCCATGATTTTGAACGCGACGACCACCGTTGGCTGACGGGGATCGTGACGGCTTTTTAACCATTCCGCGCGGAAAAGACCTTCGGGTGAAAACCGATCCTGTCTTCGGCATCGTCGACACGGGAATGGAAATGATGACCGAAGCGCTGGCCGGAAATCCCAAAGCGGCGGGCATTCTCTTCGGCACACAGACGACGATCTCGGCGGGCGAATACCGGCGGAAACTCGTCGCGGCCGGGATCACGGACGCCCGCTTGATATCCCAGCCCTGCCCGGATCTCGTCGGCCTCATCGAGACCGATTGGCGGGGGGAGGAAACGGCGCGCCTGATCGACACGTATGTCGGCGAAGCCGCGGCCGCGTTGAAAGGCTACGACCTCCGGCCCGGCCTGTTCGAGTGGAAATCGTCGGTAAAATAGGCCGGAAAAACCATGTGGAAGCGGATGATCGGGCTCTACAAGGACGCTTACAGCGGGCTACCGCGCCAGGCCTGGATTCTGGCTCTGGCCGAATTCATCAACCGCTGCGGGTTCATGGTCCTCGTTTTTTTGAACATCTATTTGACCAAGCACCTGGGATTCTCGCTTATTCAAGCCGGGCAGATCTTGAGCGCCTACGGGCTCGGGTCGATCTTCGGCGGATACCTGGGCGGTCACTTCTGCGACCGCCTCGGGGTCCGGAACGTCCAGTTGGGAAGTTTGATTTTGTCCGGCACGCTTCTGATCGGAGCGGGATACGCTTCGACCTTCGGGTCCATCCTCATCCTCCTGTTCCTCTATGGAATCGTTTCCGCGGCGATCTTCCCGGCCAACGACACGGCCATGACCCGGATATGTTCCGGAAACATGTTGACGAAAGGATTCGCCCTTCGGCGGCTTTCGGCGAACCTGGGAATCACCTTCGGCCCCGTCATCGGGGGATTTTTAATCCTGCTCGATTACCGCTGGCTCTTCTGGGCGGACGGGCTGACGACCCTGGCTTCGGCCGTCGTGATCGCCGCCTTGATGAAGTCGATCCCGGCCGGCGCCGGAACCGGCCCCGGCGGCGGATCCCGGCCGGCCAGATCGCCCTGGCGCGATCGGCCGTTTCTCGCCTTTATGGGGCTTCTGTTTATCCTGATGGTCGTTTTTTCCCAGTTGTTCTCGACATTCAATCTTTACTTGAATTCGGCCTACGGATTGGCGGAAAACAGGATCGGTCCGCTCTGGGCCGTAAACACGGTCCTGATCGTCCTCATCGAAATGGTCCTCATCCACGCGCTGCGGAACAGGTCCGAAGTCAAGATCGTCGCCCTCGGCGGGGCGCTGATCGCGATCGGATTTGCCCTTCTTCCGTTCGGCCGGGGATTCGGTTACGCCGCGTTCACGGTCATCGTCTGGACCATGGGCGAAATTTTATCCATGCCGTTCACGGCCACGATCACGGCCGCCCGGGCCGGGAACGCCGTGGGCCGATACATGGGAGTATACAGCCTGATGTTTTCGTCGGCGATGTTCGTCGCGCCGTACGTGGGCAATTGGCTTTACGCGAAAATCGGGGGCGACGCCCTCTGGCCGCTGGCGGGTGGGGTCGGTATCCTGGCCGCCGCCGGAATCTGGATGATGCGCGGGACCCTGGGAGGGACGAAACGTCCGCACGGGAATCCGGTGCCTATTCAATGACAACTTCGTGGGGTCCCCTGTCATGTTCGAACCACGGCTCTCCCGATTACCGACGGTGCGGCATTGGAGAGCCATGTTAACACCGTGACCGGGCGCGCTGATTTAATGGCAATTTGACGGCGCCGGGCCGTTTCTCACCGTGATCGGGGGCTTCTATTCAATGACAACTTCGTGGGGTCCCCCGACAAGTTCGCCGAGCACCCAGGCTTTTTGGCCCAAGGCGGCGAGCACCCGGATCATCCGGGCCGCGTCGGCGGCCCCGACGACGGCGATCATTCCAATCCCCATATTCAGGGTCCGGAACATCTCTCCGTTTTCCACGCCGCCCCGCTCCTGAATGGTCTTGAATATCTTCGGAATCGGCCAGGACCCCTTGCGGATCCGAATGCCGTATTTGTCGGGGATCACCCGGGGGATGTTTTCATAAAATCCACCTCCGGTGATATGGGCCATCGCCTTGATTTCAACCCTGGCCATGGCCGCAAGCAACGTCCGAGTGTAAATCCGGGTCGGACGGAGAAGCGTCCGGCCGACGGGGCCCCGCAATTCCTTCACCGTGAACACGCCGCGGGCGAGCGTGTATCCGTTCGAATGGAGGCCGCTGGAGGCAAGCCCGATGACCGCGTCGCCACGGCGGCATTTCCGGCCGTCGACGAGCTTGGATTTATCGACGAGACCGACGCAAAAACCGGCCAGGTCCCATTGGTCCTTTCCGTAAAGGCCGGGGAGTTCGGCCGTTTCGCCGCCGAGCAGAGCGCACCCCGCCTCCCGGCATCCCCGGACGATCCCCTTCATGACCCGGGCCAGCATCGGCGGCTTGACCTTGCCGCAGGCGATGTAGTCGAGAAAAAAGAGCGGTTCCGCCCCGGTCACGACCACGTCGTCCACGTTCATGGCCACGAGGTCGATTCCGACGGTCTCGAAACGGCCGAGGAGGTCGGCGATCATGAGTTTTGTCCCGACACCGTCCGTGGATGAGACGAGCAACGGTTCCCTCATGCCCTTCAGCCGGGGGAGAAACAGCCCGCTGAAGCCGCCGATCCCGCCTAACACTTCGGGCCGGGAAGTCGAACGGACGAGCGGCTTGATCCGGCGCAGAAAATCGTCGGCCGCGTCGATGTTCACGCCGGCCCGTCGATACGTTAGGAGACTCATGGGGTCGTTTATACCATGCCCCCGAAAACAGGTCAATCAAACGAACGCGTCCGCCGGATTGGTGATGGCTGCCCCCTGGATCCCGGGTCGGGGGACACTAGCCCAACCCTGATGATCTCCGTCAAGCGGACGCTCCGGGGCGCGGCCCGCGGTTCTTGACGCGGCCGGCGGTCGGTCTATAGAATGTCTTTGAATCCCGCCCGGCACCGCCCGAGGGTCCGGGACGCCCGAGGAATTCATGGCCGGGAAGAAGAGAGAAAAAATCGTCGTCATCGGAGGAGGGACGGGTTCGTACAACGTCCTCCGCGGCCTGAAAAACTACCCGGTCGATCTCACGGCCGTCGTCACGACGATGGATTCGGGAGGAAGCACGGGCCGCCTCCGGGACGAATTCGGCTTCCTTCCGCCCGGCGACCTGCGCCGGTGCCTGGTCGCCCTCTCGAGCGACACCGGCATGCTCCGCTCGCTGTTCGAGTACCGGTTCCACAAGGGATCGGGGCTCAGCGGCCACAGCTTCGGCAACCTGTTCCTGACCGTTTTGCGCGACCTGACCGGAAGCGACGCCGCCGCGATCCGGGAGGCGGCCAAAATCCTGAGTGTCCAGGGCCGGGTTCTTCCCGTCACCCTGAACAACTGCCATCTCGGCATCGTCCTGGAAAACGGGCAGACCATCGTCGGCGAGACGAACATCAGCATCCCGAAATACGACCCCCGGCTCCGGATCAAATCGTTTTTCATCGTTCCCAAGGCCCGGGTTTTCAAGGACGCCGAAACCGCCATCCTCGGCGCGGATAAAATCATCATCGGCCCCGGCGACCTCTACACCAGCATCCTCGCCAACATCGCCGTCGGCGGCGTCAAATCCGCGCTGCGGAGGTCCAAGGCCCACATCATCTACGTCTGCAACATCATGACCAAGGCCGGAGAAACGCTTGGATACACGGCCGCGGATTTCGTCCGTGAGCTGGAGCGTTATCTCGGCCGGAAGATCATCCGGACGATCGTCTGCAACGACAATAAACCTTCCGCCCGCATGCTGAAACGATACGCGGCCGAGGGGTCCGAATTCGTCGAACCCGACCTTGATGATGAACGCGTTTACAAGGCCGCGTTGTTGGGCGGCCTGGATCTCGCCCGCCACGACCCCGATAAAATCGCCCGCGTTTTGATGAGCCTGTAATCTCCCCTTTTTCCGCCAAGGGCCCCCATCTGAAACTCCGGATTTTCCTTCCCGGCCGGAAAACCGCCTACCGGGGGTTTTTGATTTTGACGGTGACGATCTGAAACGGCCGGAGATCGACGTAGATCGACCGGGGAACGACTTCAAACGTATTAGCGGGATTTTCCCCGATATCCGTCGCCGCATAAGTCAGTGTTTCGGCGGTGAACAAATCCGAGGAAATCCGGGCCCGGGTTTCGATTCCTCCGATTTCCCTGAGCCGGACGACGATCCCCTCACCCGATTCCGCAGCCGTCACCGTTTGAATCAGGACGTTGGGTTGATCGACGGCAAAAAAGCTCAGGCCGCCCTCGGGCAGGGATCCCCGCGGATTCTTCGGAAGCCATTCCGCGACGAACGGCGTGCGCGCCTCCGCGCCGAACCGGGCGGAAGCGACGGGGTCGGCGCCGCCCGGGCGGCTCGTGAAGGCGTAGCGGAAGACAAGCGGCCCGCCCTGGCTCGCCTTGAAATTCGTCATCCAGAGGTTGTTAAGAATGTAGGAAAAAACGGTTTGATTGGGAATGTCGAGTTTGCCGAGCCATTTCCCCGTGTTGATATCGCCGAATTGGACGAGGGGCGCCTCGACGGGCGACCAAACCACGCTGCTTTTCGGCCCGGCTGCTTCGACCCAGTTCTGGACGGCGAACCAGTCGCGGGTCGTCCCGGGAAGCTGGTCGATTTCGGGGGCCATCGCCGCGTCGGCGATTTCGAACCGGAACCGGCCGCCGTCGATCCTGAACGGAAAGGCGAAATAGGCGGCTTCGGGTTCAAACGTTTCCTCTTTTCTCAACCGGTTGACGATGTCGATCCGCTTGAGCCCGTCGTAGAGAACGATTTCCTGCCGGATGTCCGGATGACGGAAGGCACGAGACGTGAGGACAAGACTCGAAGCGACCGGGCCTTGCAGACCGGGAGCAGCGGACCCGGAGCCGGTCGGATACCGCTTGAAGGACGCCCTCGCTCCCCTGTTGTCGACGGCGGCCCGGCCTCCTTCGGCGTTTTCGTAGATGAATTGATCGAGGAGATACGGCGACGCCGGGTCGACGAGCTCACGGCCGCTTTCCTTGTCGATGACGCTCCGCAACCCGCCGGTTTCCGCGTCCGCCATGACTTTGAAGAATCGGTTCTCGATCCGGTTTTCGTCAATGACCGTGGAGGGAGCGGGCGGCGACGGGGGCGCGCCGGGAACAACCGAGTAAACGGAGTAACCGATGGAAGGCACGTTGTCGGCCTGAAACAGCAGGGTGCTTTCGTCTACGATCTGATAAAAAACTTCGGCGCCGGTTTTTTTCTCGATCAGCCGGAAGCCGCCCTTCCGTTCGACCAGGTCCTTCGGCAAGGCGACCCGGACCACGTCCGTCCGGGCCCAGGACAGGGGGTTGAAAACGGCCAGGGATAAATCGGCGCCCGAGGCGATGGCTCCGGCCAGAACGGAAAGACTCCGGTTCCGGACGGTCCCGGCGATTTCCCGGGCGTTATATACGAACGCGGATTTTTCCGCCCATTGGCCGCGGACGTTTTCTTCTTCCGGCCCGCTGATGGAGTTGTAAGCGCCCCACGTGTGCTCGTCGAAAAGCATGGTCTGGGCGTATCCCTCCCGGATTTCGGCTTTCGGAAACGCCGCCGCCGGGTCGGCCAGCGAGGCGGCCGCGGCGAATTTCTCGGCCGTGGCCAAATCGTCGTGGGCCAGACGGTTGAGCCCGGTTTCATACGCGGCCGAGCCG
The DNA here is from genome assembly GCA_026393895.1 of Candidatus Aminicenantota bacterium. Taxonomy (GTDB): domain Bacteria; phylum Acidobacteriota; class Aminicenantia; order Aminicenantales; family UBA4085; genus JAAZPG01. The sequence goes on from JAPKZG010000073.1 coordinate 27,237, forward strand.
ACCCCGTCCGTACAGTAATCGGGCCAGGCCTTTTTATGCGTCGGGATGATGGCGGCGTAATTCCTTTCCAGGGCGCCGAAAAAATCGCTCATCGTCGCCAGACGGAGTTTGGGAAAGGCCCATTTCACGTTCCACTCACGGACCCGGTCGGACAATTCCTTCTGGGGAGGGCTGTTGTCCTCCACCCGGCCGCCGATCGGAAAAGCGATCAGGCCATAGGGATAATCGCCCCGGGATTGGAGCTTCGCCAGATATTCGGCGACCCGGGGCTCGCTCTCGGCGAGTTCCTTATGAAGAAGGAGATGGAGGTTGGAAAAAAGATAATGTTCGCCGTTCCAGACGAGAATTTTCGCGCCGTCCGGAGACTGCCAGTAAAACGGGTTCGGCCGGCGCAGCGGCGCCGACGCCCGCGTTTCGTTGATTCCGACGGCGAAATAATGGATTCCGGCCTGACTGAGGACCTGGGGCGCGGCCCAGCTGAATCCCGTCACGTCATTGTTCATCGCCGCCCCCAACGGAAACGCAAGGGCCCGGCTGAAGTCCTTGGCGGGAAGAACGGCCCGGATTAGTTCCTCGTGGGCGAACATATCCGAAAGCTGAACATACCAACCGGAAAGCTCCACCCGGCCGGAGCGCAAAAGGTTGACCAAGGCCTGGACTTTCTCCGTCGGGCGGTTCTTGATGTAGTTCTCCAACGCCCAGGCGACCTCGATGTTCCAGCGAAACTTCGCCTCGTCGGGATATCCGTCGGTTGCCCGGCAGAATTCGACGACCTTGTCGAGATACTCGGCCTGGTTTTTGGCGACCCGTGACTGAAGCTCGGTGTATCCGATGTCCGTGTGGGAATTCGGCAAAAGGAAGATCGACCATTTTCGCTGGGGAGCGAGGACGACGGTCTTGAAAGCCGCGCTGTTTCCGACCCGGGCCGAAAAGGTCGCCCGGACCGGTTTCGCGTGGTCGGGAAGGTAGACGAAAACGACGTGTTTTCCCGTCCCGATTTTCGGAAGGGCCTGGCGCAGCTCCCCGGCGAACCCCCTGATCCGCAAATCCCCGACGGCTTCCGGCCCGGCATAATCGAGGATCACTTCGCATTTTTGAAGGAGCGCGCCGGCCTCCCCGACGAAAAAAATCGTCGGTTGGACTTCGATCGAAATCTTGTCCGCGGTCGCTTCACCCGACGCCTCCGGCGCCTGGACCAACGCCGCGACGGACAACAGGCAAAGGACGAATAAACCGGTCAACATCCGAAACGGAAAACGACGCATCGGCGGCCTCCTCCTCTCCAGGTCGAACCCGTTCCATTTTACACGAATCGCCGCGTCAGGGAATGGAAAATTCCAGGCCGGACCGATTTCGGATAGAATGAGAGAGGAGGGTTTCATGCGCATCCTTCGAATCGGTGCGGCCGCCTCATTCCTCGGGATCGCGTTTATCGTGTCCGGCGTGGCGCCGGACTTTCCTCCGGTCCGTTCCGTTTCCTGGGCCGTTCAATCGAGCGGAACGACCGAGAGTCTTCGCGGTCTTTCGGTCGTGGACGAACGGACCGCCTGGGCGAGCGGAACGAAGGGAACGGTGCTGCGGACCACCGACGGGGGAACAACCTGGACGGCCGTGCCGGTTCCGGGCGCGGAGGCGGTCGATTTCCGCGATATCGAAGCCTTCGGCGCTGAAGCGGCGGTCATCATGGGCGTCGGGCAACCGGCGAGAATGTTCCGCACGGACGACGGCGGACAAACATGGGTCCAAACGTATCTAAACGACGCGCCCGGGATTTTTCTCGACGCCATGGCCTTTTATGACGATAAAAACGGGCTGGCGGTCGGCGATCCGATGGACGGCCGGTTCTTCCTGATCAGGACCGCGGACGGGGGAAAAACGTGGATGCCTCTTCCGCCGGAATCCCGGCCTTCCGCACTCGATGGAGAAGCGGCCTTTGCCGCTTCCGGAACGGCCCTTTTCGCCCAGGGGGAAAACCGGGCCTGGTTCTGCACGGGAGGGACGGTTTCCCGGGTCTGGCGCTCCTTGGACCGGGGTGAGCGCTGGGAAGCCGTCTCCTCAGCTCTTCGGGAAGGAACGCCGTCCACAGGTGGATTCTCGGTCTTTTTCTTCAACGATTCCGCGGGAATCGTGGTGGGAGGCGATTACCGGGACGAGCCGGCGGCCGCGAGCAGCGCGGCCGTCTCCGGCGACGGGGGGAAAACCTGGACGCCGGTCCCCGGGAGACCGCCCGGCGGATTCCGGGAAGCCGTTGCGGCCGCTCCGGGAACGGCTTCCCCGACGGCCGTCGCCGTCGGCCCCTCCGGCTCGGATTATTCGCCCGACCTGGGGAAATCCTGGACGCCGGTCCCCGGGCCCGAGGGATTCCACACCCTCTGTTTTGCTAAAAAAGGCCGGGCGGCATGGGCCGCCGGCCGGAACGGATTGGTCGCCAAGCTTGAATTCCGATAAACGGAATCATTCCCCCCACTTGTAGCCCGCACCGATCACGAAGGTGTTCCGGCCCAGGCCCCGGTCGTTCAACCGGCAATAGGAAGCCAGAAGATGCAGGTTGCGGAACAACGTCCAATCGAATCCGGCCATTATGATTTTTACGTCCTTGAAATCAAGATCCCCGGCGGCGGCGATTTCCATGGAACGGGTCCCCTGCCCATACCCGATAAAGATATAATTCCTGTCCGTGAAATAGCGTCGGGTCAGGAAAAGCCAGGAGATCTTGCTTTCGTTGCTCTTGGGGCTGAGATAAACGCGAAGGCACGAATAATAGGAGCCGTAATAGGCTCCGAGCGACCCGATATAAACCGAAACCAAATTCGGCTCGAATTTTATATAGCGATACCCCAACGAAGCGTCAAAAGTACCGGACAGCGCCTGATAAATCTCCACCAGATATGACAACTTGGGATAGAGAGCCGCGCTCGGCGAATAATTGAAATCCAGATAGGCGCTCCCTCCTTTCCACAGCCGGGGATAAACCTCCATCCCGAATTGGGAATCCCCGCGGTCGAATCGTTTGGTTTGATCCCATTTGAAAACGAGCGCCGGCCCGTTTTTCGGCAGGCGCCAACAGTAGGCGCCTTGACCGCTGAGAAAGGAACTCCGTCCGTCGGAGAAAGTCTCCGGTTGGAGGATATACCGGATTTCATAAGCCGTATCGGACCGCCCGGGAATCCGGGTAAGCGCTTTCTTATAATCCGGATTCTTCGGATCGAGCCGCCGGGCTTGTTTGAAAGACGCCCTCGCTTTTTCGAAAGCCCCTTGCCGGCGATAGAGAACCCCGAGGGCGTAATGAACCTCGGCGTCGTTGGGATCGCGGGCCAGGCTTCCCAGGTAAAACCGTTCGGCGACGGAAAAATCCCCTTTCCCGGCGGCGATCCGGGCCAAGCCGGCCCATCCTTCGGCGTTTTGCGGAGACAAGGCGAGGACTTCGTTGAAACCGGCTTCGGCGCCCGCCGCGTTTCCGTTCCAGAATTCGATCCGGGCCCGGAGAAGAAGATAGTCGGTATTTTTCGGACTTCGCCGGATCAGCGGTTCCAGCGTCCGGCGCGCCCGATCGTAATCCTGGCCGATCGCATATGCCCGGCTTAAAAGAAAGACGATCTCCTCGTCGCCCGGGGCATTCTGGAGGGCATCCAGGCATAAACGAATGACCGTGTGATAGTCTCCTGAACGAAGAGCTTTAAGCGCCCGGTCCTTGACGGAGTCTTGGAGGGACGCGAACGCGCTCGCGACCCCGAGCAGAAAAACGAGACAGAATCTCAGGCCGGCGGTTTTCATTTTTTCTCTTGCTCTTTGGAGAATCCCACTCTCGGGATCGATTTCCATTCGTTTTTACCGTGATAATAATCCCAAAAACCCTTAGCCCGGGTGAAAGCAATGACTTGGCGATACCCGAGGTTTTCCACGATCCCGCAAATAAACAGAATGACGACATCGACCAATCGGGGAAATCGTTTCTCCGCATATTCCTCCAGGATAATGGAGGAGAGAGAAAGGAGCGTTCCCATGACAACGGCCAGCAAGAGAAACTTTATGGCAAAGGGCGTGTTGAGACCTTTCGTGGCGATAAAAAAAGCGAGGGTCAGATAGCCGAGGAGTTCGATCAGAGGGCTCAGCATTTCGAAGATCAGGTAAAACGGAAGGGCGAACATTCCCGTGGCGCCGTATTTGTGATTGAAGAGTACTTTTGAATTGAACTGGATCACCTGGATCAAACCGCGCTGCCATCGGTTTCGCTGATTGATCAGCCATTTCCACTGTTCCGGGCCCTCTGTCCAGCACACGACATCGGGGACAAATTGGATCCGGAACTTGGCCTTTCGTTCGTGGAGAATCCGGGTGATGCGGCAGACCAATTCCATGTCCTCGCCGATGGCAGTGGGATCATAGCCCCCGCATTCCATGGCCACGTCCTTGCGGAACATGCCGAACGCCCCGGAAATGATCAGCAGGCTGTTCATCTTGCTGAGTCCCAGCCGGCTTCCCAGAAACGACCGCATGTATTCGATGATCTGAAAGCGGGCGAGCCAGTTTCGGGGCATGCGGACTTTCTCAACTTGACCGTTTTTCGTGACGCAGTCGTTGATAATGCGAACGACTCCGCCGACACCGACCGTCCGGTCAGGATCCTCGTGGAAAGGACGGGCCATTTTCAGAAGGGCGTCCCGATCGATCAGCGAATCACAATCGATGGCGCAGAACAGGGGGTAGCGGGCCACGTTGAGGCCGGCGTTCATGGCATCGGCCTTCGACCCCCCGTTGACCTTATCGACGACGACCAATTTGGGCTCGATTGGGGACACATAGATTCCCCGGATGGGTTTCGACACGACGACCTTCCGGAAGACCCTCTTCGTTTTCCGGAGCTGAAAAGCTTGAGTGATCCGCTCCAGCGTTTGATCGCGGGACCCGTCGTTGACGATGACGACTTCAAAAACGGGGTATTCCAAGGCGAGAAGCCCCCGGATGTTTTCGACGATATTATTCTGTTCGTTGAACGCGGGAGCGATCACCGAAACCGGCTTGACCAGGGGCTGGTTGAACATATCCTTGAAGGTGATGTATTTCAACAACGCCCCGTGGCGGATGATCCCGATGACCGAAAGAACGATGAACAGGACATAAAAGAAATTGAGAAAAATAAAATAGACCAGAATCCCGTTGCCGAATAGGTCCAAGATATCCGAGATCAGCCTGATCATCCCGCTCTCCGCAAGTACTCCGCTTCTTCGAGGCCCACTTCGGCCATATCCGCGGCGAACTGGTCCTGCGTCGTCCGGGAGACTTCCTGGAGTTTCCGGACGCCCGCCGCGCCCATATCGAGGAGCGCGTCTTTCGAATTATTGCGGACGTGCCAGGAGAGCGAATGAAGGCCCCGGGCGAGAATGTCCACGGCGGCCGGATTGTCCAACCGGCCGAGGCTTCGGACGGCCTGGGCTTCGACTTCCCATTCGGAGTCCCCGGCCAGGACGGCCAGGATACCGAACGACTCCGGCATCATCAACCGGCCGAGAGCCCGGGCAAGTTTGATCCGGACCTCCTTGTCCGGGTGGCCGGTAAAGACGATGATGTCGGGGTAAAGAGTCCGGGCCGGGATGAGCCCCGTCATCTCGATCAATATCCCCATGTGCACCGGAGAAAGCGGCTTGTGGAACGAATCCCGGATATAACTTTCGCTGGCCAGGCCGTGTTTCGAGACAATATCGGTAAAGTGGTGGATGTTGGGATTGGCGTCCGCTTCGAAAGCACGAAAAACGAAATCGAGAACGCGGTCGTCCTGAAACCCGGCGATCGAGTTGACGGCGGCGAACTGGATCGTCGGCTTGTCCCCGAAGCGGCGGAGGAGGGCGGGGACATTGGCCGGATCGGCGAACATCCCCAGGATCCGCGTCGCGATGAGCCGCCGTCGAAAATTCCCGGATTCCAGGTCGGCGATCAAGTCGTCCCGGAGGGTCAAGGCGAAGATGGTCTTCAGCATGATCTTTTCTTCGCCGCTCACGTTCCGGACGAGGTTGACCAGAACGGCGGTTAAGACCTCCGGCCAGCGGCGATATTTGGCCGTGATCCGGGCGATATCCCGCACATCCGGCGAATAGAGGACGTCGATGATGTCCTGTTCCATCGGCTTGTAGCGGCCGGCGAAGATTTTTTCCCGGCGCTGAATGATCAGCCGCCGGATGACGACGAAGGTAAACAACGCCAAGGCAAAAATCACTAAGCCTGTCAGGAAGCGGGGAACCCAAATAACCACTAAGCGGTTCATAAAAGGTCTTTCAAGGCCTTGTGGACTTTAGCCAGGACGATCCGGGACGAGAACGGTTTGACGATATAATCGGTGGCGCCCGCCTCCAAGGCACGCAGAACCTGGTCTTCCTCGACCAGGGCGCTGATCATCAGGACCGGGACGTTGGCGAACCTCTTCCCCTTTTTGAGAAGTTCCAGAAACCGGAACCCGTCCATCCCCGGCATCATCACGTCGAGAAGAATGAGGTCCGGCTTCTCGGCAAAGACGATTTTGAGGCCTTCCATGCCCTCGGTCACGGATTTCACGTCGTAATTCGACTTGGAGAGAAAATGCGTCAGCAGCCGGGCGATGATCGGGTCGTCGTCGACGATCAGGATCTTGAACCGCGTCTGGATGGCCGAAAGGCCGGGTTCGTCCTCAAGGCCGAAATCAGGCGCCGACAAAATTTCGGCGGCGCGGGCCGCAGCCGGGACCGTCGCGGCAGGCGCCGGATTTTTCTCCGCAGCAAAGGAGGAAACGGCGGATGCCGGGGCTCCGATAACGGCCGGAAAGGGCGCGGGCCGGGCGAATTCGGCAGGCTTCGCCGCGGCGGAACGAAGCCGTTTCAGTTCCTTGGCGACGGCGGCCGCCGCTGCTTCGGCCGCCGCTTCCGGGGTTTTCTTTCCGCCGTTGCTCTTCTGTTTTGGGGGAGGCGCCGCCGCGGGAGGGGGTTCAGGGGGAGCCGGATGAACGTCCAGGGCGACCCGGGGATGAGGCCGGGAATAGGCGTTCGTGATCCGGATCGTGATCTTCATCGCGCTTCTTAGGCAGACCTCGGATCATATCTTATCACAGGGATGAAAGGCCGCCATCGTCCGGCCGGATGAAACGGAGGGTGATATTCGGCGGCGATTCTCACTCCTAAGGGGGATATTTCAAGGCGCGGAGGATGAGGCGGCCGAAAAAGGCAGGAATTCCGGACATCTTCCCGAGAAAACGACGCCCGGAATAGTCTCCAATACGGTCTCCGGCTGTTACGCGCCGATCGCCCCTTCACCGTCGATCGTCCTTTCGACGTAAAGATAGCGTTTGATTTTCTGGGTCGGCGTTTTCTCGAACGGCTCGGTTTGTTCGATGACCCGGCTCAGCCGGGAAAACGAGGAAACGCCTTCGTTGACCCTCGCTTTGATGTCCTCGAGGATTTTATGGATATGGTCGCGGATTTGAACCGCACTCCATTTTTTTTCGGTGAAAAACGCGTCCAGGGCTTCGTAGTTCAGGTGGATCCGGGCCACCAACCGTCCTTGTTGTTCAAAAACCAGCGATTCCTGGACGGAATCGGCCCGGTTGATCACCGACTCGATGATCTCGGGATAGATGTTTTCCCCGCTCGGTCCGATGATCACGTTTTTCGACCGGCCCTTGATGAAGAGATACCCGTCCGCGTCCAGGCAGCCGAGGTCGCCGGTTTTCAGCCAGCCGTCGTCGGAGAGGATTTCGGCGGTTTTTTCCGGGTCCTTGTAATACCCTTTCATGACCATCGGGCCGCGGAGAAGGATCTCTCCCACCCCCGTCCCGGGGTCGGAGTCGGCGATCCGGATTTCAACCCCGTCGAGAGCCCGGCCGGCGGAATGCGCCCGGGTTTCGAACGGTTTCGTCCCGGTGACCAGCGGCGAGGTCTCGGTCAGCCCGTAGCCGATGCAATAAGGGAACCCGGCCTCGATCAGAAAATCCTCGACGTCGGGGGCCAGGCCCGCCCCGCCGATGCAAAACATCTTCAACTCTCCGCCGAAGGCCTGCCGGATTTTCGCCCCGGCCTTATGGTAGATCATCCTCCGGAGGACGGGGACCAGACTCGCCAACCGGATCAGGGCTTTGCCCCGGAGGGCGGGGAAGACCTTGGCCCGGATCATTTTTTCGATGATCAGCGGGACCGACAGGACGGACGTCGGCTTGACCGCCTCCAGGGCGGGAAGCAACACCGCGGCCGTCGGCGGCTTATGAAGGTAATAAACCGCCGATCCCTGCATCAGGGTCGTGATCAGCCCGAGGGTGCATTCGTAAACATGGGCCAGCGGAAGAAGCGACAGGAAGCGGTCCTCGCACGTCACGTCGACGAGCCGCGTCGTGGCGACCGCGTCGCTGACGAGGTTGCGATGAGTCAGCATGACGCCCTTGGAATGGCCGGTCGTCCCCGACGTATAGATGATCGAGGCGAGGTCATCCTCCCGGACACGGGAGGAAATTTTTCCGAACCACTTCAGGGCCATCGTCTTGATTTTACGGAGTTCATGGCTCCCTTCGGCGATCAACCGGCGGAGCTTGTCCTTGCTGGTGTTCGGTTTGATCTCGGAAAAATCATCGATCAGGATCCGCGTTTCGAGATGGTCGAACTCCGCGTCGTCGATCTTGCCGTAGAGCTTCTCGGAGACGAAGACGGCCTTGGACTCGGAATGGCGGAGGACATGATGGATTTCCGTCGGGTGGAAATCCGTCAGGACCGGGATGGCGACGGCGCCCATGGAGGTTATGGCCAGGAAAGCGACTCCCCAATGGGGTCCGTTTTCGCTTAAAATGGCGACCCGATCGCCATGGACGATCCCCCGGTCGGCCAGGAAGGCCGAGATTTGATCGATCTTATCCTTCAGCTGCCGGTAGCTCAGGACGGGTTCGTCGTAAAACCCGAGGGATTTCCGGTTTTCGTAAAGTTCCGCGCTCCGGTTGATGATGTCCGGAATGGTTAAATCAGGCATTTTTTCCATTAAAACATCCCTCAACTGCCGGCCGTCCAGGCGGCAAAAAATTTCTCGGGAGCATTTTATCCCATCCCCGGCCGAAAACAAAGGAGAAATCCGGCGCGACGGGTTACCGGAATGACGGTTGGGCCCTTCCCGGCCTCTTCGGGCCATGGCAGGGCGCGCAGTCGATCGGCAGATGGGAATGGGGTCTCGAGCGAAAGATATCCATATCTACATCGGAGAAGGGAACGCCGAGGAGAACCGAGGCCAGGTCTTCCTCCAGCGTGTATTCGGGCGATTCCACGATCCGGCCTTTTTCCTTTCCGTCCACCCAGACGATGAACATCGGGACTTTGTCCACGCCGTAAGCACGGAGCGCTTCCGCCGGATCTTTTAAATTCCTGGACACGCCGATCCATTCGATTTCGATAGCCGGATTGAACGCCATTTCGATCGTCTTGATGAAAGCCGCGACCGGAGCTTTACCGTTTGCATCCCATGTTCCTAGAAAAACCTTGATCCGGGCGGATTTCGCGAAATCATGGATGCCGTCGATCGCCCTGAAGTTCGGTTCATAAGCCTGGGCCGCGCGCGCCAGATCGGGAAGGGCTTCCAGGATCCGGTCCATCTCCAAGGGACCGGTCAAAACGACCTCCGTCGGCGAGGGGGAAGCCGCGGTCAGGGCGGCCATCGCCGTGGCGATAAAAACGCCGGCCCACCGGCGGGGAGACTTCCTGAAATTCGTCATATTCCGTCGCATTTCTCCGGCCAGTCTAAACAATGGAACTTCCGAAGTCAAAACCCGGGGGGGGCGCCGGCGGTCTTATAGATCCAGGAAAACCATGCCGAGACCGCAAGCGAGGATCGTGAAGCCCGCGACGGCGTGCATATAGCGCTCGAGAAATTTCATCGGAAGCCATTTCAAGCCCGCGGCCGGAAGGAGGACCATCGCCTCCATGGTCGCGATCGTCGTCAGGCTGAAGACCACGGCCACGAAGACGACACCGCCGGTGCTCTGTCGGGCCGCCGGGAACATCAGCAACGGGATCAGGGGCTCGCAGGGTCCGAAGACGAAAATCGTGAAGAGAATCCATGGGGTCAGGTTCACGGGTTTCGGGCCGGCGTGATCATGTTCGGCCCGAACCTCGACCGGCCCCAAAACGGAAGGATGGTCCGCGTGGACGCTTCCATCGGCGTGGACATGGACGTGGTGATGACCCCGGTTTCTCAATCCCCGGCTCAATCCCCAGAGGAAATACGCCAGGCCAAACAGGATGAACAGCCAGGCCGCCACGTCTCCGCGGACGCCTTCGAAAATCTCCAACTTGGCCACGCCCAAACCGAAGGCGATGCCGATCGCGCCGATGAGAATGGAACTGCCGACATGGCCCAGGCCGCAGAGGGCGGTGACGGCCAGTGTTTTGCCCGTGGACCAATTCCGGGCCTTGGACATGACGATGAACGGGAGGTAATGATCGGGACCGGCCACGGTGTGGAGAAAGCCGAGGGTGGCGGCGGTGGAGACGAGGGCGATCAATTCCGGGGTCACGGCTAATCTCGATAGCACGAATTATAGCATTCGTGTTACGAAAAAGGCAAGAGGAGTTAAGGGAGTCCCCGGAATTCTTCCCGGCGGACGGTCGCCTTGGCGATCCGCGAAGCGACGGGGTTTACGCCGATGCCTGGCCCGTCGGGAACCCGGATCGTTCCCGGCCCGCTCAATTCGATGAACGGGTCGATGATGTCCTCCCGGTAATACCGTCGGCTGGCCGAAAGGTCGTGTGGCAGGGAGAAATTCGGGAGCGAGGCGAGATGGAGGTTATGGGCCCGGCCGATCCCGGATTCGAGCATCCCGCCGCACCAGACCGGAAGACCGGACTCCCGGCAGAGGTCGTGGATCGCCATGGATTCGACGATCCCGCCGACCCGGCCGACCTTAATGTTGACGATCCGGCAGCTGCCCATTTCGATCGCGGCCCTGACCGTGTCGAGGGAAAGAACGCTCTCGTCCAGGCAGAGCGGCGTCTTCAATTTTTTTTGAAGCTTGGCGTGGTCCCAAAGATCGTACGGGGCGAACGGTTGTTCGATGAGCAGGAGGCGGAAATCGTCCAGGGCGATAAGGGCCTCCATATCCTTGAGCGAGTACGCGCCGTTGGCGTCGACCTGGAGCATGATATCGGGATAACGGTCCCGCACCGCCCGGCAGGCGGCCACATCCCACCCGGGCTTGATCTTGATCTTGATCCGGCGATATCCCTGGTCCAGGTACGCCCCGACCCGGGCGACCAAGTCGGGGAGGGAATCCTCGATTCCGCAGCTGACGCCGGCCTCGATTTCCGCCCGCGTCCCGCCGTAGAGTTGCGAAAGGGGCAGGCCGGCCGCTTTGGCTTTGAGATCCCAGAGGGCGAGTTCCAGCCCGGCCTTGGCCATCCGGTTGCCCCGGTAAACCGAAGCCGCCCGGTAAAATTCCTCCGGACCGGTGATCTTCTTTTCGAACAGGAGAGGAACGAGGAAATCCCTCATGATGTGCCAGGATGTTTCGGTCGTCTCGCCGCTGTACAGCGGCCGTTCCTCGGCCACGCACTCGCCCCAGCCGACAAGACCATCCGCCTCGACCCGGACCAGGATAAACGTCCGGTCATACGCCCGGCCGAAACTCGTTTCGAAAAAATGAACGTAGGGCAGGCGGAGCAGGGACAATTCAATGCGGTCGATTTTCATGTATGCTCCTCCCCGGCCGAGCGGCCGTTACCGGCGGGCGGCGCGCTTTAAAACACTTTAAAACATAGTAACAGCGGTCGCCGGAGATGAAATCATCGAGCCGGTAGCCCCGTTTGAAATAGGCCTCGAACACCCGGCGCGCGGCTGTCTGCCAGGAGGCGATGAGGCCGGTTCCCATGGGCAGGTCCTTGATTTTTTTCGGGACTTCGACGAGGACGCGGGGCGTCGTGAGCCGGAGGTTCGGCCGGCCGGGACCGATCGCCGGTTCGAGGCCGCTCGAATCCCGTTCGAGCGCTTTCGGGATTTTTCCGGCATCGGCAAGCGGCGAGGACCCCTTTGCCCGCGCTTTCACCCTCGCCGATTTGATCCACCACTCCACGAGAAGCCGGTCGCTCGGGACCCTTTCCTCGAGGGAAAGCGTGGGTGTTTCCCCGTAAAAATTCCGGAGATACCGGCGCCCGACGACGCCCAGGACATGAAGGTTGAGGTTGGCGTTTCGGGCCTGCATGGGATCATAGGTCCAGGTGATGAGTTCGAGCCCCCGTTTCAGGGCTTCGTCCCGCTGGGCCCATTTCAGGGCCTTGCCCAACCCCAATCCCTGGATTTCGGGAAGAACGGCCAGGTGATGGGAATGATGGCCCCGGACTTTTCCGAAATCCGCCGGGAACGAATACACGTAGCCCGCAAGCCGGCCGTCGACGAAAGCGCCCAAAACGATCGCCCCGGTGTGAACGGCGATCCTAAAAAAATGGACCGGGATCAAATCCAGGTCCAGGTGGCCCCAGACCCGGCGCTGGATGAAGACGCAGCCTTCCAAATCCTCCAGCGAGGTCAGTGGCCGGATGCGAACATCAGGCTTTGAGTTTGATTTTCTTGCGTTCGGCGATTTTTTCATAGAGGTCCACGATTCGAAAAACCATCGCCTCGGCCGAGAACTTCCGGCGAACGACTTCGAAGCCCCGGTTGCCGAGCCGTTCGGCGAGCGCCCGGTCCGTGTAGAGCCCGAAAATCGCCTTGGCCAATTCCTCGGGATGGCCGGGCGGAATCAGAAGGCCCGTTTCCCCGTCGGCGACGACTTCCGGAAGGCCGCCGACCCGCGTCGCCACGACCGGCAGGCGCGCCGCCATCGCGTCCATGATCGATGTGCCCAATCCCTCCGCGTCCGACGTCAGGACGAAGGCGTCGAGGGAGGCCAGAAGTCGCGGCACGTCATCGCGGAAACCGAGAAAAAAAACCAGGTCGCCGACTCCCAGCCCGCGGGCCTGTTCGGCCAGCTCGAGCTCGAGCGCACCGCCGCCGATGATGATGATTTTAATTTTAGAAAGGTGGGATTTAAGGAATTTGGCCGCCTCGATCAAAGTCCGATGCCCCTTGCCGTCGACAAGATGGGCGACGATTCCGACCAGGAAACTGTCCGGAGAGAAGCCGAATTCGCGGCGGAGAAAGTCCTTGTCGCTGTTCTCCGCGAAGGGCCCGAGGTCGATCCCCGAGGGGATGACTTCGATCCGGTCGGCCGGAACGCCGCCTTTCTCGAGGACTTCGCGGACGCGCTGGGAAACGGCGATGACCGCGTCGACGTCGGCGTATTTGTTCCGGGAGATCGGATTCGCCTTGAGAGGAAATTCCGCTCTTCGGGTCACGATCCGGATCGGAACGTTCGCCCGGCGGGCGGCCCGGCCGCCGACACCGGCCGCGCGGTCGTCGTGGAAGTGAGCCAGGACGCAGGATTCCCGGCGCATGGCCCGGCCGATTTTCCAGCCGGCCCGGAGATGGGCGTCGGTCTTGATTTCCACGGGAAGGACCCGAAGATTCGCCGCTTTCGCCTTATCCTGGAGCGGGCTTCCGGGCTGAACCACGAGGGTCGCCGGATATCCGCACCCGGCGAGCTCCCTTGTCAGCAAGAACGCCTGGCGCTGGCCGCTGCGCCATTCCCGGCCTGCATCAATCTGGAAAAGGCTCAATCCGCTCTCCTTTTTTCCAGATTTCGCGGAGCTTGGCGTACCGGACGAAAATCCCGTACCCGTTAAGGACGGCGATGACGAGTCCGGCGAATCCGTCCAGGAACCCGCGCCGGAGGATGTAGGATTTGATGAACCGGCCCGGCGGGATCAAGAGCAGATGGTGAAGGCGGCATTTTTTCCGCTGGGCGTACAGCTTCTGGGCGCCCAGGTCGGAGAAGTTATTAATCCGGGCCAGGTGGTCGGCGATGTTGCGGTAGGTGAAATGAAGGATGTCGCCCTCAAGCCTGCGGATCTCGCCGTCGACGACAAGATCCTCATGGACATAGGCTCCTTCCCAGCGAGCCCGGTCCTTGCGAAAGAGGCGGACTTTCCGGTCGGGATACCACCCGGAATGCTTGATCCAGCGGCCGAGGTAATAAACCCGCCGGGGCATCGAAAACCCCGAACAGGCCGGCTCCGCCTGGCCGAGCGCTTTGATTTCCTCGCTCAATTCCGGGGACAACCGCTCGTCGGCGTCGAGCGAAAGAATCCAAAGGTGCGAGGCCAGGGCGTCAGCGTAATTCTTCTGGTCGGAATAATTCGTCCATTTCCGTTCGAAGACCTTCGGCGTGAAGCGCCGGGCGATTTTGACGGTCAGGTCCGTCGAAAAACTGTCGACGACGACGATTTCGGAGACGACCCCTTCCAGGCTCCGGAGGGCGGCTTCGATGTTCGCCTCTTCGTTGTAGGTGATCAGTACCGCCGAGATCTTCACGTCTGAATCTTAACACAGCCCCGAAGGGGGCTCAAGAACGGCGCCGTTTGTGGTAGGATGAGGCCGGAATGTCGAAGCCCGAAGAAGCGGTTTTTCTTTCGGTCGTCATCCCCGCCTATAACGAGGAGGCCCGCCTGGGCGACACCCTGCGCGCGATCCGGGCGTTTCTCGAATCGCGGATCGATCCTTCCGGAATCGTCATGGACGGTTCCCTTCCCTTCATCGGGGACTTTTCCCGAATCGTCGTCACCGACGATGCGGGCTCGCCCTCCACGTTGTCCGCGCGGAGGACCGAAATCATCGTCGTTGATGACGGCTCCACCGACCGGACGGCCGAAATCGCCGCCGAAGAGCTCCGGGGCCGCCCGAACGACCGGATTCTGCGCCGGGCGGAGAACCGCGGCAAGGGATTCGCCGTCCGGGAAGGGATGCTCGCCTCCCTCGGGCAATTGATCCTCTTCTCCGACGCCGACCTTTCCACGCCGATTGCGGAATTCGAGAAAATGTTTTCCGGGATCAAGGCCGGAAACGACATTGTCATCGGCTCCCGGGCCCTGGCCGGATCGGACATCCAACGCCGCCAGACCCCCCTTCGCGAAGGGATGGGGAAAATGTTCAACGTCCTGGTCCGGAGCTTCGTCCTCGAGGGAATCCGGGACACCCAATGCGGCTTCAAGCTCTTCCGGCGGGCGGCCGCTCTCGACATCTTTTCCCGCCTCCGGACGGGAGGCTTCTGTTTCGACGTCGAAGCCCTCTTCGTGGCCCGCCGCCTGGGTTACTCAATCGGGCAGGTGCCGGTCGTTTGGCGCAACTACCCTCCGAGCAAAGTCCGGCTTTTCCGTTCGTCGGCCGGGATGATTCGCGACCTTATGCGGATCAAACGCCTCCATCGGGATTTAAAACCCAAGGAAAGAAAATGACAACCGCTCGCTTGGGGAATCTCTGTCTTGACCGTCCGCAGGTTCGGCGGCGGGGCGGTTGAAGGGACGGCGGCGGGCGCCGAACGCCGACACCGCCTGAAATCGCGGCAAACGGACGAGATCACTCCGGCTGGGGCGCCGGCTGAAGCCGCGAGATGGACGGATTCCGGCGCGAGCCGAAATCGTCCCGGCGGGCCGATCGGCGGTCGCCGGAAAAACCGCGCCCTCTCCCGAACCCGCCGGAGCGTTTCCGTTCCTCCCGGGCCTTGAGCTCGGCCTCGAAGCCCCGGTCGGAGACGTACAATTGCGGCGTCGCCGTCTTGAGCGGGATTCTCATCCCGATATAGGTTTCGATTTCGGAGAGCTTGTCGCCGTATTTTTCACAGGCCAGGGAGACGGCCTTTCCGGCCTGTCCGGCCCGGCCGGTGCGTCCGATCCGATGGACGTAGTTTTCAATGTCCTCGGGAAGATCATAATTGACGACCATTTCCAGGCCTTCGATATGAAGGCCGCGGGCGGCGACGTCGGTCGCCACCAGAAACGGGAACCGGCCGGCGGAGAAGTCGTCGATGATTTTCATCCGCTTTTTCTGGGGCAGATCCCCGGTCAGGAAACAGCCGCGATACCCGTTCCGTTCGAGTTTCTTGGCCAGCCGCTCCGCCGCGTGGCGGGTGTTGGTGAAAATCAGGGCGTTCCGCGGCGATTCCGCCTTGAGAAGCCCCAGAAGGAGATTGGCCTTGAGATGGCTTCCGACCCGGTAGAGTTCCTGGGAAATCGCCTCCACGGTCACCTGTTCGGGAGTCAACTCGATATAGACGGGATCCTTCAGGAATTCCGCGGCGACCCGCCGGGCGAGCCGATTCAGCGTCGCGCTGAACAGGAGGCTTTGCCGGCGGCCGGCCGGCGGGAGTTTCCGGACGATCTTCTTAATGTCGGGAAGAAAGCCCATGTCGAAAAGCCGGTCGGCCTCGTCAATCACCAGAATACGGATATCGCCAAGCCGGAGAATTCCCTTTTCCTCGAGGTCCAGAAGACGGCCGGGCGTGCCGATCAGGATGTCGGCACCCTTGCGGAGAACGGCTTCCTGCTGTTCATAGCCGACGCCGCCGTAAAAACAACCGATCGTATAACCGAGATGTTTGTTCAGGAGGTCGGCCTCTCCCTCGATTTGGACGGCCAACTCGCGGGTGGGGGCGACGATCAGGGTCCGCCCGCTTTTTCGGGACGAATCCCGGAGGAGGCGGTCAAAAACGGTGACCAGAAAGGCAGCGGTTTTTCCCGTCCCCGTCTGGGATTGGATGGCCGCATCGCGGCTGAGGAGAGTCTCGGCCAGCGTCCGGGTTTGGACGTCGGTCGTCTCCACGTAACCCCGCTCCGCGATCGCGCGGAGAAGCTTGGGGTTCAAATTCAGTTCGTCAAAACGCATGAAAAAATCCTTTTGATTTTAATTTCAACATGAGGGGGGAATGTCAAGCGAAGTATCTTGGAATAACCTTGAAACGTCTCGTTTGCACGAATACCGGCCAGATGTTAAGAAGAGAGCATACACGAAAATATCCCCGAAGGCAAGGATTATTTTGCTTCCGATTCCCTTCCCGGGATACCCGGGGTGTGGTACATTATGGCCATGCCCCGGACGAAATTCCTTCCCGGCATTTCGGCGGCCTTCCTGGCCGTTTGGCTCGCCGCCCCGCCGTCGGCCCCGGCCGCCGTCGAGGTCCGGCTCGGTTTCGGCGGCTGGACGTTGTCTCCTTTTCATACCTTGATCGAGTCCCGGTGCGAAGAGACCGTCCAGGGCGAATTTTATGAACTTCTGAATTCCGCCCTTCCGGAATGGATTCTTTCCCCCGTCCGGACAAACATCGACTTGACGTCATCCGGACGTTCCCTTTACGCGGAGGTTTGGGTTCCTCTCGGACAAAGCCGGTTCGCCCTCGGGGCGCGGGGCGATATCTTCCGTTTCCGGATTCCGTTCACGGCCTCCGCCTCGGAAACCATTCAAATCTTCGGCCTTCCCGTCGTCGAGCTTTACGGAACGGCGGCGGGGGCGATCAAACTTGACGGACTCGGAATCTCTCTTTTGGGGCGTTGGAAAGTCGTTTCCTCCCGGCGTTTCGACCTCGCCCTTCGCGCCGGCGTCTCGGGCTTCCCTTTCCGGGGCCGGGTCTCGATGGATCAGACGCTGCTCGCCCGAACGCCCCTCGGGGACTACACGTATTCCGGCCGCCTGGACCGGACGATCGCCGAAATCAGGGAAACCAACGACGAAGTCCCGGCCCTGGTCGTCGCCCCGGTGGCCGGTCTCGAGATCGGGTTCCACCTCGACCGCCGCTGGAGTCTCTATGCGAATGTATCCGTCTCTCACGGGACGTTTTATTCCGCGGGAATTTCAGCGTCGCTTTAAGCGGAATCCGCCCGATTGACACGCGCCGGGTGCCCTGATTATGATGACGGAAATAAGAGAAGAGGAGGTGACATGAAAAAAAACATCATCCTTGTCGTCCTCGTCGCTTTTTTCCTGAGCGCGTGCGCGACCGTTTACCGCTCTCCCCAATTCTATGAAGTCCGGCAAAAACATCGTATCGTCGCTCTGCTCCCCTTCGACGTCACCATATCCTCCACGCGGTTGCCGAAGGGGATGACGATCGAAATACTCAAGGAAATGGAAAAGGAAGAAGGGTTCGGAACACAAGCCCTGTTCTATTCCCATTTTCTGAAAAAAAGCGCCGATTTCTCCGTCGCCTTTCAGGACGTCGATAAGACCAACGCGATCCTGGCGAAAAACAACATCTATTTCGCGGATTTACGGACATATGCCAAAGAAGACCTCGCCCGGCTTCTCGGGGTCGACGCGGTCATCACCGGGAAAATCCAGCGGGAAAAGCCGATGTCCGAAGCCGCGGCCATCGCCTTGGGAGTATTGGTCGGGATCTGGGGCTCGACGAACAAGGTTAACGTCGATATGACGATTCACGACGGGGCGACGGGGGAACTATTCTGGAAATATTCCCACCAGCTGTCGGGAAGCATCGGCAGCTCGTCCGAACAACTGGTAAAGGCCTTCAGCCGGAAAATCGCCCGGGTTTTCCCCTACCTGATCGCCCGCTGAAGGCGGCCGGGTCGCTCCGTTTCCCGGCGGGGCGATGGGTCGTCGGCCGCGCGGAGAAAAACGGGCCCCGGATCGGGAGGCCCGCGCTCACCTGATTCCGCGTTTTACGAGGCTCATTCCCGTCGCTTTCTCCAGGCGTTCGACCGACAGGATGTAATCGATTTTCGCCTTGAGTTCAACGGACTTAGCGTTGGCCAGCCGGTCCTGGAAATCCAGGACGAAATAATTCGTCGACATCCCGACGGCCAGTTTCTTCTGCTCCGCATCGAGACTTTTTTCAGCCAATTCCCGGGCCAGCCGATAGGCCTCGATCCGTTTAGCGTTGGTCTCGACCGTCCGGACGGCATCGGAAACATCCAGGGACACTTGCTGTTGAAGGTTTTTCAACCGGACCTGGTTTTGGGCCAGGTCGGTTTGAGCGTAAGCAACATCGGCCCGGGTCAGGGCGTTGCCCAGCGGGAAGGAGAGCGAAAGCCCGACGTTCCAGTTGTTGTAGAGAAACTTGACCGCGTCCCTCAGCGAATTCCCCGCGCTGCCCGGTTCTTTCCCGACAATGATGCCCGTGAAGGGATCGTCGTTTAGATACTTGATCCTGTCTCCCGAAATCCCCGGGCTCGAATACGAGAACTCCAAATTCAAGGAGGGCAGCAGCTGATTTTTAGCGACCGTCAGGTTGAGGGCTTTGTTGTCGATGGTCTTTTGGAGGGCCTGAAGGTCGGGCCGGTTTTCGGCCGCCTTTTTCAAGGCCTCGTCCAGGTCCGGGGTAATGCCCTGGATGCCCGGGCGATCCACGGGTTCGAGGATCGCTTCCGGGACGACGCCGGCAGCGGGAAGATTCAGGATCGATTTCAGGACTTCCCGGGAGCGGGTGATCAGCGCCTCGGCCTGGATCAGGTCGGCTTCCCGCTGGGCGACGGCGGCTTCGGCGTTGAGGATCTCGATCGGGGCCAACTGGCCGAACTCGACTTCCTTCCTGTTTTTAGCCAGGAGGTCGCGGCCCAGCTCGAGAGACTGCCGCGTGACCTGGAGACTGTCGACGGCGTACACCAGGCTCCAATAGGCCTCCTGAACGAGGTAGATCGTTTCCATCATCGTGCCGCGGAGCTGGACATCGGCGATTTCGAGATTCTTTTCGGCCGCCAGGATCTGGCGGCGGGCGATTTTGAGGCCGAAATCCTTGAGGAGCGGCTGGCTGAAGTTGACGGCCAGCGTCGTCCCGAAGCGAGGATTGATGAGTTGGAAGGACTGGTTCGTTTCCGAGCGATAGCTCTGGAGAGAAAGCGAAAGACTGCCGCCGGTCGGGATGAGCTGGGCGACCGCCGCGGAATAGTTCCTGTATTTGTCGACGCTTGTCCCCTCGCCCTGCAGCCACCAATACGAAGGGCTTTCGGAATGATTGTTGCCGAAGCTCAAATCGAACTGGGGAAGGAACGTTTCCCTGGCCTTGAGGAGTTGATCGGTCGCTAGCTCGGGATTGAAGGTCTCGACGGCGATGTCGAGATTGTTCTTGAGCGCCTGGGCGATCGCCTCATCCAAGGTCAGGTTCAAAGCCGGTTTGTCTTCCGCCGCAAGCGGCGCCAGGACCGAACCGATCATGAAAATCGCGAGGGTGATCCGGCGGATATTCACGATAAACCTCCCTGAGATCCGGGCGTCTTCAATCCGGTTGACGGAACGGCGGAACATGACGGCCCGATCATCCCGTATTCATACGAAAAAACCTATCCAGGGTTCATGAACCGGGGATTGCGGCCCGAAAGCCGGAAGAGCGCCGCACGAGGAGAAACCGGCGGGCAGCCGGGAGTCACGTCCGGATCGAAAGCGAAAACACGGCCAGGCC
Organism: Candidatus Aminicenantota bacterium; assembly: GCA_026393895.1. Classification (GTDB taxonomy): domain Bacteria; phylum Acidobacteriota; class Aminicenantia; order Aminicenantales; family UBA4085; genus JAAZPG01. The sequence goes on from JAPKZG010000073.1 coordinate 47,500, forward strand.
GAGGCGGCGGGTGTCTCCGTTGCGGAGAGTATCGTCGGGGACGAACGAGGGCGAATCGATCTCTATCCGGTAGAGGCGGCCCGGCCGGAAGTCGAAATCCGCCTCGAATTCGACCGTCCGTTCTTTCCGGCCGGTGGTCGGCCAGGAACCGGAAACCGCGGGAAAACCGTCGGAAGTCGGATCATAGGCCGAAATCGCGAGCCGGATCGGCGCGCCGTCTTCGAAATCGGACCGGAACGACAAACGAATCCGCCGGGCGGGAAAGCGGGCGAAAACATAAGCCCAGGCCTTCCCGTTCGTCCAGCGGCCGCCGACACCGTGAAGATCATCCTCGCGGGGCCAGAAGCCCCGGCCGAACTTATCGACCGGTTCCTCCGTCGCGCCCGGACGCAGGGCCGTGTCGAAAACAAAGAGGTTGCCCCGGCACCGGCGGCAAAGCGCCTCGGCCATCGCGTCGCGGCGGACGGCCGACCTGCGTTCGGACCGAAGGATATCCGCAACGGCGGTTTGGTCGATGTCGCCCAAATTCATCTCCCCCTCGTAATCCAGACAACAAAAGACGATCTTGCCGTCGGCCAGCAGACCGAGGTTGTCGGCCATGACGCAAGGCCGGGGATCGATCCGTTCCTCGACATAAGCGAATCGCCCGGGCGGGAAGGCGGCCCGAAGAAACGCCCGGTCCCGCGTCCAAAGCTCGAACGATTTGAAAACGAGAAAAACGTCGGGTAGGGCCATGTATCCCCAAAACACTTCGTCCTTCAACCGGTGGAAATCGGGAGGAAGGCCGGCCCGGTCCACGGCGATTTTCGTCCCGATATGGTCCCGGTATTTCGCCGCGGCCGCCGTCCGGGCGGAGGCAAAGGCCTCCGGATATGTTCTTTTCATCCGCCGGGCCAGACGCTCGAGCCGGCGGATCATCCGGGCGATCCAAAGCCGTTCGGTTTTTTCGTCCGGAAAATTAGCCCAGAGATCGAGTCCGCCGTCCGCCTGGATGGTCGCGTCCCGGGTCATCACGAAATTCGAAGCGACGTGAATTTCGAGCCGGCTGCCGCTCTTTTGTCGAAATTTATCCTCGACGACCGTCCATAATATTTTCTCATACGCCTTGAACGGCAGGCGGTCATATCCCCTCATTTCATATGAGCGAGGCGTCGCCGTCTGGAGACTCAGGGCCAGGGTCAGGTTGCCGTGACGAAGCAGCTCCCTCCGGATTTCGCCGTCGCCCAGGAGGGTCATGTTCGTGATCAGGGTGACCGGATGCCCGGCCGCCTCCAGCTCGTCCAGGAGCGGATAAACCTTTTTATTGAGGAGCGGCTCGCCCAAAACGTTGAGAAGGACGGGAGGGCGGAGGCCGAGGGCGTGGATCTGATCAAGAAAACTCTTCGAGCGGGCGTCGGCAAGATGCCTTTTCGGACGGCGGAGGACGTCCGACGGGCAAAAAGCGCAATGCATGTTGCAGGCGCTGGTAAGTTCGAGAAAAATCGTCCGGGGCGGATCCGGCGCGGGCGCGGCGGGCGGGACGTCGGTCATGGCGGGTTCATTATAAATCAAATCAGAGGAGCAGGCGTATACCCCGCCTTCCAACGAAGGGCAGGGTCGCATAGGACTGCCCTCGCGCCAAGGGCGGGGAGGACTTCCCTCGCGCCAAGGGCGGGGAGGACTGCTAATCCTGCAAAGCCTGAGCGGGAGGAACGCGCGGCCGTAGTCACCCGCCAGACGACGGAGAGACCGGGGGCCACTGCCTTGACACGGATGCTTCTCCGACATAAAGTCTTGAGGATGAAAACGCTCCGGCGCATTCTCCGGCCCATCGTTTTTTTGGTTCTTTCGGCGGGGATCGCGCTTGTCCTCCGGCTGAGAATTCAAGCGCCCGCTTTTACGATCCGGAACCACACCTTCCGCCCGGAAATCGGCCCGCTCCTGCTCGCGGCCGTGTTGATCTTTGTCATTCTCATCGGGCTCTGGGCGCTGATCAGCCAGATTTGGACAAAAAACAGCCGGCTGAACTATAAGGAAGCGTTAGCCCTCGATTTTCCGACGTACGTGCCGATCGCATTTTTCCTTCTGGCGCCGCTGGCCTTGAACCATTACCTGACTCGGGACGATCTTCAGGAACGGCTCGGCTTGCTGGCCGTCGGCGTCGGGCTGGCCGTTCTCTATCTCAAAGCCGTCCGCGTCGCCCAGGCCGACCGCGAAGGAAAATCGAATTGGGGCGCCGTTCTCGACCGTTTCTTCGCCTGGCCGACCGGTCGGCGCATTGCCGTCCTGGCCGTCCTCGCCCTGCTCCTGACCAACGGAGGGGCGCTTCTCATGACCGGAAAGGGTGTCTCCTTCGGCGGCGACGAGCCCCATTATCTCCTGATCTCCCACAGTCTGGTCAAAGACGCCGATTTGAACCTGGCGAACAATTATAAAAACAAAGACTTCGAATCTTACATGCCTCCCGGGGCTCCCATCCGTCCCCACACCGTGCCCGGGAAAAAACCGGGAAGCCAGTACTCCTTCCATTCACCCGGGATTTCGGTTTTTCTCCTCCCTTTCTATGCGCTCGGCCTGGCCCTGGGCAAAAGCGCCCTTATTTTCCTCGTCCGTTTCGCGATGAGCCTCATCGGGGCTTTTTTCGGAATCCAAATCTACCTCTACGCCCGGCAGGCCTGGGGCCGGGAACGGCTCGCCCTCGGATTATGGACCGTGGTTACGCTTTCGACGCCGGTCTTTTTTTACGCCAATCACATTTACCCGGAAATCTTCGTCGCCGCGGCCGGCCTTTACGTCTTCCGCCGGTTGCGCTTTGACCGGGCCCGAAGGCTCGGCGATTACGTCCTGATCGGCCTCTTGACCGCCTCCTTCATCTGGTTTCACGCGCTGAAATACGCCTTCATCCAGGCGCCTCTTTTTCTCTACGCGATCCGGCATATCTGGAAACAAGCCGAAACGGCGGCCCGATGGCGCCGTCTGGCCGCCCTGATCATCCCGGCAGGTTTGTGCGGGGCGGTCTATTTCGCCGTTCAATACGTCCTTTACGGTTCGTTCAATCCGACGTCCGTTTCGTGGCAGGGGGCCATGGACGGCCGGCAAACGCTGAGCTTTCTCAAGGAACTCTTCACCGGAATCCCGTTCCGGTTCCGCTGGGAAACCCTGGCCGGATACTTCCTCGACCAGCGGGACGGTCTGCTTCTGTACGCGCCGGTCTACGTTTTCGCCTTTCTCGGTTGCCTGTCCCTGGTCCGCAAAAAGACCGGGGAGGCCGGCTGGTTGCTGTTCATCGCCCTCCCTTACATCCTGGTCTCCGCGTTCCTGACCCAACGCGCGGGATACGCCCCGCAAGCCCGGCCGCTGGTCGCGGTGATCTGGGTTTTGGCGATATTCATCGGGGCCTTCATCGCCGACAGCCGGAAACATGTGTTCCGGTATTTATTCGACGGGGCCGTCGGGTTGTCGTTTCTGATGACGTGGCTGCTCTGCCAACACCCGTTCGCCCTCTATCAGGAAACGACGTTCGGTACGACCGAACGGGCCGGGAGCCTGTTCGTCACCCTGAGCAATCTCCATGTTTATCTCCCGAACCTCCTGCCATCGTTCATCAAAATCGAAGAGGCCGGTTGGACACCGAACCTCATCTGGATCGCGGCCCTTGCGATCTTCGTCGTTTTGTACGCCGTCGGCCACATTCCCGACAAGCGCATGTCCTTCGGCGGGCACGCCGCCGCGGCGCTGTTGTTGCTGGCCGGTTTTTTCGCGATGGTTGTTTGCTTCCCCCGGGCCGTCCTCATGTCGCCCCGGACGGTCGACCTGCCGACGGGTGAACGCTGGACGTTTTATTCCCTCTCCCGGGTGGCCAAAATGGGCGAACCGGCCCGGTTCGACGTCTTCCAGGACAACAGGGATTACGATTTTTACTTTACCTCGAAAAAGCCCCTGGACAAGCTCGAAGTCGAATTCGGTTCGCCCTACGGCGACTACACGCTCCGCTTGAACATCGCCGACGCCCCGATATTCGCCGTGACGACCCACCGGGAAGTGATGTCGCGGACGATCGAGTCCCCTCCCGCCTATCCCTGGAAAGGTCAAAGCCTTTACCGCGTTACGATCCAGTTGGGGAGAAAGTCGGACGTCCGGACGGCCGTCACGCCCTACGTGTTCGCCCTGCGCCCGGCGCGTTGAACAACGCGTACCGGATCCATCCCTTCTCGTGGAGTTTGAACTTGATGAGCATTTTCAGGATGGACAGGCCGTAAACGATGCTCCGCCGGAGGCCGACTTGCGAGGCCTCGGCGAAATACCGCGTCTCGATCGGGATTTCCCGGATCCGCATCCCGCCGAGGACGCCCTGGGCGATAATCTCGGAATCGAAGACGAAATCGTCCGAATTCGCCTTGAAGTTGACCGTCTCGAGATAACGGCGGGAATACGCCCTCAGGCCCGAATGATACTCGGTCAAATACATGTAGAAGGTGATGTTCTCGGCGGCCGTCAGAAAGATGTTGGCCAGGTATTTCCACTTCGGCATACCGCCCTCGAGCGGCCGGCCGCCGAGCATGCGCGAACCGAAGACGGCGTCGCAGGAACCGTCGAGCAGCGGCTGGACGAGCTGGGGAATGACCCGCGGATCGTATTGATGATCCGGATGGATCATGACCATGATCTCGGCCCCGATCTTCATCGCTTCGGAGTAGCAGGTTTTCTGGTTTCCGCCGTAACCCTTGTTTTTTTCGTGAACGAAGACCCGAAGTCCCAGGCGGCGGGCCAGGTCGACGGTTCCGTCGCGGCTGTCGTCGTCGACGAGGATAATGTCGTCCACCCACGACCGGTCGATGTCGTCGAGTGTCCGCCCCAGGGTTTTCTCGGCGTTGTACGCCGGCATGACGACGACGACTTTTTTGCCGCGTTTCGTTGCTTCCATGTCGGTTCTCTGCCCTGAACGAAGCCTTTTATAACATTTTTTCGGCCCGGTGTCTTGAGGCCGTGGTTCGGTGTTCTTACGATCCGCTGAACCGCTTCGCCGTTTTCAACCGAATCTTCGGGAAGATCATCGGCACGTTTCTTCGATAATCGGCAAAGGCCTCGCCGAAATCCTTCAGCAACCGTTTTTCTTCGGTCTTCTTTAAATAAACGACCCCCAGCCCCAGAAAAACGGCCAAAGCGATCAGGCAGAGAATCGACAACAAAAACAACCCGATCGAAAAATAGACCAGGAAAGCTCCCCAGACCATCGGGTTTCGGCTCAGACGGTAAGGTCCGCTGACGACCAGGTGTTTTGTCCGCGGGCTGATGGCGATGTTGAATCCGTCCGTAGGACCGCCCTTGCCGATTTCAAACAAAAAAATGTTTGACCAGACCACGAAAAACAAACCCGGGAGGAAAAAGGGCAGGGAAAGGATCAACCGGACGATCACCCGGGCCGGAAATTCGAAGGGAATCGTTCGATCCAGCAAGGAGAGTTCGTACAATCCGAAGGGGATGATGATGAGGAAAAGGGATGCACCCACGATATAGCCGATGATGTGTCTGATGAAATCCGTCATTTTCACCCCCCGTCCTCAGTGGACGAATCGCGCCCGGTTTTCCTTGTCGGAGGTTGGTCCAAAAATAGGGGAAATATCGCGACATGTCAACGTCTTCTCTTATTCCGGCTCCCGGACGATTCTTCGTCTTGACACGGCCGGACAAGTCGATTATTACTCCCTTCATGATGTCCGGTTCAACGTCCGCGGTTTCCCGGCTGTTTCTTCTCGCGCCGGCCGCGGGATTGGCCGCGTACGGCTCGGCTTGGCTCCGGGCGACCCACGCGACGATCCTCGATCATGGATTCCGCCCGGCCGGAACGTACGCGATTCTTTTTTTGGCCCTCTGGGCGGCGGCGTTTTTCCTCCTGACGCAGGCCGTCAAAGTCTCACGGAACACCGCTTCCGAAGCCGGCGCGCGGCTTTGGCCGCTGATTGTTCTTCTCGCCGCCCCCTTCCTGTCCGCCGATTATTTCGACCGGGCCGATCTTCGGAACCGCCTCATTCTTCTCGGATTGTTCGTCGCCGCAGCGGTCGTTTATCTGGGAGCGACGCGGGCCGCCCCGCGCCCGGAAACCCGGCGCCGTTGGTCCGCGCGCCTCACCGACAGGTTTCTCAAGATGCCGGTCAAAAAACGGCTTCTCGTCCTGTTCGTCACCGCTTTTCTCGTCTATAACGCCTGCGCCCTCGTTCTCGTTTGCCACGGCCTGACGTTTTCGGGCGACGAGCCGAATTATCTTCTGACGACCCACAGTCTCGTCGCCGACGGTGACATCAACCTGGAGAATAATTTCCGAAACCGGGATTATTTTCATTTTTACGACGAGAAGGAGAACCCGCGCCTGCGGATGAGCCCGTACGCCCGGACCGGGAAAAAAGGCCGCGATTACCTCTACCCGATCAACCTGCCGGGCATCTCGGCCCTGATGGTCCCCTTTTACGCCGCGAGTCAAGCCGTCCACGGTTTCGCCCGGACCTTCATTCTAAAGGGGAGTCTGGCGATCTGGGCGGCTTTACTGGGATTGCAGCTCTATCTTCTCGCCCGGAGCCTGTGGCGGCGGGAGGGGTTGGCCCTGGGATTATGGGCGCTTTACGCCTTTAGCGCGCCCATCCTTTTTTATGCCGTCCATCTGTACCCCGAAATCCCGATCGCCTTCTTTTCGATCACGATCTACCGCCTGGCCCGCTCGGGACGGCCGTTGTCCCCGCTCCGCCTGGTTTTCATGGGCGCGCTGCTCGGAAGTTTTTTTTGGTTCGGGCTGAAATACAACCTGATCTTCTGGCCGCTGCTGGCCGTGGCCGTTTTTTATTTATGGCCGGTTGTCCGCCCCCGGAGCAGGATCCTCTGGCTCGTGGTCCCGGCCTTGATCGGGATGGGCCTTTTTTACCTGGCCGTCTGGAACATGTACGGGACGGTCTCACCCTTCGCCGTCTATGAAGGCGTTCTCGAACCGGGGCAGACCCAAGCGATAACCCAATCGTTTCTCGACCTGCCGTTTTCGGCCCGGGTCGAGACGTTTCTTGATTATTTCCTCGACCAGCGCGACGGCCTCCTGCCGTACGCGCCGTTTTGGGCGTTCCTCTTCCTCGGCCTGATCGAGATGGCCCGGCGGGGCCGGAAAATCCTGACGGACCTTTTCGGCCTGCTTCTCATCGCCGGTCCGTTTATCCTCAATTACGCCTTTTTCACCCACCGACAAGGATTCTGTCCGCAGGGCCGGGTCCTTGCGCCGATCTCGTGGATCGGGGCGATTGCTGTCGGCTATTTTTTAGAACGCCGGGGCAACCGCGTATTTAAATGGATGTTCGGCCTTGGGGTCGCGGCCGCGGCCGCGGTCTCCTTGATTCTCCTCCGCCACCCGAATTTTCTCTACCAGCCGACAACCCATGATTACACGACGCGGGCGGGCGACCTGTTCGTCCATCTGGGCAACGTCCGCCTGTTCCTGCCTCCGCTCCTTCCCTCGTTCATCAAAGTCGACAACGCGGGTTACCTGCCGAATTACGTCTGGGCCGGTCTGGTCATTCTTTTCCTCGGCGCGTATCTGGTGTTCGGGAAGGCCGGGGATAAGCCCTTATCCCGCCGCTTTCACATGGTCGCGGCCGCGGCCCTTCTCGGCGGCGGCGTATGTCTCGGAGTCCTGTTCCCCCGCGTTCCTCTCTATCCGTCCTGGCCGGTTGAATATTCATCCGGAGGATACCTGGGTTTTTACCTGATGCCGATGGGCCGGGGCGTCGTCGCCAAAAAAGAAGGCGAACTGTATCTCCATTTCGAGAAGTCCTACCGGTTCATTTTCGCCTCACGGGAGAAACTCGGGAAAATCGACCTCGCCTTCGGTTCGAAAAACGGCGAACACGAAATCCGGATGAATTTTTTCGACGCGCCGATGCCCGCCGTCCGAACGGACCGCGAAATCAAGAAAACGGTGTTCGAACCCAAGGCGCATTACCGCCTCCGGGATCTCTATGTCTACGAGATCGGCTTGTCCCTGAAGAAGTTCAGCGGAGAGAACCTGCTCGTGGATCCGTATTTTTTCAAAATTTCCCCGGTTCGGTGAAAGCGGCGCGGCCCGCAAGACGGGCGGCTTGATAGTTTTATCGGGGCGAGCGGGGGTAGGCGTCGAGGTCCTGGGAAAGCGGGATCTTTTTTTTCGCCGCCTTGATTTTCGCCCAGGCCAGGGCGCCGATCATGGCCGCGTTGTCGGTACAGAGCTTGGGCGTCGGGAGGGCGAAGGGAAGGCCGCGCTCGGCCGCTGCTTTCTCGAAAGCGGCCCGGAGACGTTTGTTCCGGGCGACGCCGCCGCCGAGGACAAGCGATTTCGGGCTGTGGATTTCCGTCGCCCGGATGATATTTCCCAAAAGGGCCCGGACGACGGCCGATTCGAAACTCGCTAAAAAATCGGGGAGGGAGGCCGAATCCTTGCCGATCCCGTTCTCCCGGACGATCCGGATGGCCGCGGTTTTCAATCCGCTGAAACTGAAATCCAGGCTCCGGTCGCTCATCCGAGGCAGGCCGAAGGGGAAGCGGCCGGGATCGCCGTTTTCGGCCAGTTTCTGGATGATCGGGCCGCCGGGATATCCCAATTCCAGGAACTTGGCGATTTTATCCAGGGCTTCGCCGGCCGCGTCGTCCCGGGTCCGGCCGATGACCTGGTACCGGAGCTTTTTTTTCATCAGGAAAAGCGAGGTGTGACCGCCGGAAACGACCAGGGCCAGGGCGGGGAAGACAAGATCCGGCCGGTCGATGAAGGCGCTTTCGATGTGGGCCTGGACATGGTCGATACCGAGGACGGGCTTCCGATAATAATAGGCCAGGCCTTTGGCGAAGGAGAGCCCGACCAGAAGCGAGCCGATCAGCCCCGGTCCCTGGGTGACGGCGAAGAAATCCATGGCCGCAAGTGGAAGGCCGGCCGTCGCCAGACTCTCCCGGACGACCGGCGTGACGGCCTTGAGGTGCTGGCGGGAGGCCAGTTCCGGTACGACCCCGCCGTAAGGGGCGTGGATTTCGTCCTGGGAGAGGACGATGTTGCTGAGGATCGAAAGGTCGTCGCGGACGACGCGTTGGGATCCTGCGCATTCCCGATAGTCAGTTCCCCGGTCGTCGCGGACGACGGCCGCCGAGGTCTCGTCACACGAAGATTCGATCGCCAGCAGGTGCCGCGGGTTCATGGTCGGGCCGGTTCCCTTATCGGAGATGATCGTTCATCGATTGCGGAGGGCATCGAGAGTCGACTCGTACGGCGGACGGGCGACGCCTTTTTCGGTAATAATGCCCGCGATGTACCGGGCCGGCGTCACGTCAAAGGCCGGGTTGCGGACCTTGGCCGCGGGCGGAACGATCAGCCGCCCGTTGATCTCCCGGACCTCGGCGTCGGGCCGTTCCTCGATCGGAATGAGACTCCCGTCGGCGAGTGCAAAATCAAACGTGCTGAGCGGGGCGGCGACGTAAAACGGCAGGCCGTTTTCCTTGCAGAGGACGGCCACGGAATATGTCCCGATTTTATTGGCCGTATCGCCGTTCCGGGCGATCCGGTCGGCCCCGACGACGGCCAGCGAAATTTCGCTCCGATGCATGAGCCAGCCGGCCATGTTATCGGTGATGACCCGGTAAGGAACACCGATCCGTTCCAACTCCCAGGCCGTCAGGCGCGCGCCCTGAAGGAAGGGCCGCGTTTCATCGGCGAAAACGGAGAACGTGCGCCCGGCCTCCCAGGCCGCCCGGATGACCCCGACGGCCGTGCCGTATCCGGCCGTCGCCAGCCCGCCGGCGTTGCAATGCGTCAGGACGACGTCTCCGTCTTTGATCAGGGAGGCGCCGTTTTGTCCGATCCGGCGGCAAAGTTCCTCGTCCTCGCGGTCGATTTCGACGGCCTCGGCGACGAGCTTTTTTTGCAGCTCGGCCAGCGACGATTCGCGTTGGGCCTCGAACACCGCTTTCATCCGCTCCAGCGCCCAAAAAAGATTGCGGGCGGTCGGGCGGGTCCGGTAAATCCGGTTATGGACGCGGGCATACGCCGCGGCCCTGTCCTCCCCGGCCTTGACGCCCAGCATCCCGAGGGCGATTCCCATCGCGGCCGCCACCCCGATCGCCGGGGCGCCGCGGATGACCATCGTCTCGATGGCTTCGGACGCCTGTTCATAGGTCCGGCATTCCACGTACACTTCCTCCAGCGGCAGCTTCCGCTGGTCGATCATGACGATTTTATCGCCGGCCCATTCGATCGTCGGACGCATTGTGACTCTCCAAAATAGACCCCATCAGTATACTAAAAAACGGGCGTAAAAACGGGGAAAGGGGAAAAAAGGGGGACACAATACCAATTACCCAATTATTCGTTTCTACTTGTGTATCTGGGAAATTGGGTAATTGGTATTGTGTCCCCCTTTTAAAAAATGCTTTTGACCCAGACACCGCGAGACCTCAGCCCCTTGGCCAGGATCGACCCCTGAGTCCGAAAAAACGAATCCGACAGAAATTCCAGGAGGCCGTGCCGGGCGTAAATGGTGCGCACGGCGGGAAGGTAGTTCATCCGGTCGATGAAAACATGGTCCACGGCCGGGGCCAGGAGGGCGGCCAATTTTTCCGGGCTCCCCGGAAGGAGCGGCCCGGCGAAGGCGAATGTCCGGACCCCGGCGGCTTTGAATTCCTTCAGAATCTCGATCCGTTCCCGAATCGGCGCGGCCTGAGGTTCAAACAATCGGGCCGAGGCCTCGTCTTCCGTGGCGATGGTGAAACCCACGTCGACGTCGGACAAACGGCGGATGACGTCGAGATCGCGGCGAAGGAGGGCCGACTTCGACTGGATCACCACCGGGAAGTTTCTTCCGATCAGGGCTTCCACCAAGCGCCGGGTCAACGCGTATTTCTTTTCGAGCGGTTGATAGGGGTCGCAGACCGAAGCGATCCATATTGTTCCCTTTTTCGCCTTGCCGATTTGCTTGGCCAACAGCTCGGGGGCGTTGATTTTGACGTCGACGAACCCGCCCCACGGCTCGGAGTGCCCGCTGTACCGCCGCATGAACAGCGCGGCGTAACAGTAAACGCAGGCGACCTGGCACCCGGTGTATGGGTTGATGCAGTAATCGTAGACCTTCGAGGCGTTGAGAATCGATTTGGCCTCGATCTCGCGAACAACGGGTACCTGCATCTGCCTGTCTTTTAAATTGGAGACACAATACTAACCCTGATTCCCATGATTCGGGAGAAAAAACGAAATCTCCATGACCGGAAATGCCTTCCAGAAGCCGCATAGCGGAGGGGGGCCCCTG
>JAPKZG010000085.1 GCA_026393895.1 Candidatus Aminicenantota bacterium
CCTACTTCGGAACGAAAGCCCTCTACAAGCGCAGCAAACCCCTGGGCTGGATCGTTTCCCTGGCCTCCAACCTCGCCCTCTCTTACGTCGTGTCCAACAACTTCCGCCTCCTCCGCAACGCCCGCGGCCGTTGATCATGAAAAACTTCGAGACCGAAAGCGACGCTTACGCTCCGACGCTGGCCGAATTAAAAGCGGAATATGTCGCCTATCTTATCGAATCCACCTTCCAAAAAGACGGGGATTCATTCCCGGCCGAGGAAGTCCTGGAGAAAGCTCTCTACTATCGTTTATCGGTGGTTTGGATGGGCGGACACGACAATTGTGTTTTTACCCTCGGATCAAAAAATCTTTCCAGCCATTAGGCGCCAAGGAAGCGGGAGGGGGAGCCTCGGCTCTCCCCTCCCGGGGCTCAAGGCCTTCGGCGCGAAAAAAACACCCTGACGCCGGGATTACAAGTATTCCGTTTTTCCGCTTTTTTCCAAAAGATCGAGGATCTTTTTGACATCCTGGTCCCGCTCCTTGCGGCAGACCAGGAGGACGTCCTTGGTTTGGACGATTACGAGGTTTTCCACTCCGATCAAAGCCGTCAACTTTCCCGGGTTGCAGACGATATTGCCCCGGGTCTCGACCGCGACGACCTGTCCCCGGCGGGCGTTGTCCTGATCATCCCGAGGCCACAAGTCACCCAAGGCGGACCAGGCGCCCACGTCCGACCAGCCGAAATCGCCGGCGCAGACGAGCGTCCCTTCGGCCTTTTCCATCAGGGCATAATCGATCGAAAGAGCCGGGATTTCCTCAAAGATTTTCGATAGGGCCGTCTTTGACTTTTTTTCAAGCGCGTCGAGCGTCCTTCGCCAGAAAGGGAAAAACTCCGGAGAATAACGATCCATGGCCCGGCCGAAGACCGACGCCCGCCAGAGAAACATGCCCGAATTCCAGACGTAGTCGCCGGATTTCAGGAACGCGACGGCCGCCTCCCTCGACGGCTTTTCCCGGAACGCCCGGACAGAGTGAAACGGCTCCCCGGCCACTTTCCGCCCGCCCTCCTTGGCGAATTGAATATACCCGTATCCCGTGGCCGGAAAAGTCGGTTGAATCCCGAAGGTCACGAGGCTCTCGGTCCGAGCGGCCGCCTCGGCCGCGGCCGCGAGTTTTTTTAGAAACAGCGGTTCGTCGACAATCAAATGGTCCGAGGCGAGGACCGCAACGACCGCCTCGGGATTCCGGCGATAAACGTGCGCCGTGGCCAAAATGAGCGAGGCGGCCGTGTTCCGGGCGCGGGGCTCGACCAGGGCGTTGGCCGACGGCAGCGCCGGAAGGAGCCGGCGGATGGTGCGGGATTGGGCGGCGTTGGCGATCGTGAACACGCGCCGGTTCGGGACCAGAGGCCGGATCCGGCGGTACGTTTCCTCGATCATCGTTTTCCCGGTTGCGATCGGGAGAAACTGCTTAGGCCAGCGTTTCCGGCTGAGCGGCCAAAAGCGGGTCCCGCCCCCCCCGGCCATGATGACGGCGTAAAGATCGGCGACGGATTTCATGACGGCCGTTCGAGCTTTTTAATCGCCCGCTCGACAGACGCCTTGACTTCCTGTTGGATGGCCGCCAGGTCCGCCTCGGTCTCCGCCTCGAACCGCAGGACCAGGACGGCCTGGGTGTTCGAAGCCCGGACCAGTCCCCAGCCCCTCGGCATGATCGCCCGCACGCCGTCGATGTCGATCACCGGATATTTGGCGGCGAGCTCGCGTTTGACCTTGTCGACGATCTTGAACTTGACCTCCTCGGACGCGTACACCCGAATCTCGGGCGTGCTGTAAGTTTTCGGAAGCGCTGCGAGCATTATCGAGAGCCGCTGGGGTGAACGGGCGACAAGCTCCGCCACCCGGAGCGAGGCGTAGATCGCGTCGTCGAAGCCGAACCACCGGTCGGCGAAAAACATATGCCCGCTCATTTCGCCGGCGAGCTTGGCCTTTTCATCTTTGATTTTTTTCTTGATCAGGGAATGGCCGGTCTTCCACATGATCGCCTTGCCGCCGAGCCGGGCGACTTCGTCGTACAAGACTTTGGTCGCTTTGACTTCGGAGATGATCGTCGCGCCGGGAAAGCTCTTCAGGATGTCCCGGGCGAAAAAGATCAGGAGCTGGTCGCCCCAGATCAAATGACCCTCGTCGTCGACGACCCCGATCCGGTCGCCGTCGCCGTCGTAGGCCAGCCCGAGCTCGGCCTTCGTGGCCTTCACCCGGGAAATCAGGGAGGCCATCGCTTCCGGCAGTGTCGGATCGGGATGGTGATTCGGGAAACGCCCGTCCATGTCGCAGAACAGCTCGTCGACCTTGCAACCGAGTTTCCGGAAGATCGGCGCGGCCACGACCCCGGCCGTGCCGTTTCCCGCGTCCAGGACGACCTTGAGCGGGCGGGCTAATTTGAACAGGCTGAGGACGTAGGCCTCGTATTCGGGGCGGATGTCGTACGCCCGGTACGACCCGTCGCCGGCCGGGGCAAAGGCGTTGTCCCGGATGATCCGGTAAACGTCCTGGATGGCCTCGCCGTAGAGCGTGTCATGTCCCACGGTCATCTTGAACCCGTTGTACTCGGGCGGATTGTGGGAGCCGGTGATCATCACCCCGGACTCCATTTCCTTGTAGTAAGCGGCAAAATACAAAAGCGGCGTCGGAATCGTCCCGAGGTCCGTAACGTCGCAGCCGACCGAGCGCAAGCCGGAGGCCATCGCCTGGGCGAACGCCGGCGAACTCAAGCGACAATCATACCCCAAGGCCACCGCCTTCTTCCCTTTTCCCTGAAAATACGTTCCCATCGCCCGGCCGAGCGTTTGCACGACCTCCGGGGTCAAATCGACGTCGACGATGCCGCGGATATCGTATTCGCGGAAAATCTTGGCGTTGATAGGCATCATGACCTCCCTGGCCCGCCCGTCGGCGGTCAAACTTTTCGGTTGAAAATCTCGCTGAAACGGTCCTTGACTATGCCCCATTTCTTCTGCGCCCCGACGATGAAATCGACCAATTCCCGGAAGGCGCCTTCTCCGCCGCGCCGGCGGCAGACGAAATCGACCCGTTTGCGGACGATCGGGACGGCGTCGACGGGGGCCGCCGAAAGGCCCGAGACCTTGAGGACCTCCAAGTCGTTCAAATCGTCTCCGATGAAGGCGATTTCCTCGGGCCGAAAGCCGTGCTTGGCTAAAATCTCCCGGAAAGCGGGCATTTTATCGATGACTCCCTGGCGGAGTTCGTCGATCTGAAGCCGCGAAGCCCGTTCTTCAAGGCCTTTCGAGTTTTTTCCGGTGATGAAGCCCACTTTCAACCCGGCCAATTGGGCGATCAAGACCCCGAGCCCGTCCTTTGTATTGAAGGACTTGATTTCCTCGCCGTCGGGATACGGGGTCAACGAGCCGTCGGTCAGAGTCCCGTCAACATCCGCCAGGATCATCCGGATCCGGCGCGCCCGTCCGCGTTTTCCCATTAAAACATCTCCGTCCGCCAGAGGTCGTGAAGATGGATGATCCCCTCCACCCTCTCTCCGGTGCCGAGGACCACGAGCGACGTGATCCGGTTTTGTTCCATGATGTTCAGCGCCTCGGCCGCCAGATCGCCTTTCATCACGGTAACGGGTCCGTCGGTCATACAATCCGAAGCGGTCCTGGACAGGAGCGCGTCCCGGTGTTTCCGGATCATGCGGCGCAGGTCGCCGTCGGTAATGACCCCGGCCAGACGGCCCGCCCCGTCGACCACGCAGGTCATACCCAATTTTTTCGACGTCATTTCCTCGATGACGTCGCCCATCGGCGCGGTGGGCTTGACCCGGGGGATCGCCCGGCCCTTGTGCATCAGCGTTTCGATCCGGAGAAGGCGTTTGCCCAGGGCTCCTTTCGGGTGGACGGAAGCGAAATCGCGTTCGGAAAAGCCTTTCCTTTTCATGACCGCGATGGCCAGGGCGTCGCCCAAGGCCAGCGCCGCCGTGGAGCTGGCCGTGGGGACCCATCCGCCCGGGTCGGCTTCCTTGTCGATCCGCGCCTCCAGGATGATGTCGCTATAGCGGGCGATATGGGAATGCGGCGCGCCGGTGATCAGGATGAGCTTCACCCCGAGACGCTTGATAAAACCGAGAAGGTCGATGATCTCCCGCGTCTCGCCGCTGTAAGAAACTGCGATCACGACGTCCCCTTCCAGAATCATGCCCAGGTCGCCGTGTCCGGCTTCCGCCGGATGGACGAACATTGCCGGCGTGCCGCAACTGGCCAAGGTGGCCGCGATTTTCCGGCCGACGAGGCCTGATTTCCCCATGCCCAGGACGATGATCCGCGTTTTCGTTTTATAAAGGAGATTCACGGCCCGGACGAACGCGTCGCCGATTTTCTCCCGGAGCCCCGAGACCGCCCGGGCCTCGAGGTCGAGGACTTCCCGTCCCGCCCGGATAATTTCTTTTTTCGTCATTTCGATTCCCCCAGCACCCGGTAAATCCGGAGAAGGTCGGCCATCAGGGGTTCGACCTCGTCTACCGGCCAGGCGTTGTGCTTGTCCGACCGGGCCCGGGCCGGATCATCGTGAACCTCGAGAAATACGCCGTCGGCGCCGGCGGCCACGGCCGCCCTGGCTAACGCCGGGATGAAGCGGCGCTCTCCTCCCGAGGCCGCTCCCGCGCCGCCCGGTTTCTGCACGCCGTGGGAGGCGTCGATGACGACGGGGAAACCGAGGCCTTTCATTTCCAAAATCGAGCGCATGTCCACGATCAAATCGTTATAGCCGAAGGATGTGCCGCGCTCGGTGAGCATGATCCGGGCGTTGCCGGCGCTCAAGATTTTTTCGACGACATACATCATGTCGCCCGGGGCGAGGAATTGTCCTTTCTTGACGTTGACCGGCTTTCCTGTGCGGGCGACGGCCAAGACCAGGTCGGTTTGGCGGCAGAGAAAAGCGGGAATTTGGAGGACGTCCAAAACCTCCGCGGCCGAGGCGACTTGCGATGTTTCGTGGACGTCGGAGAGGACCGGCACACCCGCGGATTCCTTGACCGCGCGGAGAATTTCCAAACCCGCCCGAAGACCGGGACCCCGGAACGACCGGATCGAAGTCCGGTTGGCCTTGTCAAACGACGCTTTAAATATGAACGGGAAGCCCAACCGTTCCGCGACGGCCGCTAGCCGGCGGGCGAGGGCGACGGTTTTCGCCCGGCTCTCGATGACGCATGGACCGGCGATGAGAAAAAGCCCCGACGCCGGGGCGGTTTTCCCGGTTCCGTCAACGCGCGCGTCTTTCTTGGCGATGGGCATAGCTGGCTCCGATAAACGCTTTAAAAATGGGATGAGGCCGCAGGGGCCGGGACTTGAACTCCGGATGGAATTGACAACCGAGAAACCACGGGTGATCCGGGAGCTCGACTATTTCGGCCAGCCCGTAATCGGGGTTTTTCCCCGAAAAACGGAGCCCGGCCTCGGTCAGGGGTTTTTCAAACGCCGGGTTGAACTCGAAGCGATGGCGATGGCGCTCCCATATTTCTTCATTCCGATAGATTTTATAGGCCAAGGAGGATTTCTGGAGGCGGCAGAGGTACTGGCCCAACCGCAGCGTTCCGCCTATGTCGGTGACGCCCTTCAACTCCCGCCACTTGAAGAAAATCTTCGCCGGCGTCTCGTCGTCAAACTCCGTGGAATTAGCCCCCTTGAGACCGGCGACGTTCCGGGCGAACTCGATCGTCGCGCATTGCATCCCAAGGCAGATTCCGAACAAGGGCACCTTGTTCTCGCGGGCGAACGTGACGGCCCGGATTTTCCCTTCAATTCCGCGTTGGCCGAAGCCGCCGGGAATCAGAATTCCGTCCTTGGCCCCGAGGATTTTTTCGAGCTTTCCCTTTTCCAGGTTCTCCGCCTCGATCCATTCGAGGTTGACCTTAAGGTCGTTGGCCACGGCCCCGTGGATCAGCGCCTGCTTGAGGCTCAGGTAGGAATCTTCGAGTTCGGCGTACTTGCCGACAATCGCGATATCGACTTCGTCCTTGGGATCGTTCATCCGCCGGACAAACGATTTCCATTGAGCAAGGTCTCGCTTTTTAGGGATCAGGCCGAATTGTTTGTAAATGATCGTATCCAACCCCTCTTCGGCAAAGACCAGCGGAATCTCGTAAATATTCTCCACATCCCGGGCCGTGATGACCGCGTTTTCCGGGACGTTCGTAAACATGGAAATTTTCGCCTTCATTTCCGGCCCGAGGTTCCGGTCGGTCCGGCAAAGAAGGATGTCCGGCTGGATCCCGATCGCCCGCAATTCCCTGACCGAATGCTGGGTGGGTTTTGTTTTCAACTCTCCCGAAGTTTTGACGTACGGGACATACGTCAGGTGAACAAACAGCGTGTTTTCGCTTCCGTGGGTCAACCGCATCTGGCGGATGGCTTCAAGAAACGGCTGACTTTCGATGTCGCCCACCGTCCCGCCGATCTCGACGATGATGATATCGTTGGACTCGGCGACCGATTTGAGGGCGTTCTTGATCTCGTCGGTGACGTGGGGGATGACCTGGACGGTTTTTCCAAGAAACTCGCCCCGGCGTTCTTTTTTGAGGATGATGTCATAGATTTTGCCGGCAGTCCAGTTGTGATACTTTGTCGTTCGCGTGGACGTAAAGCGTTCATAATGGCCAAGATCCAGGTCTGTTTCAGCCCCGTCGTCCGTAACGTAAACCTCTCCATGCTGGTATGGACTCATCGTTCCCGGATCGACATTCAAGTAAGGATCCAGTTTGAGAATCGTGATTTTAAATCCCCGGCTCTCGAGCAACCGGCCGATCGAGGCTGCGGCAATGCCTTTTCCCAACGCGGAAAGCACTCCGCCCGTTACGAAAATATACTTAGTCATGGGATTCTTGCTCGTTCAGGAATTTTTCAACCTTCATTATATCTTCGGGAACGTCCACGCTCAAGGTCGGCCGGAGGATTTCGATCATCCGGATTCGGTATCCGTTTTCCAGGACGCGGAGTTGTTCCAATCTTTCCGTTCGTTCGAGGCGCGAAACCGGAAGATTCCGGAATCCGAGGAGAAAGTCCCGTTGATAGCCGTAGATTCCGACATGTTGGAAGAAAAAATCGGAAGCGCCGTTGGGGATGGGCGCCCGCGAGAAATAGAGCGCGTTTCCGGACGCATCGACCACGACCTTGACCCGGTGGGGCTCGGAAAGTGCGGACATGTCCGTGATCCGGGCCATCAAGCTGGCCATGGGAAGGCCGGGATCTTGAAGAGTTTCCGCCAATCCGTCGAGAGTCCATCCCTCGACGAGGGGTTCGTCGCCCTGGACGCTTATCACGATCGGATAATCGTTTGCGGCGGCGACTTCGGCGACCCGATCCGTTCCGGAGGCATGGTCCGGGGAAGTCATGACCGCCTCCGCCCCGAGCGCCCGGACGATCTCGAAAATCCGCGCATCGTCGGTGGCCACGATCACCCGTTCGAGCGACCGACATGTCCGAACGCCTTCAATCACGCGCTGGATCATCGGTTTGCCCGCGATGACGGCCAGCGGCTTTCCGGGAAAGCGCGTCGAACCAAACCGGACCGGAATGACGGCCAGGACTTTTCGCAAAATTATTCGTCCTTTTTCCCCGAATCTTCGACGTCCGGGGAGGCGGAGTCCGTCGTCTGGCATTTGGCTTCGAGGTAGGCGCTTTCCGCGATCGTTATCCTGGGAGCGATGATCGTACCGAAAATCCGGCCGTGATCATGGACTTCGATTTTATCCTTGCACTGAATCCGGCCATGGAATTCCCCGTTGACGACGGCGTAACCGACATTAACTTCGGCCTCGACATTTCCCCGCTCGCCGATGATCAACATGTCGTCGGAATTGATTTTCCCTTTGAAAAACCCGTCAATCCGGAAAGAGCCCTTAAATTTCAATTCTCCTTGAAATTCGGTCCCTTCGTCATAAAACCCGGAGAGTTTCGATTCATTCCAGTTCTGTTTCTCTTTCTGATCTTTCATGAACGGACCCCTTTGATCAAATCATAAATCCGGTTCAATTCCCCGAGAGAAAAATACGAAATTTTTATCGTCCCTTTTTTGGGGGTGCCGGAAATGGCGACCTTAGCGCCCAGATATTGGAGAAGATCTTCCTGAAGGCTTTCCAAGTCCGGGTCAATTTTCGTCCGGCGGGGTGCCCTTTTCTTTCGGCGTCGATTGACGTAATCCTCGGTCTCCCGGACGCTCCGGCCCGATTCCGCGGCCCATTTGGCGGCTTCGATCTGCCCCTTTGGATCCTCGATCCCAAGAATGGCCCGGGCGTGACCCATGGAGATCTTTTCCTGGGCCAGCATTCCCTGAACGGTTTCCGGAAGGTTGAGGAGCCGGAGGGTGTTGGCCACGGAAGCCCGGTCTTTGCCCACCTTATCGGCCACTTCCTCCTGCGAATACCCCAGGATTTCGATCAACCCTTTGTAAGAGTGGGCGATTTCGATCGGATTGAGGTCTTCCCGCTGAACATTTTCGATGACGGACGCCTCCATCTGGCGTTCCTTGGGGATATTCCGGAGAATGACCGGGACCTTGCGGAGGCCGACTTTCTGGGCGGCCCGCCACCGCCGTTCGCCGATGATGATGTTATACCGGCCCCCGGCCGGGACGGCGATGATCGGCTGAAGGATTCCGGTTTCCCGGATCGATTGGGCCAACTCATCGATCGCGTGTTCGTCAAACCTCATCCGTGGCTGAAACGGGCTCGGGCTCAACAGGTCGATGTCAAGCTCGGTAAAAGATTCCTCCTTTAAAATGCCGTATTCTTCGGGGATGAAAGCCTTGATGCCTTTGCCGAGCGCTTTTTTCATTTTTCTAAAATCTCCTGAGCCAGCGATAAATAGGCCTCCGCCCCCCGTGATCTTGGTTCATATAAAATCACGGGTTTTCCGAAGGACGGAGCTTCCGCCAGCCTGACGCTTCTTGGAATGATCGTCCGACAGACGAGCTCTTTCAGAGACTTCCGGACTTCTTCGGCCACCTGACGGGAAAGATTCGTCCGATCGTCATACATCGTCAGAACGATTCCTTCGATTTTGAGGCCCGGGTTGAAGTATGTCCGGACTTCGTTCAGGGTATGGAGGAGGTCCGGGATCCCTTCCATACAAAAAAACTCGGTTTGGACCGGAATCATGACGGAATCCGCCGCCGTAAGGGCATTGATGGTTAAAAATCCCAGGGAAGGCGGACAATCGATAAGAATGTAGTTAAATCTCGGCCTCGCCTTTTCCAAGGCGTTTTTCAGCTTTTTTTCCCGGGCGTCGGAAGTGAAGAGCTCCGCTTCCACGCCCAAAAGCTCCGGAGAACACGGACAAATATAAAGATTGTCCATTTCGGTCCCGGAAACGAAATCCATGATATCCCTTCCGCCCATCAAAGCCGCGTAAATCCCCTTGTTCATTTCCTTGGATTTTCCCAAACCGGCGGAGGCCATTCCCTGCGGATCGAAATCGACCAGGAGAACCCTTGCTTTTTTAACGGCCAGGGCGGCAGCTAGATTAATCGATGTCGTCGTTTTTCCGACCCCGCCCTTCTGATTGGCGACCGCGATGATTTTATTCATCTTTCAAAAGCATCTTTCCCCGGGATGTTCCACGTGGAACATTTCTCGTCGAGATATGAATGAACACGTTCATAACATCGGACGGAGTCAACCCCGGAAGCTTTTTCATTTCCCCGATCGATTTCGGCTTGTGTTTAGCCACATTTTCAACCGCTTCCCGGCCCAGGCCGGGAATGAGCGAGGCGTTGAATCCCGCCGGGATCCTCATCCCGTCCATTTTCATGATACGGGCAACCTCGGTTTCCTGTTTCTTCAGGTAGCCCTCATATTTGACCTCGGCCACGACATGGCGGATTTCCTCCGGAGAAAGGGCCTCGGGCATCGGTCCGTATTCTAACACATTCTCAAACCCGATATCAGGCCGGCGGAGGTATTCTTTGAGAGAAATACGGTCTTTTCTTTCCGGAACGACCTTGGTTTTTTCTAAATAGGCGAGGACCGAGGAAAGGCGCTTTTCCTTTTTTTGGAAATGGACGAAATCCCGTTCGGACAAAAGCCCGAATTCCCGCCCATACGCGGACAACCGGGAATCCGCGTTGTCGATGCGCAGACCGAGCCGGTGTTCGGCCCTGGAGGTGAACAACCGATACGGTTCCTCCACGCCCTTGGAAATCAAATCATCGATCAAGACCCCGATATAAGCCTGATCGCGGCGGAGGATGAAAGGGTTCTTCCTCCGGATTTTTAAAACGGCGTTGATTCCGGCCATGAGCCCTTGGGCCGCGGCTTCTTCATAACCCGAAGTCCCGTTGATCTGGCCGGCCAGATAGAGCCCATCGACCGGTCTGGTCTCCAGGGTCGGTAACAACTGGGTCGGCAGGACCGCATCGTATTCGATTGCGTAAGCCGGGCGAAGGATTTTCGAGTCCTTCAATCCTGGGATGGTCCGGAGGATATCCCGCTGGGTATCATAAGGGAGGCTTGAGGAAAGCCCGTTGACGTAGATCTCGGACGTATTCAGGCCCTCCGGCTCGAGAAAGAACTGGTGGCGAGGATGATGAGAGAACTTGACAACCTTGTCCTCGATCGACGGGCAGTACCGCGGCCCGAGCCCCCGGATCCGGCCGCTATAGAGCGGAGATTTGTGGAGATCCCGTCGGATCACCCTGTGGGTCTTTTCATTCGTATAGCCAAGATGACAAAAAACCTTGTTTTCAAGTTTCTTTTCCGTCCTCAGGGAAAACGGAACCGGTTCTTCGTCTCCGGATTGGGCCTCAAACACCGTCCAATCGATCGTTTTCCCGTCTAGGCGCATCGGTGTTCCGGTTTTCAGCCGGAATGTTTTCAGGCCGAGTTTTTGAATCGCTTCGCTGAGTTCCACGGACGGAGGTTCGTTGGCCCGGCCGGCCGGATAGCTCGAAAGCCCGATATGAATAAGTCCGTTTAAAAACGTTCCGGGCGTGAGGATAACGGCTTTGGCGCTGATAACGCGGCCGTCGCCGCAAGCGACTCCCCGGATTCTATTCTTCTCGACGATTAGCCCGGTCACGATTCCCTGATAAATGGTCAACCCGGGAGTTTTTTCCAGCCGTTCCTTCATTTCCAGCCGGTACCGGGATTTATCGCATTGGGCCCGCGGCGCCTGGACAGCCGCTCCCCGGCTTCGATTGAGCAGCCGGAAATGGATGCCCGTCTCATCGGCCAAAAGCCCCATGATTCCGCCCAAGGCGTCGATTTCCCGGACAAGGTGCCCCTTGGCCAATCCGCCGACGGCTGGATTACAGGACATCTGGGCAATCGTTTCGAAGTGCATCGTGATCAAGCAGGCGGAACAATCCATGTTCGCCGCCGCCACGGCTGCCTCGCAACCGGCATGGCCGGCGCCGACGATCGCGACATCATAGGATTCGGAGGCCATCTTGATGGGTATTATAATCTATTTTTGCCCTGTTTCCGACATGTCCGGACATGGCCTTTGGGTTCGCGTTATGACGAATTCAGGCCGGGAAAAGAGACCGGGAACTAATTATTTCCCGATACAAAAGCGGGAGAAGATATCGTCGAGGATATCGTCGGCGCGGATTTCGCCGGTCAGGTACCCGGTAAGCGCGACGACTTCGCGCGCTTCCTCGGCAGCTAATTCGATCGGCCGGCCGCGGAGAATCATTCCTTTGGCCCGAAGCAGACGGACGGAAATTTCCTCCAGAAGGAGTTTGTCCCTTTTCCGGAAGACGATGATTTCGTCTGCGGGAATCAGGTGAAAGAAAAGATCGTAAATCATTTTTCGGAGTTCGGCCAACCCATTTCCCTTCAAGGCGGATATTCCGACCAGCGGAAGATCCGGGAAACGACAGTTCACGTCGGCCATCGAGGTTTTCTCCGGGAGGTCCGTTTTATTTAAAACCAAAATGATTCTTCTCGATCGATAGGATTCAATGAGCGCGCCGTCCGCGGCGGAAAACCGCCGGGAGCCGTCCAGCAGGAGAAGAAGGCCGTCGGATTCAGCGGCGATTTTCTTTCCGCGCCGGACGCCTTCGCGTTCGACCGGTGAACTTGGGCGCCCCAGGCCGGCCATGTCCACGAGAAGGAAAGAGGCATCCTTGATACGAATG
Source organism: Candidatus Aminicenantota bacterium (assembly GCA_026393895.1). Lineage (GTDB taxonomy): Bacteria > Acidobacteriota > Aminicenantia > Aminicenantales > UBA4085 > JAAZPG01. Next base: position 12,128 of record JAPKZG010000085.1, read on the forward strand.
ATTTCCCGGAGATAATCCCGGGTCGTCCCCGGGAAGGGAGTGACGATGGCCCTTGGTTCTTCTAGCAAGTCATTGAAAAGAGTTGATTTACCAGAGTTTGCCAGGCCTACCAGGGCAATTGTCACACCCTCGCCGAGAGCTTTCCCCTTTTCGTAGCTCCGGACGAGGATGTCGACGGTCGAACGTATCCTATCGATTTTATCGGCATAGTCTTTTTTCGACGCCGGCCGGCCTTCCTCCGGAAATTCAATGTCCGCCTCGATCCGGGCGATTAAGGCGATGACTCCGTCGCGCAAAGTCGCGATTTTTTTCGACAAGGCGCCTTCGACACCCCGAAAAGCCGATTTGGCCTGGGCCAGGGACGTCGAGCGAATCAGGTCGTCGACCGCTTCCGCTTGAAGAAAATCGAGGCGGCCGGTTAAAAAAGCCCGCAGTGTGAACTCGCCGGGCAAAGCCGGCCGGGCGCCTTGCCGGACGGCCAGACGGACGATTTCCTCCAGAATGACCGGGCTTCCGTGAAGGTGGAACTCGACGACGTCCTCTCTGGTATAGGAACGGGGAGCCTTGAAAAAGAGGAGAAAGCCTTCGTCGAAAGGCCGGCCGTCTCCGGGATCCGCGATCGAACCCAGGACGGCGCGACCGGGTTCGAATTTCCGCTTCGTCTCCTTCGGCCGAAAAAGCGCCCGGGCGATTTTTAGAGCCGCCGGCCCGCTCAACCGGACGACGCCGATTCCGCCGGAACCGGGAGGCGTCGAGACGGCGACGATCGTCTCGATTAAAGACAGGTCATACACGGCGATGTTTTCGGCAAAACGCCCGCCTCTTCGCGTCAACGGGTGCGTTTATTCAACGGAAAAATCTTGACCCGCTTTAAAAATCCCTCGCCCAGGCTTTCGCTGGTGATCCCCGGTACCTGGTTGGCGGCGATGTGAACGATCCGCCGCTCGTAGGGATTCATGAGATCCAGAATCTCGTTGCGGCCGGAATCGGCGACCCGATGGGCCACGTCGAGGGTGTAATCGCGCAGGGACTTTTCCTTGCGTTTCCGGAAGAATTCGCAATCCACCTGGACTTTCCGGTCGGAGATCTTGTTGAGGAGATGTTGAATCGCCAGCAACAGCACTCCGTCTTTCCAAAGCAGGATCTGTTTGTCCTCCCCCCCGAAGATGACGAAGCTGATGTCCTCTTTCGTCTTGATTTCATACGTCAGCTCCAGCGGAAAGACGTTCATCAGGCGGTCGAGGAACGCGGTCAGATCGCCGTTCTTGGCAAACCGCTTGACGCGGGCTCGGATGACGACTTCCTTGCCGAGCCCGAAGAGGCGCGTTTTTTCGGTGACGACCTCGTATTCGAATTCGGTCCGGGGAAGCTTCAGCTTATGTTCGGCGTGGAGGATAGCGTCTTCGAGGTTTTTCCCCTTGAATTCCGGGGCTTCCTCGACGTCCGGGGCGACCGGGAGGTCGTCATTTTTTTCTTGATTTTCCATGGCTCTCAACCTTTTTTTTGCTCATCATCCGGTTCATCAATGCTTGTTGGCCGATTTGCAGCACGTTCGATGTCAACCAGTAGAGGACCAGACCGCTCTGGAAGTTCAGGAAAAAGAGGGTCATGACGACGGGCATGATCAGCATCATCCGCGCCTGGGAGGGGTCGGCTGACGTCGGGGTCATTTTCTGGCTGATGAACTGGGTCGCCCCCATCAAGATGGGGGTGATATATGTGGGATCATGAACCGAAAGATCTTTGATCCATAACATCCAGGGGCTGTGGCGGAATTCGATCCCCACCGTCAAGAGGCGGAAGAATCCCCAGAAGACGGGGAGCTGGATGAGCATCGGCAGGCAGCCGCCGGCCGGGTTCACGCCGTGCTCTTTATAGAGCTTCATCATCTCCTCGTTCATCTCCCGGCGCTGCTGAATGTCGGTTTTCGCCTTTTTGTACTTGGCCCGAAGCGACTTGATTTTCGGCTGCAGCTCGGCCATCTTGGCCATCGACTTGCTGCTGGTGTAAGTCAGGGGGAAGAACAGGATCTTGATCAGGATCGTCAGCACGATGATGGCAAAGCCCCAGTTGGGGATCACCTTGTAAATCGCCCGGATCGAAACGAACAGGATTTCGGTGATGAATCCGAACATCCCATAGCGGATGATTTTCTTTGTGTCCGCTCCGAGGGCGGCCAAGACTTTGTTATCCTTGGGGCCGACGAAGATCGTCTTGGGGGCGGAAGCGGCCAGGAAAAAGAAGGGCGTTTTGCCGTTTTCGAAGCGGAGGAACGAAGCCGATCCCGTCGCCGCCTCCGGAAGAAAGATCGTCGCGAAATAATTATCGTTGTAAGCCGACCAGTTGATGTAATTGTAGACGCTCGATTCGGGCTTGTATTTCCGTTCTTCGGCGTGGTAAACCTTGGCCGAAGCCAGGAACGACGCCCCGGCGCCCCCGCCGAAGCGTTGTTTCAGTTCCGCTTCCGACGGATTTCCATAGCCGGGGCCCCAAACGATTCGAACATCCGAAAGCCGTCCGCCGTTGCGGACGGAAACGGCCGAGCCGAAATCATAGCGGCCGCCCTGGAAAGTGAAGGTCTTCTCGGCTTCGAGTCCCCGCCCGTCAGCGTATTGGAAACGAAGAACGCCCGTTTCCCCGTCTTTCAGGGTCAGATTTCCGCCCGTCACCTTGTACAAAGCCGTATTTACGGGACTCGTACGCAGCCCCTCGAGAGTTGCCCGGGCCGGGTCCGACTCATCGAGCAGCGCGAGCGGCGAAACACCGGCTTCCACAGCGGCGGCTGGGACAAGTTCGAGATCTTCGTTTTTTTCGTTTTTATGGCGGCGAAGCTTCCAGCTGACAAGAACGCCGCCCTTATTGCTCCACTGGGCGGTGTAAAGTGGCGTGGAGACCGTGATTTTTTCCTCGCGGTCCGCGCCCAGAGCTTCCGCCGCGACCGGGATCGGCGCCGCAGTCGCATCGGGCGCCGCAGACACCGGAAGTCCCGCGGATTCGGGTTTGACGGCCGTTTCGGCCGCGGGACCGGGCGCCGTCTGCGCCGGAACGGCGGTCGTCTCCGGGGCTTTTTTCACGGCGACAAGCTGCCAAAGTACGAGGACGCCGAGCGAAAGGACGATCGCGAGAATGATCCTTCTGGTTTCCATATCGTTGATCCTTTCTAGGGCACGGGGTCAAACCCGCCGGCATGGAATGGGTGGCACCGGAGAAGGCGTTTGAGCCCGAACCGGGCCCCGCGGATCACGCCGTATTTTTCAATCGCCTCAAACGTGTAATCCGCGCAGGTCGGGTAGAAACGGCAATGCGTCCCCAGGAAAGGAGACAGCGCTTTCTTGTAGAGGTGGAGGGCGGCCAACACAAGGCGTTTCATCGGACGGGTTTCTCCCGCGGGAGCGAAGCGAGAAAAGCCGCGTATTGAGCGCAGAGCAACGGCCAAGGCGCGTCGGCGAACTCCGCGCGGGTGATAAACAGCATGTCCAGAGACGTCTTCAACAAACCCTTATTCCTTCGAAACAACTCCCGGGCGCGTCGGCGGGCCCGGTTTCTCCGGACGGCGTTTCCGACCTTCCGGCTGGAAACCGCGGACATTCGGGGATACCCCAGGACGTTGGAAAGATAAACGATCGTGAAGTATCGGCTCCGAAAACTCCGGCCCTTTTGGTAAAGCGCCGCAAAATCCGATTTTTTTCGGATCCTCTCTCGAGGTCCGTATGAATCGCTCATTCAGCCGCGAGACGTTTGCGCCCTTTCGCCCGGCGTCTCTTGATGACCTTTCGTCCGCCGGCCGAACTCATCCGAACGAGAAAACCATGTGTTTTTTTACGCTTCCGATTATTTGGATTAAACGAGGGTTTCATGATCTCACCTTGTGCAGGGAATAAGGCGCTTATCTTAAACAACCCCAAGGCTGATGTCAAGCCGGATTTCCCCCCTCCGCGGGCTTGTGCCCGGGATTTTCCGGAGAAAAGTTCGGGCTGACTCTGAAAATCTTCGCTTTCCCTGGGGAGAAGGGAGCCCAAGAGCGCTCCCGTGGAGTGCACTTTTCGGCCGGAAGCAGGAAAAAAACGATTAAAAAATACCTAAAATCAATAAATCCAATTATTGAACATTTAAATATATTTATTAATATTTTTTTATTTGTTTATTAACAAATACTTACAAGCTTTTTTAAGAGATATGTCTATATTATGGTCATTTTAGTCTTAAATAACTTGTCTTTGTATCAATATAATATGATTATTATCTATTAGTTACACATATTTATAATCTTGGCTCGAATATTGCTGTATAAATGAGTATGAACACCCAAGGAGACGCTAGGATGAAAAAAACGGTGCTTGCCTTCCTTATCTCAATCCCCCTCCTTTCCGGCGTTTCCTTGGCTTCCTCCTCCCTGAGCGAAACCCTGCTCCTTCCCGCCGGCAACCTCTCCGCCCTCATGCTCTCGGCCGCTCCCGTTTCCGCCCCCGAGCCCGAGCCGGCTCCCGAGCCCGATTTCTCCCGGATCACCCTTAACCCCAGGCTCGTTTCGACCTCTTCGGCCCAAGCGATCATCGAACCCAACT
>JAPKZG010000041.1 GCA_026393895.1 Candidatus Aminicenantota bacterium
GGGACATCGGTGTCATCCTTCAAGGGAAAAACTCTATCAAGCCCGGGAAGACAAGTCAATTTGGGCCTGGCCGATCCGACAGGGCCAGGCGGAGGGATTTCCTTAATAAAGACCGTTGGAAACACTCCTTTCTATGCTATAATTGATGTTTACGATGGCTATTATTAAGAAAAAAATCAAAAATCGGGTTTGCGTCATCGGGTTGGACGGCGTCCCCTTCGGGCTCCTGCAACATTTAGCCCGGACCGGGGTGATGTCTTCGCTCGGCCGGATCATCGATTCCGGCCATCTCCACAAGATGAAAGCCAGCCTTCCCGAGATTTCCTCGGTCAGTTGGACGAGTTTCATGACCGGGACAAATCCCGGAACCCATGGGATTTTCGGTTTCACGGATTTCAAGCCCAAATCCTATGAGATCCGCTTCCCGAACTTCAACGACGTCAAGGCCCCCGTTTTCTGGGACACCCTGGCCGAAAAGGGCGTCCGCTCGGTCGTCATCAACCAGCCCTCGACCTACCCGGCCCGCCGAATGAACGGCGTCCTGATCTCCGGTTTCGTCGCCGTGGACCTGGCCAAGGCGGTCTGGCCGCCCGAACTCAAGGACGACCTGGAACAGATGGGTTACCAGATCGACATCGACACGATCAAATCGAGGGGGAACCCCGGATTTCTCTGGCAGGACCTCATCAAGACCTTCATGGGGCGCCAAAAAGCCTTGAACATGTTCTGGGAGGACGAATGGGATTATTTCCAACTCGTCATCACCGGAACGGACCGGCTGCATCATTTCTTCTGGAACGCGGGCCAGGACCCCGGCCATCCCCAGTATCAGAATTTCCTCGAATATTACCGCCAGATCGACCGCCTGATTTCGAAAATATACGGCGCGTTCCGGAAAACGCCGGCCGACGAAGAAAACATCTTCTTCCTTTCCGACCATGGATTCACCGCAATCAATCAAGAAGTGTATCTCAACGCCTGGCTGGTTAAAGAGAAATTCCTCAAGTTCGCCAAACCCCAGCCGAACGGTTTCGAGGACGTCTCCCCGAAAACCAAGGCCTTCGCCCTGGATCCGAACCGGATCTACCTCCATTACGCGAAGCGATTCCCGAACGGTACGGTTCACGCGGCGGACGCCAAGGCCATTAAGGAAGACATCACCCGGAAGCTCGAGAAACTCGAATTCGAGGGGAAAAAGGTCGTCCGGAAGGTCATCAACGCCAAGGACATTTATTCCGGCCCCTATACGGCCGCCGGCCCGGACCTGATCGTCCTGTCCGAACCAGGTTTCGACATGAAAGGTTCGATCAAACGGAAGGAGATCTTCGGCCGCACCCCCGGTCTCCAGGGCATGCACACCTGGGACGACGCGTTTTTCCTGGCGAAAAACGACTTCGGCTCCGACCTCCAGATTTCCGACATCGCGAAAATCATCTCGGATCGATTTTAATGTTCATCGAGAATCCTCTTCGGAAGACATTCCCGGGAGTCTGCCGGCCGCGCGGCCGGTTCGGGTTCAAGGCGGCCTGCCTTCTGGCCGGGCTCCTCTTCGTCGGTCTCCCGCTTCCGGCCTACATCGGGCCGGGGGCCGGGTTTGCCTTTCTCTCCTCATTTTTCGTCCTGTTCCTCACCTTTCTCCTGGCGATTTTTTCCCTTCTGGCCTGGCCCTTCCGGGCGCTTTGGAAGCTCATCCGGGGCCAAAAGGCGTTCCGCGGGAGCCTGGTGGAACGGGCGGTTGTCGTCGGCCTGGACGGGATGGCCCCCGAGCTGGCCGAAAAATTCATGGACCAAGGCAAGCTCCCGAACCTGGCTCGCCTCCGGGCCGAGGGATTCTACGGCCGCCTGCAGACGACGACGCCGGCCATCTCCCCGGTGGCCTGGTCCTCGTTCATGACCGGGTCCGAGCCCTCAAAGCACAACATCTTCGACTTTTTAAGCCGCGACCCGAAGACCTACCTCCCCGACCTCTCCTCGGCCCGGATCTCCAAGCCAAAACGGACGATCCGGCTCGGGAAATACCAGGTGCCGATTTCCAAGCCCGTGATCCAGGGCCTCCGGCGCAGCGTCCCGTTCTGGAAGATCCTCGGCGAAAAAGGCATCCAGAGTACCGTCCTGCGCGTGCCGATCACCTTCCCGCCGGAAAAATTCAACGGCCACCTCCTTTCCGGGATGTGCGCCCCCGACTTGAAGGGAAGCCAGGGAACATTTTCGTTTTTCACGTCCGACCCGGCCAAAATCCAGAAGGCCGAAGGCGGTGTCTTTTTCCCGGTCGAAGTGAAGGGCAACCGCGTCGAGACCCACCTTCCGGGGCCGGAAAACACGATGCTGCGCGTGCCGATGGAAATCAAGCTCCCGATCCGGATCACAATCAACGAGAATAAAACCGCCGCCCGCATCGAGGTTTCGGGCAAGACTTTCACTTTGAAAACCGGCGAATTTTCCCCGTGGATCAACCTGACGTTCAAACCCGGCCTGGGAATCAAGATCCGGGCGATCGCCAAATTCCTGGTGACGAGCCTCTCTCCTCATTTTGAAATGTACGTCACTCCGCTCAACCTGGATCCGGAAAAGCCCGCCCTGCCCATTTCCCACCCGTTCTATTACTCGGTCTACCTTTCGAAGCTCCTGGGCTCCTTCATCACCTTGGGCGAGGCCAACGACACCTGGGCCCTCAACGAAGGGGCCCTGGACGAAAAGAAATTCCTCGAGTTGACGTACAGCAACCACGTCGAATGGGAGGGCATGCTCTTCAACGCCCTCCGCAAAATGAAACGCGGCCACATCACCATCGTCTTCGAGACGACGGATTCCATCAGCCACATGTTCTGGCGCTACCTCGACCCCGGCCATCCCGCCCTCAAAAAGGGCCCGGCGGCCCTGGGCCCCGAGGTCATCGAGGACCTGTTCGTCCGCATGGACGGGCTGATCGGCCGGGTCACGGCCGAAATGGGGCCCAAGACGGCCCTGTTCATCATGTCCGACCACGGGTTCAAGCCGTTCCGGCGGGGCGTCAACCTCAACACCTGGCTTCTTCAGAACGGCTACCTCGCCCTGACCGACGGGGCCGAAGGCGGCGAATGGTTCAAGGGCGTCGATTGGAACCGGACAAAGGCCTACGCCCTCGGCCTCGGCGGCGTTTACGTCAACCAGAAAGGCCGCGAGGCCCAGGGGACCGTTTCGGCCGACGAGGCGAAAGCCCTCCGCAAGGAGATCCAAGGCAAGCTTCTCGGCCTCCGCGACCCGGAAGGAAACGCCGTGGCCATCAACCGGGCCTACGACAAGGACGAAATCTATTCCGGCCCTTACAAGGACAACGGACCGGATTTGATCATCGGATACAACATCGGTTATCGCGCCTCCTGGGAGGCGGTCACCGGCAAGGTCACGGACAGAGTCTTCGAGGATAATCCCAAGTGCTGGAGCGGCGACCATTGCGTCGATCCGGCCGTCGTCCCCGGAGTGCTCTTCTCGAACCTCCGGCTAGCCAAACCCAGCCCCTCGATCATGGACATCGCTCCGACGATATTGGAGCTGTTCGGGCTGGAGCGTCCCGGCCACATGGACGGCCGCTCGCTTCTTCCGGCCGGGACGTCCAAGCTCGATCCCGCCCCCGCCCGGAAGGCCCAGGCCCCGAAAAAGGGAAAAAAGAAAAAATGAGCTACGATAAAAACAATTCCCGGACCATGTCCCGTCGGACGTTCATCAAGACCGGCGCCGGTGCGGCCGCGTTGGCCGCCCTGGACACGCGCGGCGATTTCGTCAAAAAAGCGTTCGGCAAGTCGGCGACCCGGGGAAAGGTCCTCGTGCTCGGCTTCGACGGGATGGATCCCCATCTCACCGGGGTCTGGATGAAAGAAGGAAAACTCCCCGCGTTCCAAAAACTCGCCGCCCGAGGCGGCTTCAGCCGTCTCGGGACGTCCACCCCGCCGCAAAGCCCCGTCGCCTGGTCGAATTTCATCACCGGAATGAACCCGGGCGGCCACGGCATCTTCGATTTCATGCACCGCGACCCGAAAACTTATTTTCCGATCTTTTCCGCCTCGGCGACGGACGAAGCGGCCAAGACCGTCCGCATCGGAAAATACGTTCTGCCCATCAAGGGCGGCGAGGTCCGCAACCTGCGCAAAGGCCGGGCCTTTTGGCAGATTCTCGAGGACCACGACATTCCGGCGACGATCTGGAAGATCCCCGGCAATTACCCGCCTGTCGCGACAAAGCAACGAACGCTGTCCGGCATGGGCACGCCCGACCTGGTCGGATCCTACGGGATCTTCAACTACTACACGACCGAGCTCCTGGAAATGAACGAGGACATCGGCGGCGGCAAAATCCACCTGGCCTACGTCATCGGAAACCGCGTCGACGCCAAGCTTCCCGGCCCGGTCAACACGTTCCTCCAGGACCGGCCCGAGGCGGAGGTCGATTTCAGGGTTTACCTCGACTCCGCGGCGGCCGTGGCCAAAGTCGCCCTTCCCGACCAGGAGTTCATCCTGAAGGAAAAGGAATGGAGCGGTTGGAAACGGGTCCGGTTCCACTTGATGCCGACCCAGAGCGTCACCGGCCTGGTCCGGTTTTATCTCAAGGAAATCCGGCCTCAATTCAAGCTCTATGTCACCCCTATCAATATCGATCCCGCCGACCCGGCCCTGCCGATCTCCACGCCGGAATCCTATGCCGCCGAGCTTGAAAAGAAATTCGGCCCGTTTTACACCAAGGGTCTTCCGGCCGACACCAGCGCCCTGGACAACGATGTCCTCGACGAGGGCGAATTCCTGGCCCAGGACGGTCAGATCCTGGAGGAAAGCCGGGCGATGCTGGAATACGAATTGAACCGGTTCGACTCGGGCCTGTTGTTCTATTACATTTCCAGCACCGACCAGCGCCAGCACATGTTCTGGCGCCTGCAGGACGAGAAACATCCGGCCTACGACGCCGCCCTGGCCGCCGTCTACGGCGACGTGATCGAACGGACCTACCGCCAGGCGGACGAAATCCTGGCCCAGGCCCTGTCTTCAATCGATAAGGACACGTCCGTGATCGTGATGTCCGACCACGGCTTCAATCCCTATTACCGCAGTTTCCACCTCAACACCTGGCTTCTTTCCGAAGGCTATCACGTTTTCAAAAACCCTTTTAAAAAAGAGGAAACCGAGATCGGATTCCCTTCGACCGATTGGTCGAAAACCCGGGCTTACGGCCTGGGCCTCAACAGCCTTTACCTCAACCAACGCGGCCGGGAGGGAGAAGGGATCGTCGCCGCGGGCGCCGAGACCGAAGCGCTCGTCCGGGAGATCGCCCGAAAACTCGAAGCGTACCGCGACCCGAAAACGAACGAACAGGTCGTCCTCCACGCCGCCGTCGCTCGGGACGTTTATTCCGGCGCCCATGTCGGCGAAGCGCCCGACATCATCCTGGGTTTCAACCGCGGCTACCGCATTTCGTTCCAATCCCCCCTCGGCCGGATCGGCCAGGAGATCATCGAAAACAACACCGAAAAATGGAGCGGTGACCATATGGGCGCGGCCGACGTCACGCCGGGAATCGTGCTGACCGACCGTCCCATCCGGGCTGAAGCTCCCGCCCTCTATGATTTGACGGCGACCATCCTCCAGACGTTCGGGATCGAACGCCCGGCGGACATGGTCGGAAAACCGATTTTCTAGGAGACGCCGATGGGCACGGAAAAAATCAAAATCGACTCGGACTTGATGGTTAAAGTCCGCCAATTCGCCAAGTTGTCCGGATACTCCTCACCCGAGGAATTCATCCAGCACTGCCTGGAACGGGAACTCTCCTCGCTCGAGGAATCGGGTTCCGAGGACGAGATCAAGAAAAAGCTCAAAGGGCTCGGATACATCGGCTGATGGGCGTCCTGAATTCGATCCTCGGCCTGATCTTCGACGGCTTCTTCGCGCCGTTCCGCGCGCTCGGCCCCTGGCCGGGGATGATCGTCGTCTCCCTCGTCACCGGGATCGTGATGCTCCTCATTTTTAAAAAGACGTCGAACCAGGACGCGATCAAGCGGGCAAAGAACCAAATCAAGGCCCGCCTCCTGGAAATCCGCCTTTTCAAGAACGACACGGGCGGGTCTTTCCGATCCCAGGCCGCAATCCTCGGGGCGAACTTCCGCTACATGGGCCACGCCCTCCGGCCGATGCTGGTCATGTTCATTCCCGTCCTGCTCATCCTCGCCCAGCTCAACCTGCGCTACGGCGCGGCTTCGCTCCGCCCGGGCGAACAGGCCCTCGTCAAAATGACGCTGGCCGAAGGAGCAAGCGCGGAGGAGACGGCCACGTCTCTTCAATCGTCGGACGGCGTCGTGGTTGAAACGCCGCCGCTTCGCATCGAGGAGGAACGCGAGGTGGATTGGCGAATCAGGGCCGAAGCGCCGGGCCTTCACCTCTTGACGTTCAATGTCGGCGGCACGGCAGTCGAGAAATCCGTCTCCGTGGGACAAAACGCGCCGGCGAAAGTCGCGGCCCTCCGCGCCCGGACGTTCATGGACCTGTTCCTTTACCCCGGCGAAAAACCACTTCCGAAAAACTCCCCCGTGTCCAAAATCGAAATCGTTTTCCCGCCGCTGCGGCTTCCCCTGTTCGGAGGGACCGTCCACTGGCTGGTCGCCTTTTTCGTCCTCTCGATCGTTTTCGGTTTCGCCCTCAAGGGCGTCTTCAAGGTCGAGATATAAAAGAAACTCTTCCATTTTGAATAAGAAAATGGAAGAGGAGAAAATGACGCCCGGCCCTTGTCGACCGGGCCGACCGAGGGCTATCGCTTCGCTCAGGACCGGGCGACGGGCCGAGCCCGCGTATCGAGTTTCATATCCACCCGCATCTCGAGAGGATGACCTTCGGCGTTCCGAAGCTTGAAATCGAGGGACAAATCCTGGACCGTTCGGATGCGGGGCGGTTCCGGGTCCCCGGTCTTTTTCTTCAGGAACAGGTCCTTGAGCAATCCGCCGACGAGACCGATCGCGTCCAGGATCGAAAACTGATTGTTGAGGCCGGGGTTGGCCCAAGGGTCGTTCCGCTTGATGTTCCAATCGGGCTTGAGAAACACGGGATTTTTGGACGGCTTCACGCCCAGCTCGAGCGGCTTGACGGTTTCGCGTTTTTGACTCGACAAGAGCAGGTCGCCGCCGACGTACAGGGCGAGGCGGTATTCCCGGACCTTGGGCGGAAGCGGGGGGGGCGGAGGATCGGGCGTGCCGAGGGCCCGGGCCAGCTTGCCGACCTTAGGGGCTTCCGGCGGCTTAGGTTTCGGGGCGACCGGCCAGGAGACGGTCACGTCCAGGGTGATCTCTTTTTTTAAAATCAGGGGTCCGGATTTCACCTCGAGAAAATAAGTCCGCCGCCGGGATTCGCGGAACAGGGCGTTGGCGTCCAGTCCGAGGACGTTGAAACCCGGTTGAAAGGCCCCGGCCTTGATGACCTTATCCCCCTCGAAAAACTTAAAAAACGCCGGAACGGATATTTCCACGGCCAGGGGCAGCGTTCCTTCCGGAATGATGATTTCATCCCCAGCCCCCTTGATGAGAGCGATTTCCCTGATCCAGGGATATTTCGCCCGCCATTCGTTGAGATAGGACGCTACTTTCGCCTGCCCGTTGAAATCGAGAAAGACGAACCCCGAATCCAACGCCCGGCCGGTCTCAAAAAATTCGATCATCCAGCGGATTTCGGCCCCGGCATTACCGGTTTTTTGGGCGCAAAAAGCGAGCAACGCCGCCGCGTCGGGCCGTTCGGACTCCGGCAACCCAAGATAGTCGCTTTCGATCAACTCGGCGAGCGCTTGAAAATCGCCTCCCTCGGATACAGTTCGGGCCGCGGTCTCCCGCCACTGGGCGGACGCGCCCGAAACGACGGAAGCCGTCAGAACCGCGGCGATGACAAATTTTTTAAAGCCCATATTGGAACACCAGCTGGATTTCCAGGCTCAAATCGGGAAAATCGGAGGGTAACGCCGGCCACGGGCCGCTGCGATCGATCGCCCGAAGGGCCGAGGCGTCAAGGAGGGCGATGTTCGATGAAGCCGAGACGTCGATCCCGTTCAATTCGCCGTTCTTCATTACCAGGATGGTAACGGTCACCCGGCCGCTCCATTCAGCCGACCACGCCTCCACGCCCAGGGTCCAGTTCCGTTGGACGGCGTTAAGGACATCGGTCGCCCATCCGGAAATATCAAACGTTTTCACGTTTTCAGGAACGAAGGCGGCGACCACGCCGGCTGGAGGGGCCTTCGGCGTTCCGGTCCCCCCCGGAATCCCCTTTCCGCCGGAGCCCGGCATCGCCGGTTCGCGCGTTCCGGCAGGCGGATGAAGGTACCGGGAAAAAGACGGCCTCGGTTTCGTCAATTCCCGCAAGGGACGAAGCCAGTCGTCCTCGGGAACCTGGGCGTACTTGGACAGGTTGAGCATCGCGTCGGCCGGATAGACCAGGGAAAAACCGGACGTGAGCGAGTCGTCTTTTTCCCGGTCGGTGCCGCCGCTCATCTCTCCGGCCGTCCCTCCGGGAGGAACGCCCTCTCCGCCTCCCGTCGGATTCCCCGTTCCGGCCGCGGCTTCGGCCCGCCGACGTTCTTCCTCGGTCAACGGCCGCGCCGGCATCCCCGGTTTTGCCGCGGCGACCTCGGCGGAAGCGTCCGGATTGCGGGCGGATTCCCCGGACGGAGAGGCCGTGAATTTAATCCGAGGTAGAGGGACGAGAACGACGTTCGTCCTTTTTTCGTTGAAATTCAGGATTTTAACGTCGATCCGCAGGGTGAGGGCAAAATAGAGGACGACGGCATGAAGCGCCAGGGAAAAAGCCAGAATGCCCCCCTTGGTCAATCTCGTTTTTCTATCGTCGTCGATGGGAGTCACTCCTGGCGGCCCAAATAAAGAATATAGTTTACCACATTTGCGGGGCCACTCTATTCAAACCCAGCCGTTTCCGAAACGTTGCGAGCTTATCGTTTCTCCAGAATCACCGTATGGCGGAGATATTCGTCTTCGCGGCCGTCGGGTATCCGGATCTTCAGCCGGCCGTTCTCGACCGCCCCGCCGGAGACCGCACCGACGAGATCCGGGCGGGTCAAGTCCAGAAAATAGTCCGTCCCGGCCAAACCCTCTACGCTCAACTTCAAGCCGGCGACCCCGGTTTTTTCACAGCGAATGACGCGAAGTCCCCGGCTCGTTTCCCCGGTCCGGGTGGGATTTTCCGGCGGCAAAATCTCAAACGTCGGCTCGATTTCGATCGAAAATACGTCTTCCCCCGTCAAGGTCGCCGTGAGGAAAGGTTGAACCGCCTGGTCCCAGGCTTTCGTTTCGATCTCCGGTTGGACGGCCCGTCCGTTGACGGCGGCCGCGGTGATAACGGTCCCCAACCCGAAGACGGGAGCGAACGTCATCCGCACCGGATTCTTCGCCCGACTCCGGACAACGGCTTCGATCTTCTTCGGCTCCCGCCGGTATTCGATGTCCAGGACGGCGTCGCCGACACGGATGTTTTCGACCTTCACTCGGTTCCAGTCCGCGGGAAAACGGGGAGCAAAGCCGAACGTCCCGGCCGGCGCATCCGCGGTCAAGCCCAACAAGCCCCGGAGAAGCGGAAAAACGACGCCGGAAGAGGAAAAGCCCTGGTGGGCGACGCCTTCCTGCGGCCAGACATTCAGGTTCCCGGAAAACAACTCGGTGACGAATCCGAGGCCGTTGTCGAACGTGTGGCGGACGGCGGCCCGGAGAAGGCCGTATCCCTGCAGGACGAAATTCCGTTCATACATCGCCGCCGCGACCCACCCCGTTAAAAAAGGCCAAGCCGCCCCGTAGTTGTAATTCAACGGTTCGTAGTAGGCGCTTTGATTCGACAGCATCCGCACGCCCCAATCCGTCGTCAGATCGGCCGACCCCAGACGCTGGAGGGCCCGGGCCGCCTTCTCCTCTTCCATCAATCCCCAAACGATCGGGACGGCGCTCCACGGCGTCGATTCCTCCACCTGCCGGCCGTCGGCGTTGAAGGCATAGGCGTATTGCCCGGTTCCTTCGTTCCAGAAACCGGAATTCAAGGCCCCGCGGGCTTTCGCAAAGTCGACGGCGGCGGCCGTCTCCGTCGCCCTGTCGTTCACCGCCCGGGCCATTTCCCGCATCGCAAACGCCGCCCGGGCCCCGGCCGCGGCCAGGAAGATGTCGGTCTTGATCCCGGTCAACTCGCCGAATTCGAGCGCGCCAAGGCCGGCCTTGGAGTTGTCCATCAACCCGTCGCCGTCCGCGTCGGTCGATTTGCACCACGCATAGGCCTTGCGGATGGACGGCCAGCTCTTGGAAATGAAATCGAGGTCTCCGCTCCACCGGTAGTATTCCAGGCAGGCAACGATATAGAACGGCGTCGTATCGCCGTGGATATACGCGTAGGGATAATCCTCGAACCACTTGAGATAGCTGGCGGCCTGGGAAAGCTCGTGGGCCATCTTCCCGTCCGCTCTCTGCCATTTTTGGGTAAAAAGAAGGGCCGTTTTGACGCCGGAAAGAGCGCCGTATCCATCCAGACTGAGGGAGTTCATGAACGCGTCGCCGCCGAAGAACCACCCGAATCCGGGGCGGCCGCCGGTCCCCGACGCGCCGAGTCCCGCGACCATTCCTTTCCCCAAATCGGGATTCTCGACGAAAAGATTGTCATGGGCGATTTTGGCCCATTCGAAGGCCAGGTCGATCTCCGGCGCGGGCGTCGAAATCCTCAGGGTTTCCGCCCGGAGACGCCGATAGTGCTCCGCGGCTTCCCGGTAAACGGCCTCGGGTGAGGCGGCCAGCTTCTCGTAAACTTTTTTGATGTCATCACGGGCGCCCTTTCCTCCGGCCATCACAACCGGGATGAACGCGTGTTTCACTTCATCGGGCTTGTCGATCGCGATTTTGAATTGATTGGGCGTATCGGACAGCATGTGGGCCGGTGTGTAGGAGATTCCCGTGGCGGCCGGCGATCCCAGGTAGCCGTGGTTTTTCCGGGTCGGTTCGGAAATGAAGTACGCCTTGACCTCGTCGTCCCAGTACGCGTATTGCCCCCCGATCCCGGCGGGCCACATCGGCTGGAGGACGGGAAGAAAACTGCAGACGATCGTCAGGGGCTCGGTCGCGTCCACCGCCAGGAGGATGACCGCCCCGGGCTCGAAGACGGACGTGACATAGGTCGCCCGGACGGTGAAAGATTGAAAGACATAGGTCAGCGTCGTCGCCGCCGGGGTGACATCGATGAAACGGATGATGTCCTTTCCGAGGATCGGCTGGGTGCTGGAGCCGATGAAAAAGGAAAACTCGCAGTCGCGGAAAAGTTTCAGCGGATAGGCCCAGGCTTCGAACAAACCGCTTTCGGTTCCGAGGATGGCGAACTTCGGACCGGCTTTATCGAAGTATGTCGCCGCCTGGGCCGGGCGGCTGAGGGTCAGGTTGGACGGTTCAAGGGCGAAACGCGGGACGAGCCCCGTCCCGGCCCTAAGGACGGCGGAACAAAGGATGAGACCGAGGGCGATTCCAACCGGACGGCGGATGCGCATGGGAGTCTCCCGCTCAGATTTGGATTTCGTAGACGTCGGGTATATTCGCCAGGGATAGATCCGGGTTGAAGGTCCAGCTCATCTGGTTAACGCCGCGCGGGTAAGGAAAGAACCGGTTCCGGTACAACACCCTCGTGGGGTAATTGCGGCGCTTCCATTCGACCGTTCCGATGAATCCGGCATCCTGGATCGAGACAAGATACGACCGGATGAAGGTCGCCCGCTCCGCGTTGGAAAGGCCGGGGAAGGCCACGTGATTGACCCAGGCCCAGCGCTCGATCGTCCGGCCGAGGTGATCGTGAAGAAGGAAGTTGATGAGGCCGGCGATCCGGCCGTCCTTTTCATAGACCAGGGTGTGGGACACGTCGGGACAGTCCAACTCGCGTCCCAGGTCTTCCCGGTCCCAGACGAGGGCCAGGCGGAGCGAATCCTTGTAGCCGTTTAGAAGCGCGAGACATCCGTCCAGGTCGCCGGCCTGATATTCGCGGAGCGGTAAAAGTCCCCGGCACTTGGGCGGCCGCTGAGCGCCGATGAGCCGCAAAGCCGCTTTTTCATATCCCTTCAGCCGCTCGGAATAAGCGGCCCGCGGGAGGTCAAGAACCCGGCCGACGACACCGGTTTTACGGATCCATTCCATCCGGCCTTCCGCCTTGAGTTTGGCCATCATCTTGGTCGAGCGATGCCCCGTCTCCAAAGTGAAAAGGGCGAAATCATAACCGTATTGCCGGCTGATCTCGAGGCCCCGGCGGATGACGGAGACAGCCACGCCCCGGCGCAAGTCTTCTTTGCGGGTGACCAGGAGACAACTGTATGCGCCGCGGAAGGGTTTACCCTGGAAGAAAAATTTCTGCGGCAGGTTCGCGAAAAAGGCGATGATTTGGTCCCCCCGGTAAGCGGCGATGACGTGGTCGCGCTTTTCGGCGGGGATCCGCTCGATCAGGTAGCGGAGGAACGCCGGGCGGTAAAAATTAGGGAAGGACGCCTCCCCGTACTCGTCCCGCCAGGAAGCGTGGGCCATGCGTTCAAGTTCGTCATAATCGCCCCGGAAGGTTTCGATCGAATATCCATCGGTCATGCCGGCTCCTTTCCCCCTTCTTCCGGAATTATTTATCACAAGCGGGGAAGAAAGCGAAGCGTAATCAGGACGATTTCGGGAATGGTCCCGATCCGGACGGGCGGGCCCCATGTGCCGACGCCGCTGGTCACGTCGACGAACGTCCGGCCTTTTTGAAGCAGGCCCCAATTGTGTTCATAAACGAATTTGTTGATCTGGGTGATCGGAAACATCTGGCCGTTGTGGGTATGGCCGCAAAGCAGGAGATCGATCCCGGCCTCAACCGCTTCGTTCAATTTGATCGGCTGATGGTCCAAGGCGATCCACGGCTTGTCCGGGTTCAGGCCGGCGACGAGGGCCTTCCACGGTTGCCGGGTGTCCCCCATCCGCCGGCCGGTCGGGTCCTTGCGGCCGATGATGTAGAACGACCCGGCCACGAGTTCCGCCTCGTCGAGAAGAACCCGGACACCGCCCCGACGGAGAGTATCGATATTTCGTTCCAGATCCCCGAAGTATTCATGGTTGCCGGTGCAGGCATAGACGCCGTATTTGGGTTTGAGGTCCCGGAAGGCGGCCGCGATCTTTTCCCGGTCCGCCGCCGGCGTATCCTCACCGACAATGTCCCCGGGAAGAAGGATCAGATCGGGATTGAGTGCCCTGATTTTTGCCAGGGTCCGGCCGAGGAAACGCCCCCGCAGAACAGGGCTGAGATGGAGATCCGAGGCGACGACGATTTTCAGTGCCCGGATCCCCCCGGTCGCTTTGGCGACGTCAATCGTCTCCGTTCGGAGGCGCGGCCTGGCCGCGTTCCATGCTCCCAGCAGGCAGACGACGACGGCGGCGGCGAGGATGTACCGGAAGGCGGTTCCGCCGCCCGCCGCAGCGTCCGCACGCATCCCCGCTGGGAAAAACGGAATACGCCGATTGACGAGGCGGAGGAGGTCATATCCCAGGGTAAGCCACAGGGCGACGTTCCAAATCGCGAAATAGAAATACCCGAAGCCGATCGCCGCCCCGCCGATGGCTCCAGAGTGGGTTCCGAAGAGGAACCTCCCCCCGATGAAAAGCACCGCCCAAGCGATGGCGAAGACGAGGACGACGGCCCGGACGATTCCGGTCGGAGGCAGAGCCCGGGCCAGGCGTTTGATAAGGTAGAAATTGGACAGACCGTAAATGGACAGGACGATGGCAAAGAAAATAATGAATCCGGAATTGCGCATTGGGTCGACCGCCGAAGGGAACTACTATACCCGATCGGCCGGAACCTGCCAAGAGTCTCCGGGACCCCGCCCTCGCCCATCTCCTGCCATCTGCAATATAGAGCTTGGCGGCTGCCCGGACGGATGCCACACCTCGACCTGAGCCAGCGCTACAGCGAGGTTGTGGCCGTAGATTCCGGCGCAGTCGTTTCTCGCCCGGTAAGGAGGCTAGCGGCAGATGTTTTCCAGCAGCATTTTCAGGGCATAATAATCGATCGTTTGGCAAATCTCCTGGACCGATTTGGTCAGGGCGGCGTCGTGGCTGATCAGGGCGTCCTTGATCATAAAAACTTCGTAATCGAGGTCCATGGCCCCGTGGTAGGTGGCCAGGACGCAGCCCACGGCGCTGAGGCCGCACAAGAACACGGTGTTGCAGCCTTTGGCTTTTAACAGCTTGTCCAACTCGGTTTTCTTGAAGGCGTTGCCATAGTTCTTGATCACTTTCGGATCGTCGTCCCGGATGGCGACCGTCTTGGGGAACTCGAATTCCTCGCTGCCGGGAGCGGGTCCCCTTTTCAAATCGGTGTGGTAGATGCGGATCACCGGAAAACCGTTGGCGCGGAACAGAGCAATGAAATAATTGATCATTTCCATGCCCGGCTTCTTGTCCTTTTCATCCATCAAGGGGAGATAGGCGTTCTGAATATCGATCACCAGCAACGCCGGTTTCACCCGATCCGGGGAGGACTGGGTCTCCGCCGCGGCCGAAAGCCCAGAAAAGGAGATCGCCAGCAAAAGAAAAACCGGCAAAACTATTTTTTTCATTTTTCTCCTCCAAATTGGATTTTATTTGCTATAGATTTGAATAAGGCCATAGTTTTTGGGATTTCCATTTTTGCTAAGAAACGGAACCCATGTTCCGGACGATGACCCTCCCTGTCAGATCATATCGGCAGTGTACGCTCGGCTGTCCAGCCCTGTCAATTTCAACGACAATCGCGAAAACCGTTGAAGTGACGGCGGCCTTGCGCTCTCCCCTGCTCGCGTTTAAAATATCCTGTTGAAATAACCATAAGGAGCCCATTCATGACCATGAAGAAAATCATCGCTTTTATCGGGATTGCGATCCTGGCGGTCGGGAGCGCCTCGGCCGGCGTGACCAAGTCGCAGAAGTCCGAAATCACCTTCAAGGGTTTCGGAACGATGACGTCCTCGTCCACCGAAATGCTCGCCGCCGACCGGAAGCTTTCCGACAACAACATCGAATTCGAGGGCAAGGGCCTGCTCGGCGGCCTGGCCGGAAAAACGATGTTCCGCTCGGGCCATACCGGAGATTTCATCGATTTGACGGCCATGACGACCGCCCAGATCGATCACAAGAAGAAAACCTATACGGTCACCCCGATCGAAAAATGGACTGAAACGCAGAAGGAAGCCCAGAACACCGGACAGACGGAAGACACCGGGACCGAAAAAAAAGAATCGCCCATCCGGATCGTGAAAAGCGAGTTCAAGGTCGAGGACACGGGCGAATCCAAAACGATCAACGGCTTCGCTTGCAAAAAATACCTGGCCCTCTGGACGGTGGAGTGGGAAAACATCGAGACCGGAGACAAGGGCACCGACAAACTTGAAACGGCGACCTGGACGACACCGATGACAAATGACCTGGCCGCGGCTCAGGCCGAGGAAATGGCCTTCTCTCAGTCCTATTTAAAGGCCGTCGGCCTCGACACGAAAGATTTTCAGAAAGACGTCCTGGGAACCCAATGGCTCGGCCTTCTGGCCGCTTTCGACCCCATTAACGGGCAGTCTCAGATGACGGTGGACTCCGAAAAGCTCGCCTCTGAAATGAGCAAGATCCAGGGCTATCCGATCGTCATCGACGGGAAGTATTTCCCCATGCCGAAATTCAAAAAAGCCGAATCCGAGCCTTCGACGGGCGGCGGCATTGCCGGCAAGGTAATCGGAGGCCTGTTTAAAAAGAAGGCCAAGCCGGAGGAGGAAAACGCCCCGGCCGTGGCCTTCTATACGGAAATCACCGCCCTGAGTGCGTCCGCTTTAGACCCGGCTTCGATCCAGGTCCCGGCCGGCTATAAGCAAAAATAAGAAAAGTCAGCCGTCGAAGCGATTCCACCAGGCGATCCC
The DNA here is from genome assembly GCA_026393895.1 of Candidatus Aminicenantota bacterium. Taxonomy (GTDB): domain Bacteria; phylum Acidobacteriota; class Aminicenantia; order Aminicenantales; family UBA4085; genus JAAZPG01. The sequence continues at coordinate 15,925 of JAPKZG010000041.1, forward strand.
CTCGAGCGATTTCCGGACGCGTTCGTGGGGCGGTCTCCGGGCGGCATACCCCAGAGAGATTAACGAGACGATTTTATAACGGCGGGGGATTTTAAAAAAACGCCGGGTTTTACGGACATCGAACCACCCGATCCAGCATGTCCCCAGGCCCAGTTCCTCGGCTTGAAGGACAAGGTGTTCGCCGGCGATGCCGACGTCGAGGGCGTAAAACGGAATGCCTTGAACGCTCTGCCCGGCCCGGTGGGTGACGAAATCGATTTTTGCCAGAATCAGGACGAGCGCCGGCGCCTCGGCCGCAAACCGGGTGGGGGCGTAGATTCCGGAAAAGGCCTTTTCGGTGAACCGGGCCTTCAGCCCCGGGTTGTCGATGATGATGAACCGCCAACTCTGGGCATTCTGGGCCGAGGGCGCCAGCCGGGCCGCCTCGAGACAGGCCTCGATTTTTTCCCGCTCGACCGGTTGCGGGAGATATTTGCGGATGCTCCGGCGGCTCTCGATCAGCCGCCCAAGAGGCGTCGTTTCAGCCATCGTCATCCATCCTTCGCGGCCCGAGCCGCTCTGTTTTTATAACCCAGCTCCGCGCCAAATTCAATCTTATCCTTCCCGGCCGCATCGATGTCTTCCCTAAAGTCAACCTGCAATCCGCCTGAAATCAGTCATCACGGTCTCCTCTTTGCAAAGCCCCCCCTGTTGTGTTATTCATGGAGTGAACTTCGCCACAAAAGGTTTCGTATTATAAGGAGGAGGTATCCCATGAAAAAAGCCGTCGTCGGACTGTTGACTCTCGTTCTCCTGGTCATGGCTTTCGCCGCCTGCGGTAAAAAAGCAGGGGTTCCCGTCGCCGGAACGGCCAAAGCCGAGGATATGCTGACCCTGATCCCTAAAAGCGCACAATCGGTCTTCGTGATCGACGTCCACCGGGGGATCAATATCCCCTTTGTCGACAAGGCCCTGAAAACCGGCGATGATGCGTCCAAATACAAGGAGGCCATTGATAAATTCGGCCTCGACCCCCAGAAGGACGTTTATTTTGCCGCTATCGGCCTGTCCCAGGTGACCAATGCCGAAGGCAAATCCGTCCCCCAGGGGGCCGGCGTCATCAATCTCAAGTACGACCGGGTTAAAATCCTCGATCAAATCAAAAAAGAGAACCCGGATTTCAAGGAAGACGTCTATGAAGGCGTGACGATCTTCACCGTCCCGGAAAAAGGGGACGATAAGCCGATGTACGGCGCTTTTCTGGACGCCTCCAATGTCGCCCTCGGAACGGAAGCCGGGGTCAAGGCCGTCATCGACGTGATGAAAGGCAAAGCCGAATCGGCTTTGAAAAACGTCGAATTGATGAAACTGGTCAAAACCAGCAATAAAACGGCTCTGCTCTGGAACGTCACCACCTTCACCCCCGAACAGGTCAAACAGATGACCGACGCAACCCCCATGCTCGTCAGCCTCAAGGCGCTCCAGGCCGCGACGATGTATATCGACGATAAAAACAAGGGCCTGCAAGTCGAGATCAAGGCGCTGTCGCCCGATGCGGCCAAGAACAAGGAAATCGCCGACATGCTGACTGGATTCAAGGCCCTCGGGGCGATGGGTTCCGCCGAAAAGCCCGAGCTCGGCGAGTTTCTCAATAAAATCGAAATCAGTTCCTCGCCCGACAACGTTAAAATATTCATCGACATGCCCGAGGATCTGTTGAATAAGCTCGGACAGGAAGCGGAAAAGCAGGTCAAGAGCAAACTCGAAGGGATGAAGCCCGAGGAGAAAGCCAAAGAACCCGAAGAGATCAAGTAAAGGCGCCGGCCGCTTTTATTCGTCGAAGAGATATTCCTTCCGGGAGAAGACCCAACAGGCCAGACCGGCGAAGACGGCCGTGAGAATGACGAGCGTGATCACGGCCGTCACGACCGGAGTCGGTTCCTGCCGGAACAAGAGAAATTTTAAAAGGCCGGTTCCTTCCGTCCCCCCCACCCCGGCTTCCATCCCCGGCAGCAGCGACTTCAGATAATGCATGATGGTGAACTTCTGCGTCGTGCCGGGAAAATATTGAACGACATTTTCCCAGCCGAAACAGAAAAAGAGTCCGAACAAGATGGATTTTTTGAGGAACGTCCCGGCCAGGGTGAACAACGCCGTATAACAAATCGTCCCGAAGCCCAGGGCCGCGAGGCTTTTTCCCAGGAACGCCCAGGCCGCTCCGTAGGACAACCGATCGGCCATGAGGATCAGGAAGGAAACAACCGTGCTGGTCAGAACCAGGACCAGCAGGAAGGAAACCGAAGCGGCGTATTTTCCGAGGATGAACGCCGTCTTGGAGACCGGCCGGGTCGCCGGGTACGTCAGGGTTTTATTATCGACCTCGTCGGCGGTGATCGACGTTCCGAAAAACAGGGAGAGCAAAAGGACCAGGAACTGGAGACAGAAGCCCATGACAACGTTGGAAAAAACGGCCAGGCCGTCCAGGCCGCGGCCGGGCGAAGCGAGGCGGTTGATTTGCAAGACGACGGCCAGGATTACGGGGAGAACGCTCACGGCAATAAAGACCTTGGTCCGCTTGGACCGGCGGACGATCTTCGCGCTGAACCGGTAGACGGAAAGAAACGGCGCCATGGACATTTTATTTCCCCACTAGATAATCGAACACGGACTGGAGATTGTCGTCGGGCGAGGTGATTTCCTCGACATCGAGGCCTTCATCCGCCGCCAGCCGGGTCAAACGCTCGAAAAACCGGTCCCGGTTCCTCGTTTCGAAAAGAACCGTTCCCTCCGTCTCGTCGAAGCGGACGCTCAGGACGTCGGCTTCCCCTACGAATTTCGCGGCCAGGCCGCGGCCGTCTCCGGTTTTGACGGCGACGACGTGAGGGTGGGCGTCGATGAGGTCGCGGATATAATGGATGTCGCCCTCGGCCAGGATCTTGCCCTGGTGGACGAGGACGATCGATTGGGTCAGCGCCTCGATCTCGGGCAGGACGTGGCTCGAAACAAGGACAGTCCGCCCCTCCGTCCGGTAGTCCTTGATCAGCTTGATGACCTTGCGTTTGCTCAGCGGATCGAGGCCGTTGAGCGGTTCGTCCAGGATGAGGATGTCGGGTTCATGGGCGATGGCCTGGCTGATTTTCAACCGCTGCCGCATCCCCCGGCTGTAGCCGCGGATCAACCGGTCGGCGGCGTCCTCCAATCCGACGAAGGCCAGCGCACGATCCGATCGGTCCCGGACCTCGGCGGCGGAATATCCGGACAATCCCAGGAGGCCCGATAAAAACTCCCGGCCGGTTGTGTCCTCATAAAAGGCGTCCTGTTCGGGACAGAATCCGACGCGCCGGAAGATTTCCGGGTTGTTCCAGACGGGCTGATTGTCGATCGTGACGGTCCCGATACTCGGCCGGAGCTGGCCGGTGATCAACTTCATAAACGTCGATTTGCCGGCCCCGTTCGGGCCGAGCAGCCCGGTGATGCCGGGCCGAATCTCGATCGAGACGTCGGACAATCCAAGCACGTTGCCGTACCACTTGCCGAGTTTGTCGGCCCGGACGGCGAGCCCGCCGGGAATCATCGGATCACCTCCGCCACCCGGATTTTCCGGCGGAGGACGAGGACGGCCGCAACCATGACCGCGGAGAGAACCAGGAACGAATAGATCCAGGGAACGTCGAATTGGGGCTTGGCGCCGAGGAAAGCGGCGGACAACTGCCTGAGATTCATCTGAACCGAAATAAGGCAGAACGCGGGCTCATGGAAAATCCCGTAGAAAATCCCGAAAAAGACGTCGGAGAGAAAATACGCGGCCACCATCAGGATGGCGGCGTAACGGCGGTTCCGTCCGAGCGAGGAAAGAAGCAACGTGTACAGGGAGAAAAACGAGGAGATGAACACGGACCAGCCGATGAAGGAAAACGGCAGCCAGGGATAATCGGCCAGGAAGGCGAAGCTTCCGGCAAAGAGCAATTTCAGGAGGATGAACAGAATCCCCGGAACCAGGGTCAGGAGCAGCAGAAAAAAGGCAAGGGCACCGAATTTTCCCCCGACGTAATCGCGCTTGCGGAGAGGCCGGGAAAAATAGAGCGGCAGGGAGTTATGGCGGAGGTCGTCGGCGATCAGTCCGGACCCGCTCCCGACCATGATCATCAGCATCATGAAAATGAGAAAACTCGATCCGTAATACGCTTGGAAATAAGCGGGATTGATATGGAGAAATTTATCCGCTCCTTTGAGCATTTCCTGGAAATCCTCCAGGACCCGCCACGGCCGGCGGCCACCCTCCAGGCTTCCCGGCCAATGCGTATATCCCCGCTCGGCGATGGCCATCAATCCACCCCCACCGTCCGGGCGAAGAGGTCCTCAAGCGAAGTCCGGCTTTTAACGAAATGCCGGATTTGGATGCCGGATTCCTCGGCCAGGCGAAACACGTCCCGGCGCCCCATGGCCTCCGGCAGATAGATCTTGATGATCCCGTCCTCGGTTTCCTCGACCCGGCATTCGCCGTGGCGAAGGGCTTCCAGGAACGGCCCGGTCTCCCCTTTCGCTTTCAACTCGTAAAGGCTGAAGCGGACTTCGCGCAGGGCCGCGAGTTCTCCCTGGGCCGCGACCTTGCCCTTGTTCAGGATGACGAGCGAGCCGCAGGTTTGTTCGATGTCCGTCAGGATGTGCGAGGAAATCAGGACATGGATGTCCTTTTTCGAGGAGATGTCGGCGATCAATTCCAGAATTTCGGTCCGGCCCTGGGGGTCGAGGTTGGCCGTCGGTTCGTCGAGAAAAAGGATTTTCGGGTCATGAACGAGCGCCTGGGCGAGTTTCAGCCGCTGTTTCATTCCGGCCGAATACGTCTCAAGGTTCCGGTAGCGGGCTTCGCCCAGCCCGACATAGTAAAGAACGTCGTGAGCCCGCTTCATCGCCTCGGCCCGGGGCATCCCGGACAGCTCGCCGAAGAGGGCGGTGAAGGCGACGGCGTCGAGGCCGGGAATGAAGCAATCGTCCTCGGGCATGTAACCGACGACCCGCCGGATGCCGAAGGAATCCTTCCGGATGTCGTGGCCGAGGACCAGGCCTTCGCCCGTGTCGGGGCGGAGAAAACCCAGCAGGACTTTCAGGAGGGTGCTTTTTCCGGCGCCGTTGGGACCGAGAAGGCCGCAGGCGCCTTCGCCGATTTGGAGCGTCACGCCGTCGAGGGCTTTGACCGGCCCGTAACTGAACTGGACGTCCCGCAGCTCGATGTTCATATAAATGCTTCCGATGTTTTATACGAAATCGGGAAGAATTTGTTCCCGCTTTCAGGCCCGGGGAGCCGGCGGCACTTTTTGGCCGTCGCCGAAAACCATGGCCCGATACGCTTTTTCGATCCGGTCCCAGTTTTCCTCACGGTCGAGCGACCAGTACCGCCCGAGCACCGTGACCACCCGGCCTACACCGAGCTCGCGGCATTTGTCCTCGACTTTCTCGACATAGAGCGCGCCGCTTTCGGGACGCTCGCCCCGCCGGCCCAGGAACCCGTGGATATAGACATCCCGGAGGCCCTGCCGGCGGGCGGTTTCCAGGAGGGCGAACAAGTGGCGGATCGTCCCATGGGAGCTGTAATGCGAGATGATACCCATCAAGTGAAGCGCCCGCCCCTTTTGCCGGGCCTGCTGCATTGCCTCGACAAACGCCTCGTTTTGATAAAAATCGCCGTCGGCGACGGCCCGGTCGATCCGGACCCGGTCCAGGAAAACCCTCCGCCCGGCTCCGATGTGGAGATGCCCGGCTTCGGAATTGCCGACCGTTCCCGGAGGCATGCCGACGGCCTCGCCCGAAGACTGAAGGCTCGTGTGGGGGCAAGCCGCCCACAGCTCGTCGAAATTCGGCGTCGAGGCGGCGGCAATAAGATTACCCTCCCCCGCGGGCTGCAAACCCCATCCGTCGAGAATCAGGAGGATGATTTTTCGCCGGGGCGGCACGACGTCCCCCCGCGAGCCGAAGAGGCTTTCGCCGGTCATCTCGGCCGGCTTCGGAAGACAGAGCAGGTCCAGGATGGTCGGGGCCACGTCCGAAAGCTCACCGCCTTCCCGAAGCGTCACGCCCGGAAGCGCCGGTATGGCGAAATCGGCGAAGATAAAGGGGACGGGACTCTTCGTGTGCCCCGTGTCGATCTTGCCGTCCGGATAGAGCCAGTCCTCGACGGTCCCGTGATCGGCCGTGACCAGAAGCGTCGCCCCGGTTCTTCGGGCGGCCCGGAGAACCCTGCCCATGGCGGCGTCCACACTTTCTACGGCCTTGAGGATGGCGTCCCTGTTTTCGATATGGCCGACGACGTCGACGTTGGCGAAATTGGCGATGACCAGGGCGTGGACCGGATCGGCCGCGCCGGCCTCGACCGCGTCGGCGACCGCGGCCGCGGACATCTCCGGAACCGCGTCGTAATACGCCACTCCTTCGGGCGACGGGACGACCACCCGGTCTTCGCCCGGGAACACGTCCTCGCTCTTGCCGTTGAGAAAATAGCCGACGTGAATCGCCTTTTCGGATTCGGAAACCTTGAGGAGGGAAAGCCCCGCCCGGCCGACAACCTCGGCCAAGGTGTTACGGAGCTTACTCTCGGGGGGGAAGGCGACCCGGACGGGAAGGCTCGGGGCGTATTCGATCAACGTCGTGTAATGCAGTTTCAAATCGCCGGAGGTCCGGAAATGGGAAAAACCCGGGTCAGTGAGGCTTTGGGTGATCTCGACCTCCCTCTCGCCGCGGATGTCGTAAAAAATCAGGGAATCGCCCGCGCCGATCCGGCCGACCGGCCGACCGGCCCCGTCCGTCGCGATCAACGGCTCGAGGGCTTCGTCCTCCTGGCCGGACCGGTAGGCCCGGCGGATGGCCTCGCCCATGGCTGTTCGAGGGTGCGTTTCCTGGTTGCTCATGGTGAAATCAAGAGTCCCATACTATAGAAAGGCGGCCCGGCAAAGTCAAACCGGGAATCGGCATCATATCAAGGTCAGAGGAATTTTTCGATTCGACGGAGCGCCTCGTCGATGTCCGCGTCCCTGGCGGTCAGAGAGATCCTGACAAATCCCTCTCCCCCGCGTCCGAACACGGACCCCGGCGCCACGCTGACGCCCGTTCGTTCCAGGAGCCGGGAGGCCCAATCCGTGGACGAACACCCGGCCGGAACCGGCGACCAGACGTAGAGCGACGCGAGCGGTCGGGCCGCCGGCAATCCAATGGCCCGCAACCCCTCCACGAGGAGGTCCCGGCGCCGGCGATAAACCTCGTTCCGCTCCGCAATCCAGGCCGGATCCCCATTCAAAGCAGCCGTGGCGGCCTCGAGAATCGGCCGGAAGTGGCCGCTGTCGGCCTGGGTCTTCAATGTTTTCAAGGCGGCTAAAACATCGCTGTTGCCCACAGCGACGCCGACGCGCCACCCGGCCATGTTATGGGATTTGGACAACGAGTTGAATTCCACGGCGACTTCCTTCGCCCCCGGGATTTCCATAATGCTGGGCGCACGGTAGCCGTCGAAAACGATTTGGGAATACGCGGCATCGTGGATCAGGAGGAGACGCCGGCGGCGGGCGAAATCCACCGCTTCGGCCAAAAACTCCGGTGAAGCGACGGACCCGGTCGGATTGTGAGGATAATTCAGCCACAGAGTCCTGGCCCGTTCCAAAATTTCAGACGGTATGGATTTCCAATCCGGGAGATACCCCCGGTTAGGATTCAACGGATATTCATAGGGCTCCGCCCCGGCAAAAATCGTCCCCGCCGCATAAGTGGCGTATCCGGGATCCGGGACGAGAGCGATGTCCCCGGGGTCGAGAACGGCCAGGGACAGGTGAAAAATCCCTTCCTTGGTCCCGAGCAACGGAACGACTTCCGTGTCCGGGTCGAGGGCGGCGCCGTGCATCCGCCGATACATATCCGCCCAGGCCGCGCGCAATTCGGGAAGGGCGAAATGGGTTTGGTACCCGTGATTTCCCGCTTGGGCGGCCGATTGGGTCAGGGAAACGATCACGAACGGCGGAGGCGGCATGTCGGGCGAACCGATGTCGAGACGGATGACGGACGTCCCTTCCCGGCGGAGCCGGGCGGCGCGCTCGTTGAGCGAGGAAAAGTAATGCGGCCCGAACCGGTCCAAACGCGCGGCGCGAAAAACGCGGCCGCGGCCCAAACCGGCGTTCGTCTCCGAAGCTTCGTCATCCGTAATTTTCATCATCGCAAATCCCGTTTCCTCCGCCGGAAATGAGCGCGAGTTTACGCCATCCGGCCGGATCGTGTCAACTTCAGGCGAAGACGCTTGGCCGGTGACCCGCGCCGCGGCCGAAGTCGGCTACTCCTACAGGGAAATGGGCAGCCGCATCGTCAACCCGGCGGCCGCCAGGTACCCGGTCTTCCGCAAAGCGAACAAGCCCGCCGCTTCCACGGAATAAGAGAAATCCCTACTCTTCCGGAACCGTCCGGTCCCGGTATTTCTCGATTTCCGACTCATTCTTAAGCTTGTCAAGCTGGAGTTTCAACAGCTCGACCTGTGTTTCAAGATTTCCCAGAGACAATTTTCGCAATGTCTCGACGATGTTCTGAACTTCCCCCAACGTTTCGGAGATCTCGTCCCGGATCGCGGCGAGCGCGGAGGCCGCTCCCGCGGCGGACGCAGCCGAGGCCGAGGCGGCGGACTTGGAAATCCCGACGACCCGGCCTTGACCGTTGATCACTAATTGAATGTTCCGGGAGGAAAACGCTTTCCGGTCGTAACCGACATTTCGAACCGGTGTGCCGGGATGAATGAGGAAGACCAATTTCTCGTCCAACCGGGCAAAAATCCGGTGAAATTGCTTGGTTTCCCGGTCGGCCGCGTCCGTCCAGGAATAAACTCGGAGAAAACCCGGAATCGGTTCCCGGTAATAGACCCGGACTTCCTTTTTTCGCGCGGGGCCCGGCCCGGCGGCCGGTTGAACCGGGCCATCCGGTACGGCGAGCGCCGGATCAAAGACGACGATGATTCCCGTCTCCTGGTAAAGGTCCAAAACCCGCGGGAATTTTTTTTCAAGAGCCGCGACGATTTGACCTTCATCGGACGCGCCGGTCAAAACGGCCGACGGCGGCAGGTCCGTAATTTCCAAGTGGCGGCGGACCTTCCGTTCCCGCGTCGTCCGGCCGAAGCCCTCCACCGCGGCGAATTTTCGGACGGCCGCCTCGAAGGCCGTCCGGGCCTGCTCGGCCTGTTTTTCCAGGAACCGGATCGATCCCTCGAGAAATTCGGCCCGTTTTTCCGCCAGGGAATACCGGGCGGGTTCCGAAGCCGCCGCCGCCTCGTCCGTATGGCCGCGAAGGGCCCCCCTCCGTTCGGACAACTCGTCCTCGAAACGATCGACCTCCCCCCAAAGTTCCCGGGCGGCCGCCGATTCCTGGAGAAAATACAGGGCCTCGAGGGAAAGCGATTCCAAACGCCGTTTGCGCCGTCCGGCATCCGCCGTCGACATCTTTTCCGGACCCGGCGCCGCGAGAGTGCGGATGATGCCTCCAGGATCAAAGCTTGACGATCCCCGGAACCCGGCCGCCGCGCCGGCGACCTCTCCGATCACGCGGGCGACCTGAACAAGAATTTCCGCCGCCCGGTCCTTTGATTCCACGTCGACCGAACTTAAAAGGCCGTTGTCCCCCACGCGCACGGCCATGGATTGGTCGCTTGCACCCCGGAGAGTGATGTCGAGGATAAAAACATGGGCCGGGTCGGCCGTCGTTTTAAGGAAAACCGATGCGTTCGTCGAGGAGATCCCCGTTTCCGTTTCCTCTTTCAATGGTTTTCCGCCGTCGGATGCCACCCTGGTTTCGACGAATTCCGTCACGTCCGCCTCGACGAGGACGAAATCCTTGGCGAGATAATACCTCAATCCCCCCGGATGCTCCGGCGCCGGGGTCGGGAACGGTCCCAGACCGACCGGCGCCGGTTTGCATCCTGTCATCAACCCCCAAATCGCCGCTATTCCCATCACCCACCTCTTTGCCGTCATCCATCCTCCCGCCCGCGCATCATTCGCAAACCCCCCAATTGCCGTTTCCTCTTATTCATTTTTATCGATGAACCATTCCTCGTCATTTGATTTTTACCGGCCGGCGTTCCGCTTTACGCCGCGCCTTCAAGGGGGACGATCCTGCTCCGATCCAAAAAGGCTTCTCGCGGACGAATTCCTCCGCTCCCGGGCCGTAGAGTTCGAGCCGGGGATGCTGGGCTGGGAGTTTCGAAGAAACGGCGCGAACAAGGTCCCGGTACCCGCCCTGAAAATTCAGCGGACGTTCCTCGCAAAGAGCGATCGTGAACGCTCCGCCGCCGCGATACGCCGAGGCCAGTTCCTCGTCCCGGGCCGCCCCGATATGAATCAGGGACGCTTTCATCGGAGGGAGAAACGGGCGCGGAGCGGAAGTCGGCCGAACGAGGGCTCGCTTCCAGCCGCCGGGAAATTTGAAATTCGTGCCGGAATGGCAAGAATCGCTGATCACCAGTATCCGGACGCCTTCGGGAAATTCCCGCCAGCGCTCGTCAAGTTCGTCATCGGCGAGAGGACGATCGTAGGCCAGCAGCAGTTCGTCGAACCCGTCATCCTCGTCGCCGCCCGAGTCGGGGCGTTGCCGGCCGTGTCCGGCGAAATAGAAAAAAAACAAATCCCCCGGCCGCGTCATCCGGGCCGCATGTCTCAAATGATCCAGGACGGCTTCCGCCGTCGCATTGACCGTTTTCAGGCTCATGATCAGGAATCGGAGCGGGGACACCAGGCGCACGATCCGGTCGACATCGTCCTCGGCGCCCCAACAGCCCGAGGTCATGGAGCAGCCGTTGTAGGAAGCCGGATCGACCCGCGTCAACCCGACGACGACAGCAATCCCTTGAGGCAACCCTTCCCTCCTGCCGGACCCGGCTCCCTTTTCCGTCCTTTGAGTCGAAAGGACGGGAAAAAAATGGAATAATGGAATATAATTTCGGCTTACGTTTACTTTGAAATGAAGGAGGCCTATCCGTGAAAAAACGCACCCTCGCCATTCTTCTGGTCGCCGGGTTTTCGCTCGCGACCCTCCCGGCTCAAAACCTGAAGCCGTTGTCGTTTGACGATTTCATCAAAGTCAAACGCCTCGCCGATCCTCATCTCTCCCCCTCGGGGGAATGGATCGCCTACACGGTCACGGTCATGGACAAGGAAGCGAACAAGGGTAACAGCGACATCTGGATCGTGCCCGTCACCGGCGGCGAACCGCGCTTATTGGCTTCGAGCCCGGCCTCCGACAGCACCCCCCGTTGGTCTCCCGACGGGAGACGGATCGCCTTTATTTCTTCCCGTGGGGGAACTCCGCAAATCTGGACGGTCGCCCCCGAGGGAGGCGAACCGGTCCAACTCACGAACCTTTCCACCGGCGCGTCCGGGGTTATCTGGTCGCCCAACGGCAAATATCTGGCGTTCGCCTCGTCGGTTTATCCCGACGCGGCCGACGACGCGGCCAACAAGGCCAAAAGCGAAGCGGCGGAAGCGAGCAAGGTCAAGGCGCGCCTTTTCGACACGCTCCTTATCCGGCACTGGAACGCCTGGAGCGACGGGACGCGGAGCCACGTGTTCGTCGTTCCCGCCTCCGGCGGCGCTCCCGTCGACGTCACGCCCGGCGATTTCGACACCCCGCCGATCGCCCTCGGCGGAAACCAGGATTACGCCTTTTCCCCCGACGGGACGGAAATCGCCTTCGTCCGCAACATCGACCCCGAATTCAAAAAAGGGCTGGGGACCAACAACGACATCTTTCTCGTCCCGGTCACGGGCGGAGAAATCAAGCAAGTCACCGTGAACAAGGCCAACGACCATTCGCCGGTCTACTCCCCCGACGGCCGTTATCTGGCCTACCTCGCCATGGCCCGGCCGGGATTCGAGGCGGATAAACAAAGCCTCATGATCCTCGACCGGACAACGGGGACGACGGTCAATCTAACAGAAACCCTGGACCGATCGGTCGGCGGGATGATCTGGACCGGAGACGCGGCGGCCCTTTACTTTGTCTGCGAGGACTGGGGCCGGACGGCCGTTTTCCGGGTCACGGTCGACGGCCGCAAGGTCGAACGGATCCTCGAAGGGCACAACCTGTCCGGCCTCGGCCTGACCCCCGATGGAAAAACGCTCGTCTTCGCTAAACAGGCGATGAATCATCCGACGGACATTTACACGTTCGACCTGGCCGCGAAAAAAATGGAACCGATCACCGACGTCAACAAGGAACTCCTGGCCGGCCTGGACATGAACCCGGCCGAGGAGATCACCTTTCTCGGCGCCAACGATGAACCCATTCACGGCTGGCTTCTCAAGCCCCCCGCCTTCGACGCCTCCAGAAAATATCCCCTGGTGATGTTGATCCACGGCGGGCCGCAGGGCGCCTGGACCGACGAATTCCATTTTCGCTGGAACGCCCAGCTTTTCGCCTCCCCCGGCTACGTCGTGGCCATGATCAACTTCCACGGCAGCACGGGATACGGCCAAGTTTTCACCGACTCGATCAGCAGCGATTGGGGCGGAAAGCCCTACACCGACATCGTCAAGGGCCTGGGGTATCTCCACGGCCAATATCCGTTCATCGACATGACGCGGACCGCCGCGGCCGGCGGCTCCTACGGCGGCTACATGGTCGATTGGATCGAGGGCCGCCCGGAAAAAATCTTCAATTGCCTCGTCGCCCACTCGGGCGTGTTCGACCTGCGTTCGATGTACGGCGCGACGGAAGAGCTGTGGTTTCCCGAATGGGAATACGAAGGCACGCCTTGGACGAGCCCCGAACAATACACGAAGTGGTCGCCATCGAGTTTCGTCCAAAACTTCAAGACTCCCTGCCTCGTCATCCACGGAGCTAAAGACTTCAGGGTTCCGCTGGAACAGGGGCTTCAGATGTACACGTCGCTGCAGCGGATGAACGTCCCGTCCAAGTTCCTCTATTTTCCCGACGAGGACCATTTCATCCTGAAGCCGCAGGATTCGGAATTGTGGTACAAGACGGTTTGGGAGTGGTTCGCCGAGTATTTGAAGTAATCCGGCTCATTCACGAGTCGGGGCGGCCGGCGGGGCGAGGCTGAATCAAGTTCGGCCGCGTTTGGAGAAGACGGCCAGGGTGCCGTTGCCGGCCAGGTAGCCGGCGGTTTGGGCGATCCCGGCGGCGACCGCGCCAATCATCCCCAACGGGATGACGGTCAGCCAGAAGATCGCAACGATCACCCCGATCTGGACGACGACGGCCGCGGCGATCGGATTCGTGTCATGGGACCGGACGAGGGCTCCGCGCTGGTAACCGAGAATCGCCTCTAAGAGCGGCAGGAGGACGAGAAGGCGGCCGGGAAGCACGGCGAAATCGGCCAACTCCGGAGAAAGCCCGGAGATCGTCCGCAGCCAGACCGGGGCCAGCGGCGAAAACATCAACGCGGCCATCCCCAGCGTTCCCGCGAGCCCGATCCCCGTGGTCAACCGGCGCAACAGGCCGGCGTTCTCGGAACGGTCCCCTTGAAGGGCGATCACCACTTCCTGGCCGGCGATGCCGCCGGTCCGGAAAAGAAAAGCCAGGCCCATTACGACCGGCATGACGGCCAGCGACTCGATCGGCATCCGGCTTCGGCCGAGGAAAAACGACGTCAGGGGATAAACGAAAAACGAGAGGAACGATGTCAGAGCCAAGGGAACGTAAAACCGGACGACCTTTTCGAGCGTCAGCGACCGGCCGAAATCGCAAGCGTCGTCGCTTTGGGCAAGGAGGGCATGAACCGACTTGCGGGCCATGAACCGGCTGGCGGCCGCCTCGGCGATGACCCCGATCCCCAGAGCGCCGCCCCCGACCAACGCTCCCGGAAGATGAAAAATAACAGCCAGGATCATTCCTGTTAAGGCCATCGTCGAAAGACGGACCATCGTGCCCCAGGCGACGGCGTGGGGTTTTCCCTGGCGGATCAAAATGCCCTGGTAGAAACGCCGGAATCCGATCGCGCCCGGCCAGAGAAATAATAACATCATCGTCTGGCCGGACAGCCGGGCGATGTCTTCCGGAAGACCGATCACCCCGCGGGCGATCAGCCGGAAGACCGGCGGGAGGATAAGGATTGCCATGACGGCGGTCACGGACGCGTTCAGGGCGTAGGAAAATCGGCGCAGGCGCCGGTAGGCGATTTTATCCCGGACGAGGGCGTTGGAGGCCGACAACATCATAACGATGGGCGATTCGACGATCCAAGCGAGCGAAGTGGCCACACCGAAGGCGGCCAGGTTGATTTTCGGGTCCGCCAAACGGGCGATGATCGCGGCCAGGAAGGGGCCTTCGAAGGCCATCATCAGCCAGGTCGCCTCCAACGGAAGCCAATATTTCAGGGCCGTCCGGGGGGAAAGCGTCGTCGGGTCGTTTCTCGGGTTCATGAGTCGAAAGAGGATACCATTTCGGCCCGGCCGCGACAACCGACCTGATGAATTGCCTATTCAATCGCTGTTTCCGGCCGTTCGGCCGGCGTTAATCCACCTTTGCCTCCTTTGCTATTTTTACGGAGATGTTCAGGATCAACCTTCCGTCGGCCGAGGCAACGAATGGATTTTTACGTATTCGATCACCTGTTCAAAAACGCCAACGTGTCCTCCCGGGAGGTCAATTTTCACGTCCCCGATGTTTCGCTTCAGGGATCAAAACGCCTTTCGACACTTGGCCTGAAATTCGCATATAATATGAATAGAAGGAGAACCGAGATGAAAAAATGGCCATGGGCAATCGCTCTGATCGTGCTTTTATTCGCGAGTTGTTTCAGCACAATCGGCGAACGCGACAGGGTATATCCGCGGCGCGACCCCTACGACAGGAACATTCAACGCTATAATTCCAACTGGGATTTTGGGGATATCTATGAATATCTCGCCCCCTACGGAACATGGATCCGTTATCGGCCGTACGGCTATGTCTGGATCCCGAGGAATATGGGCTATCGGTGGCGACCCTATACCCACGGCCACTGGATCTGGTCGAACTATGGCTGGACCTGGATTTCTGACTTTAATTGGGGCTGGGCGGTCTTCCACTATGGCCGCTGGGGCTTCGACGACCGGATCGGTTGGTTCTGGGTTCCCGGCACGGTCTGGGCTCCGGCCTGGGTTGTCTGGCGCTCGAACGACCTCTATTTCGGCTGGGCACCCCTGCCACCCGGAGTCGGGTGGCGATCGGGTTACGGCTTCGACGGACCGTTCGACATCCCCGATGATTTCTGGATCTTTGTCGAGGGCCCCTATTTCCTTCGATCGGGGCTCTATTCCTATGTCCTTCCGTTTGAAAGAAACCGGACGATCATCCGGATGTCGGAGCTCCGCCAGAACATCGGCGTCCGCGGCGATCGCGTTTTCAACGAAGGCTTTGACCCCGATGTCGTTCGGCGGGTCACCCGCGAGAACCTCGGCACCTACGACCTCCGCGAAACCGACCGGCCCGGCCCCGATCGCATCGGCGCCGGCGAAGCGATTCTCTACCGGCCGACGGTGAAAGCGAACGAGATGGCCACACCGAAAGAGTTCATCGAACAGGACGCGGCCGACGAAACATTAACCCGAGGCCGAATCTACGAGCCGGCGACGCCGCGAGAGGCAGGCGACGAAGAGTCGGTCCTCCGCGAACACCATGACGAAGAGCAGAAGATCCTCCAACGGACGCAGTCTGAAGAAATCCGCGACTTGGACCGACGTTTCAAGGAGAAGGAGCAGGCTGAAAAGGAAAAACTGAAAAAAGACCGGGACGCCCAGGTCCAGGAACTAGAGAAGGCACACGAGGCGGAGAAAGCCCAACTCAAAGAGAGGCAGAAAAAGGACACCGACGCCGTCCGGAAGCGCGTGGTCAAAAAAAAGTAACGATTCAAACCTTGTGTCCGGCCGGCCGCCCGACGCCTTCAAGAAGGAGATTGACCTCCTTCATCGAAACATCCATCAGGTTTGAAACAGGAACGTCTAATATGCCTGTCGGCAATTTTATTCTAAATAAATGATGTAAAAGGAAAAATCGATTTCTTTCCCTTGACAACCCTGAAACGACGGGGTATAAAGAAAACTAGAAATGATTTTTTAGTTTCCATCGTTTCGGAGGGCTTATGACGAAAAACACGCGAGACTTGGTCGTCGCCGAGGCAAAACGTCTTTTTTTTCAGTTCGGGTTCCGGCGGATCACGATGGACGAGATCGCCGCAAACCTGCGGATGAGTAAGAAAACGCTTTATACCCTCTTTCCGTCAAAAAAAGACCTTGTCCGGGCGGTCGTTCGGGCCATCATGAAACCGAACCTGGAGAAGATCCGGACGGTGACGGAACGAAGCGACACGATCGCCGAATTCATCGCCGGCGTCATCGGAGTTTTTCACGGCCTGTCGGCCGACATATCCGAGCCGATGGTGGGCGACATGCGAATGATGCCGGAGATCTGGCGCGAAGTGGAAGAACAGCGCCTCAAAGCCATCTCACATGTCAAGGAGGTCCTGGAGAAGGGGAAGCGGACGGGGGAAGTTCGGCCGGACCTCAACGTGGACCTCTTTCTCCGGATATTTATCCAAATCATCAACCGCATCGCCAACCCGGCGATGATGATGGAACTCAATTTGAAACCTACGGAGCTCGCCGAACAAATTTTCGGCATCTTCTTCCACGGCATTGTCAACAGCGAACGTCGGCCGGGAGGTGCGTCATGAAACGGTGGCTCAGTCTCGGTCTTTTAATCGCCCTCTCCGCCTGCGGCCGGAACGATAAAAGCGAAATCATCCTGACCGGTTCCGTTGAAAGCGACCCGGTGCGCATCTCCCCGCTCGTCGGCGGGCGCCTGCTCGAGGTCGACGCCGTCGAGGGGGCCAAGGTGAAGGCCGGCGAAGTCGTCGCCCGGATCGACCCGGCCGACCTCGAGCTTCAATTGAAGCAGGCCGAAACGGCGGTCCGGGCCGCCGAGACGCAATTGGCCCTCATCAAGAAAGGGGTTCGGAGCGAGGATCTGGCCTCGGCCAAAGAACAGGTGACCCAGGCCGAAATAGCGGCCGACAAGTTCGAGCGCGAGCGCCTGCGGCTCGAACGACTTTACAAGGAAGGATCGATCAGCTCCAAGGACCTGGACGACATCGCCGTTCAGAGCGAACGGGCGAAAAGCCAACTCGAACAGGCGAAAAAGCAATACGAAAAAGCGCAAACCGGCGCCCGGAAAGAGGAAATAGAGACCGTCCAGGCCGCCTGCGACCAGGCCGCGGCCGCGGCGGATATTTTAAAGAAAAAAATCGGCGATTGCCTGATCGTCGCCCCCCGCGACGGAACCGTCCTCCACCGGCTGGCCGAACCGGGCGAAGTCGTCGCTCCGGGGAGCACGCTGGCGACCATCGCCGACCTCGAAACAGTGAAGATCACGGCCTTCGTCTCGGAACGCGACCTGGGATTCGTCTCGCTAGGGACGTCCGCGCGCCTGCGGGCGGATTCCTTCCCCGGGAAGATCTTCGCGGCGACGGTCTCGCGCATCGCCGACGAAGCCGAGTTCACGCCCAAGACGATCCAGACCCGGGAGGAACGGGTGAAAACGGTTTACCGGATCGAATTGACTGCAAAAAACGCCGACGGGATATTCAAGCCCGGAATGCCGGTCGATGTCGTTTTGACCCGGCCGGCCGGAAAACCGGCGGCGCGCTGACGGAGCGAAAACGGCATGGCCGAAACGACGGTTCTCCGGGCGTCCGGTCTCCGCTTTTCCTTCGGGAAGACGGCCGCGCTCCGGGGCGTTGACCTGGACGTCGCGAAAGGGGAAATCTTCGGCCTCGTTGGGCCGGACGGCGCCGGAAAAACGACCCTCATCCGCATCTTCTGCGGCCTTCTCCCCCCGGATTCCGGGTCCTGTCGCGTTCTCGGGCACGACACCGTCAAGGAGAAAATGCGGCTCATCCGCAAGATCGGGTATCTCTCCCAACGCTTTTCGCTCTACGGCGATCTCAGCGTGGGGGAGAACATGGATTTTTTCGCCGAAATCCACGGTCTGAAAGGATACGCTGCTCGCAAAACCGAGCTCCTCGAATATATGGATCTTAACCGGTTTAAAAACCGTCTGGCCGGGGCCCTCTCCGGCGGGATGAAGCAGAAGCTGGCCCTGGCCTGCACGCTCATCCACACCCCGGAAATCCTTTTCCTCGACGAGCCGACCAACGGCGTCGATCCCGTGGGCCGGCGCGATTTCTGGAACATCCTGGCCGAAGTATCGGCGGACGGCGTCACGATCGTCATCTCGACCCCCTACCTCGACGAAGCGGAGCGTTGCCGCCGCGTCGCTTTCATGGAGGGCGGCCGGGTCATCGCCTGCGAAACCCCGGCCGGCGCGAAAGAGCATGTTTCGGGACGAATATTCGAGGTCGTCTGTGATCCCGTCCAGGTGGCGCGGACGATCGCCCGGCGCGCGGCAGGCGTGGTTTCCGTTCACGTCTTCGGGGATAAAATCCACGCCGAGCTGTCCGCCGGGGCGGACGAACAGGCCCTCCGGGCGGCCCTGGAAAAGGCGGTGCGGGTCTCGGCGTTCCGGGCCGTTCGGCCGACGCTCGAAGACGTGTTCATCCGGCTGCTGGCCGAAAAACGCGGGGAAGCGGCATGAACGCGGCGCCGTTCTCTATCGAGGTCCACAAGCTCGAAAAACGCTTCGGCAATTTCCGGGCCGTGAAAGCGATCGATCTCGTCGTGCGTAGGGGCGAGATTTTCGGGTTCATCGGGGCCAACGGCGCGGGAAAAACGACGACGATCAAGATGCTCTGCGGCCTGCTTCCTCCCGACGGCGGAAAGGCGAACGTCGCCGGAATCGACGTGGCGGCCGACCCCGAGGGCGTGAAGCGCCGCATCGGCTATATGTGCCAGAAGTTCGCCCTGTACGGGGACCTGACCGCAGCCGAAAACATCGACTTTTTCGGAGGCATCTACGGTCTCCCGACCGACCGGCTGGAAAAGCGGCGGACCGAAATCTTTGACCTCCTGGAGCTTTCCGCCCACGCCGATCGCTTCGCGGCCGACCTGCCGCGCGGATATCAACAACGGCTCGCCCTGGCCTGCGCCGTCGTCCACGAACCGGCCGTTATCTTTTTAGACGAACCGACCGCCGGGGTCGACCCGATCCAGCGGCGCGCGTTCTGGGATCTCATCTATTCCTTCTCCGCGGCGGGAACGACCGTTTTTGTCACAACCCATTTTCTCGACGAGGCGGAATACTGCCACCGGGTCGCTTTTATCGCCGACGGGGAGCTGGCGGCCGAGGACACGCCGGCCGGATTGAAAGGCCTGCTCGCGGACTGGACCATCTATGAACTGCGGGCGGCCGACCCGGCCGGGTTGTTGCCGGCGGTCCGGGCGCTTCCGGACATCCGTTCAGCCGCGCTCTTCGGCGAAACGCTCCATGTGACGGCCGGCGCGGCGGCCGATCCGAAGACGGTTTTCGGCGGTCTCGCCGGCTTAGCCGGGTACACGCCGATCCCCCCCACCCTCGAGGATGTCTTTCTTCACATCACCGGGAAAAAATCATGAACCTCGGGGCCGTCGTGAAAAAAGAGTTCATCCAGATCCGGCGCGATCCCCTGATCCTGTTCATGCTGGTCTTTTTCCCGACGATTCTCCTTCTGTTTTTCGGTTATGTCCTTTCCTTCGACGTCCGAAACGTGCGGCTCGGTGTGCTCGACGAAGACGCCACGGATCCGTCGCGAGCGTTCGTTCAGATGTTGACAAGCGGCGAGTCCTTCCGACTGGAAACGGTGTTTTCCTCCCGGGGCGAGATCGACACGGCCCTCGACGACGGTTCCGTATTGGTCGCATTGGTCATCCCGCGCGGATTTTCCGAAACGCTCGAACAGGGCGGAACCGCGGCAGTCCAGGGACTCATCGACGGTTCGGACGGACGCAAAGCGGGCATCGCCCAGGGTTATCTTCAGGCCTACACGACTGCGTTCAGTCAGCGGATGATCGGCGAATGGGCCGTCCGGACGGGAAAACGAGTCGTCGTCCCCGTCACCCCCGAAGGACGGATCTGGTACAACCCCGAATTGAAGTCCACCTTGTACCTGATCGCCGGCCTCATCGTCTTTATCTTCATGATCACGGGGACCATCTCGACCTCGCTCTCGGTGGTCCGGGAACGGGAACGCGGCACGATGGAGCAGCTCCTTGTTTCACCGCTCAACGCCGGGACCGTCATCGTCGGCAAGACCCTTCCCTACCTCGGGATCTCGGCCGTAAGCACCGTGATTATTCTCATCGCCGGCCGTTTCGCGTTCGGCGTCACAATCAAGGGATCGATTCCGCTGTTAGCCCTCGCTTCGCTCCTGTTTCTGCTGGCGGCGCTCGGCCAGGGGATCCTCATCTCGACGGTGACCAGCTCCCAGCAGGTGGCTTATTTCGTAGCCGCCCTGTCGAGCATCCTCCCGGCGCTCCTCCTTTCGGACTTCGTCTTTCCGATTTCCGGAATGCCGCGGGTGATTCAGGCCGTTACGTTCGTCGTTCCGGCCAGGTATTTCGTTCACTTGCTGCGCGGCATCATGATGCGCGGGGCCGGGTTTGGGGCGGGATTCGGCGACCTGGCGGCCCTGGCGATCTTTTCGGGATTCACCCTTCTGGCCGCGGCGGCTCGGCTGAAAAAGACCCGGCTGGTGTGAGGGAGAACATGCTCAAACGAATGATCCGCAAAGAGCTGCTCCAATTGCGGCGCGATAAAAAGATGTTCCCGATCCTTTTTATCGCCCCGGTCATCCAGTTGCTGATTCTCGGCTACGCGGCCAATTTCGACATCGCCGACATTCCCGTCGCGGTCAGCGACCACGACCGGTCGGAGGAAAGCGCCAATTTCCTCCGCGGCTTTTTCGGCGGCGGATACTTCGTCCGCGCTCTGAACATACTTTCCGACGCGGAGCTGGACCCGGCGCTGGACCGCGGCCGGGCGCAGCTGGGCCTCGTCATCCCCGAAGAATTCGGGGAGAAGCTCCGGCGCAACGAAGGGACGAAAGTCCAAATCATCGTCAACGGCTCCGACACCAACTACGGCGTGAACGGCTACGCCTGGGCCGTCCAGGTCACGGCCCGGTATTCGGCCGCAATCCTCGTCGAACGCATGGCCGCCGCCGGAATCGCCTCGGTCCCCGGCGTCGAACTTCGGCCGAGAGTCTGGTACAACCCGGAACTGAAAACCAAGTTCTTCATGGTGCCCGCGCTCTCCGGCCTCATTCTCATGATCATCTCCATCATGCTGACGGCGATGGCCCTTGTGCGGGAAAAGGAGACGGGGACCATCGAGATGCTCGTGGTGACGCCGATCGGCAAGCTCCCGGTGCTCGCCGGTAAACTCCTCCCCTACCTCGTCATCGGCCTCGTCGAGGTGGCCCTCGTCTCGCTGGTGGCGGTCTTCTGGTTCGGAGTCCCGTTCCGGGGTCAAGTTTGGATCTTGTTTCTCGGAGCCCTGCTTTTTCTCTTCAACACGCTCGGCCTCGGCCTGTTCGTCTCCACCATCTCCCGGACCCAGCAGCGGGCTATGATGATCGTCATGTTCGTCATCATGATGCCCTTCATTTATTTATCGGGATTTGTCTTTCCGATCGACTCGATGCCCGCCATGTTCCAGACAATCTCCAAGTTCATTCCGCTGACCTACTTTCTGGAAATCGTGCGCGGGCTCTTTCTCAAGGGATCGGGATTGGCGAACCTGGCCGACGCATTGATCGCCCTCGTCGTGCTGGGGACGATCACGTTCACCCTATCCATCCTCCGGTTCCGGAAGTACATCTAAAAAATCGGAGACACAATACCTATTTCCGAATTTCCGGAAAATATCAAGGCACATCGAATTAGGAAACGGGTATTGTGTCTCCCAATTTCTGGAATCGGCTGAAATAGGGCCCGGCTGGGGGTTCCTGGCCCGATCCGGATGGAACGGCGAGTTCGCCTTCAAACTGTACAAGGAAAGCGTTCGGGAGGAAATCTCCTTTTTCGACAAAGTCTTCGTCCCGCCGGGGGAATATTCCTTCTGCGGACTCAAGGGTTATATCCAAACGCCGTTCGGAAATCTTCTTTACGCCACGGTCGACTTCGACGTTGGCTCCTTCTATGACGGCCGGCGGGCGACGGTCGGGATCAAACCGTCCTGGGGCATATCTCCCAACTTCAACCTGAGCGGTTATTACCAATTCAACCGCGCGGAGTTTTCCGCGCGTCATCAATTCCTGACCGCACAGATCGCCCAGGTCCGATTGACGGCCACCCTGAGCACGAAGTTCTCGGCCGCGGCCTTCGTTCAATACGACAGCGCCGCCGACGAAGTGACGGCCAACCTCAGGCTCCGTTTCAATCCGCGGGAAGGCAACGACCTCTATCTCGTCGTCAACGAGGGATTGAATACAAACCGGCTCCGCTATAGTCCCGAGCGTCCGCCTTACGGCGGCCGGGCGATCATGGTCAAGTATTCCTACACTTTTGTTATAGATTAGGGGAACGCCCCGCTCCATCATTATTCCAACGAGTTGACTTCAAGGCCAGCCGCGCCTATATTGATTTAGAGAGTATATCAAGGTCGATTAGGGGATCTCGGATGAAAATAAGGACATTTTTCGTTTGTTCCTTTCTGGCGCTCTGGCTGGCCGGGTGCGCCGCGCATCGGGGGGCTTCGTCCAGGCCGATAAAGCCGGGGCCGGAAGTCTTCGAGCTTCACCTGCGACAAGGTCTCGCCCTGCTGGTGGTAAAGGAATACCGGAAAGCCGCGGCGGAACTCCAGGCGGCCGAATCGCTCAATCCGAACTCCGTCAGAGTTCACAATTACCTGGGCCTCTGCCGTTTTCAGCAGATGGACTATGATCCGGCCCTGATGGAATTCCAGAAGGCGGCCGAACTGGACCCCTCCTTCGCCGCGGCCTACAACAACATGGGCGGGGTCTACTCCATGAAGCTGCAGTTCGACAAGGCCGAAGAAATGTACAAGAAGGCGCTTTCTTTATCGCCCGATATGATCTCGGCCAACTATTGCTTGGGGATGCTCCTGTCCAACCTGGGGAGGAGAGACGAAGGTTCCGTTTATCTCTCCCGGGGGATTGCCCTGAACCCCGATTACCTGGAGAAGCACCAGGAGTTCCATTCCACGTTCGCTTCCGTGACTTTTGATATGAAGGAGGCCTACTTCGCGTTTGCGAAGGCCTATGCTTTGACCGGCGACGTCGACAAAACGGTCAGCTATCTGGAAAAAGCCCGGAAGGCCGGCTTCACGGATTGGCGGAGGATCCTGGAGGACAACAAGTTCGAGAAGGTCCGGGACGATCCGAAGATCAAGAAGTTCCTGATCTGACCAAGGACCGGCCGCAGACGATCAGCGGACGACGATCTCATCGGCAAACAGCCAGGCCTTTTGGCCCGCAGAGGAATGGTCTTCAGGGCAGGTATGGATCGAAACCGCCGTCACCCGGATAAACCGGGCCCGGACTTTTTCTGTCTTCAGCCGGACGGTTTGGGCCAGAACTCCGCCTTCCTCATCATGGACCGGAACGGCCTCGGTCCGGACGGTCCGGAAATCCTTTCCGTCGTCGGAAACGGCGATTTCCACCGACGACCGGGGGAGGAAAATCCAGCTTCCCGAATCCTGAACAAATCCGGCTTCGACTTCCCGGATTTTCGTTCTCTTTCCAAGGTCGATTGTCGCAACCAAGTCGTCGCCCTCGAATCCCTGCCACCGTTTTGAGCGGCTTCGGGACGACGGTTTCTTCCGGCAACAGCGCCCGCGGCGTCTTCGCGGCCGGCGGTTTGGCCAGGCGGCCAAAAAGAAAATCAGGCCGGCAATTGCTATTTTCCCGGGAGGATGATATAACCAATGCCGTTGGTCATATGACCAATACCTTTGGTCAGCGAGGTCCGCCGATGCTGGAACCGTTGTTGGATTCGGAAATCAAGGAAAAAGCCCTCCTCTACATCTGCGTCAACGGGGAATCCTATCCCCGGGAAATCGCGAAAGCATTCGGATTCCATATTAACGCCGTTCAAAACCAGCTGCTCAACTTGGAAAAAGGCGCCATCCTTTACAGCAAACTCAAAGGGAGAGTCCGCCTCTTCGGAATCAATCCGCGATATCCGTTCAAAAAGGAGATCGTCGCCCTTCTCGAAAAAGCCTTGTCTTTCTATCCTGAAAACGAAAAATCCCGGATCTCGGACGTTCGACTCCGGCCGCGGCGGACAAACAAGCCGATATGAAAACGATGGGTTTCAAGGGCGTCTCCCTGGAAGAACTGGCGATTTCCGTCTCGGATCACCTGACCCGGAACGGGATCGAAGCCGTCCTTACGGGAGGAGCGTGTGTTTCCATCTACACAAAAAACAAATATCTCTCTCTCGACCTTGATTTCGTGTTGATTTCATCTGAAAAGAAACCGACGCTGCGGGCGACAATGGAAGCGATCGGATTTCGTCTGGAAAGCGGGCATTTCAGGCATAAAGACACTCCGTTTTTTATCGAATTCCTTCCCCCGCCTCCCTCCCTCGGAGAAGAGCCCCTCAAGGAAATTTCGATCCTCGGCAAACGGGGACGCCGGTTGAAACTGTTGTCACCGACGGATTGCATCAAAGACAGGCTGGCGGCCTTTTATCACTGGAATGACCGACAATCCCTGGAGCAGGCTCTGCTGGTTTGCCGAGCGAAACGATTCGATCTCGACGAAATCCGGCGCTGGTCCGAAAAAGAAAACATGGCCGAAAAATTCGAAATATTCCGGTCACGGTTGAAGGCAAAGAGGACGCCATAACCTCCTTCCAAACCGGGGGCCGCCGGAAAATCCGGTCATTCGAGCGGCAGGGCGGCCAGGCTGAAGGGATCGACCCGGCTGTCGAGAATCCGCACACTCCAATGAAGATGAGGGCCGGTCGAGCGGCCCGTATGACCGACCTCGGCAATTAAATCTCCCTTCTTCACCAGGTCTCCCCTCTTGACCAGGATTTTCGAAAAATGTCCGTAAAACGTGAAGACGCCGAGGCCGTGATCGATGATGATGGTCATTCCGGAATAATAGAGGTCGGAGGCGAGGACGACTCGGCCCGCGTTGTCGGCCCGGACCGGTGTTCCTTCGGGCGCGGAGATGTCGACGCCCATATGCGTGGAAGCGACCTCGTTGTTATAGAGCCGGCGCTGGCCGAAGTTGGGAAACGGCTCCCCTTCCGGAAGCGGCGAAACGAACGGGCCCTCCCCCAGCCACTCGGGCGAAACGGCGCCTAAAACAGAGGCGACCAGGGCGGCCTCGCGTTTGATCCGCTCGGCCTCCTCCGGGGGCGCTTTCGCCATGCCGGGCGCGACGGTGAGGTTCGTTTCGGGAAATTCCTTCGGCCCGACCGTGAGTTTTCGGAAGACGTTTTCCTTCGATCCGTCGCGCCGTTCGGTCGTGATTTCCATGAAATAGGACTGGGGCCTGGCCGCGACGTCGATCCCCAGAAGAACCGTCCGGCTTTTTCCGTCAAATTCGACCCTTCGGGTCTGGGTGCGCAACCGAAGGTCGATCCGGCGGACCGACGGGTCCTCCCGCCGCTTCACCAGGATGACTTCTCCCGGCTGAAGCGCCCGGAACGATAACTCCAGGGCGACCCCGGGGATGAGAATCGTTTGAACGGCCGGAACTTCGGGCCGGACGAGGGACGGAACGGCAAAAAGCAAAACCGCCGCCGCTGCCCCGGACGTCGCCGACCCGAAAAACCGGCGCATTCTCCGATCGGCCATTCTGTATTCCTCCACTTCGAACCAGGAGGATTCATTTTAATAAAATTCGGGGACACAATACCAATTACCTAATTATTAGAAACTTTCCGGCCCGATAGGTTAGGGTAATTGGTATTGTGTCCCCGAATTAAAAAGCGAACGACAACGTGACCGAGCGACTGTCTGGGCCTGCCTGAAAGGAGACCTGGACGCCGTCGCCGTCCTTGTTCAGGGCGTTGATCGCCCGGGCCGTGAAATACCCGATCGCCGAACCGGCAAACACATCCGACGGCCAATGCTTCCGGTCATGCACCCGGTAAAAGGCGGCCAGACCGGCCGCGGTGTAGGCCAGGGCGTCGACCCAGAAGGAATCCGATCGTTCGGCGATTGTCGTGGCGATGGCGAAAGCGCCCGCCGCATCGCCCGAGGCGAACGAGATGTAGCGTCCCTTGAAGGAGAACGGATGGAACGAGTCCGGCCCCTCTCCCGCGTACGGCCGGGCCCTCCCGGCGACGATTTTGAACACGAAGATCACGGCCGAGGCGGCGACGAAACTTTCCAATCCCAACAGGGCGGTCTTTCGAAGGGGACGGGAATCAAAGATTTCTCCTCCGCCGTAAAGGACCGCCAGAAACCCGGCGAGATATCCGCCGTTTCCGAATTTCGATATGACCCGGGATGCGTCGATCGAAGCGGTCGTTTTATGGCCCTGAATCCAATCATAGATTTCGCGGTCGAAGACGAACAGAAGCCCCGTCGCCCCGGCGAACGCGGCCAACTTTAAAAAGTCGTTTCCGTCCCACCGGACCGGAGCGGTCCAGGCCGTCACAAGATCGGAAGGAATTTTTCGGAGGTAATCCCCGTTCAACCGCCAATCGGGATTCGTCGTTGATGGATTGTTCGCGGCAGGTGCGAACGTCGCTCCCGAGGCCAACACAAAGATTAAAAAGATGGCCGCGATGGGCCGGCGCCCGTTAGACATTTTGTCCAACCACTATCGATTCCATGGCGCCGAGCGCCCGTTCCGTCGCTCCCTGCAGAGATAGAAGAATCTCCCGCGACCGCCGGCCCATTTCCTCCATCCCGCCCGGGTCGTCGAACGCGAAAAACGCCGCGATCTCGTCCGAAGTCCGGACGGTTTTCGCCCCTCCCCCGAGCTCGAACGTTTCGGCCAGGGCGGCGAAATTGTGCATATGCGGCCCGAAAATGATCGGTTTGCCGTAAAAAGCCGGTTCCAGAAGATTTTGTCCTCCCCACGGGATGAGGCTCCCGCCGATAAAAGCGACGTCGCCGGCGGCGTAAATCCGGGCGAGCTCGCCGATCGTGTCCAAAATAAGGATGTCCCATTTCCGGTTCGGATCGAGAGCGGTTTTTGTCTGAATCACGAAATCATCGTCGGGACGCGAGGCGGGAAATCCGGCGAATTTTTCCGGATGCCGGGGAGCGAGAATCATCCGCGTTTCGGAGCGCCGCCGGCGGGCGGCCCGGAACGCCTCCAGGAGAAGATCTTCTTCGCCGGGATGGACGCTTCCGGCCACGATGACTTTGGCGCCCTCGGGAATTCCCAGATCCGCCCAGACCGCCGTAAGCTCGGCCGGAGACAATTCGGGCAATCGCGTCTCGCATTTGAGATTGCCGGCCACTTGGATTTTCGCGGGAGGAACGCCCACCTGCTCAAGGCGGTCGCGGTCGAGCGGCGTTTGGACCAAAAAGCGGGCCACCCGGCCGAGGAGACGCGAAGCCAGCGACCGGACGCGCCGCATCCGCCCGAACGTGCGGGCGGAAACGCGGCCGTTGACGACGAGGACGGGGCACCGGCGGCGTTCGGCTTCCTTCAAGATGCGCGGCCAGTATTCCGATTCCGCCAACACTAGGAGCGACGGACGAAGCCGGGCGAAGACCCGGCGGACGGACCAACCCAGATCGAACGGGATGAAAAAGAGGTGGTCGACGTCCCGGATCTTGTCCCGGGCCAATTCATATCCGGAATTGGTCAGGACGGAAAATCCGATTTCCCAGTCGGGGTGGGCTTTCCGAACAACGCAGACGAGGTTTTGAAGCGAAAGCACTTCCCCGACGGAAACGGCGTGGATCCAGACGAACGGCCGGCCGCCTTTCGGAGAGGGAAGAACGATTCCCAGCCGTTCCTTGAGATAGAGCGGCTCGCCCTGCCGGATCCGCAGGCGGACGAAATAAACCGGCAAAATCAGAAGCAAGGCCAGGGCCATGACCGCGGAATAAATGACGTACACGATTCCCTGAATATACTGGAATCTCCAACCTTTTTCCAGAAGGAAGAGGGGACGCTCGTCTCCGGAATAACAGCTCGACGCGGTTGACGGCTTCAAAGTTCGCCCCATCCCGCCCTCGCTACGCACCCTGACGAGGATCCCCTCCGCTTCGGGCGGGTGGGGCTCTCCTGAGAAGCCTTCCGGGTATAAGCAAGAATTTCTGGTCAGGAATAGCCGAAGACGGGTGCCCGGAAAGGGACAAACAGAATAAAAATCCGGTCTTACCGAATAGCTGCAAGTTTGCGGTGGTTGACGTAGTCGTGGACGGCGATCCCGGCAAAGGACGGATAAATCGAAAGTTCGCTTGAGGCCTGGTCCGCCGCGTGGACGAGCGGTTCCCTCCCGAGGGCGGCGAAGCTGATCGACGTTCCGGGGAGAAACGACGCGGAATAAACCGGCCACCAGTATTCGACCCGGCCGACCGGTTTTTCGTCCCGAAGCCCCTTCTGAAAAGCGGCCGCCTTGGCCGCTTCGACGATCGTGATCGTTAACTCGTTTCCGGCTCCCGAGACGCAGGCGAAATAGGGCGCTTTCGGGAACGATTCGAAGCCGGCCATGGGCGAACCGCGGAAGGTGAAAATCCGCTCGTCCTCGATCGGTCCGGTTTCCAGACCCACGTACACCTTTTTCCCGCGCTTGGCCGCGTAGGCCAGTTCCCCCACGGCCAGGGCGATCACTCCGTTGACCCCGGAGGCGGACGTTCGGTAGTCCATCAGGGTGACCTGATCGCATACGTCGATGATATGCTCGTACACCGGCTTTGTCCGGCCGCGAAGAGCCGCCGTCAGGACATCCTCCGAATACTCGTTGATCATGTCGAACCAGGACGGGATGTCCGCGCCGAACTCGAGCCCGGCCGAGTGGGCGAGTTCCGCGGCCTCGGAAAGAATCAGGACGTAATTATTCAGAAATTCGCCCTGCTGCCGGCCGTTGAATCCGCGAAGAAGATACGGCTCGATGTCGACATGGACGCCGGAGAATCTTGCCGGAAGCGCGACCCGGGAGTTGTAGGCAATGACGTCCTTAATCGTGTTTTTAACAAAGGCATGATTTTGGGGAAGGACGAGTTCCTTGTCGCCGAACAACGCCTGGGCCTTGATTCCCCGTTGATGAAGACTCGCGAGGATTTCCCCCATCTCGGCATCGTCGATCGCGATGGCCCCGGATATGTAGGGAAGGTTGAGATAGACAAGGTCGATCCCCTCGCGGCCCAAATGCGCGAGCAACGCGTCGCGTTCTTCCGGCGAACCCAGAATCTGTTCGGTATTCCAGACCCAGGTCGCCCTGGAATACGGGCGGGGTTTCGGAGGGGTCAAGGGCGGAGCACTTCCGTCTCCGACCAAGGCCAGGCCTTTGATCTCGATCCGATGAGCCCCCGGGGAGGTCACTTCGATCACCAGGTTGGCCAGGGCCCGCCGGTCAAGGTTGGGCGGAAGCTTGGACAGAGGAATCGAAGCGAGCTGCCAGGCGGTCTCGATCCGGTGAGACGGCACATACGAAGAAATCGGCCCGACCAATAAGGCGTCGTCACGGCGAAACCAGGCGGAATCGGCGATTTTGACAACGGCCTTCGGGCCGGCAACGTCTCCCCTGATCCAGAAGACCAGGCGGGAAAAAGACTCCACGTTCAGGTATTCCCGGGTCTCCGGTTCCCCGTTGGTCTCAAAAAGATGGATCCAGGCGCCGCAATAACCGTCCGATTCCTTGGTCGCCGAAAGAACGAGCGCCCGCCGGCCGTCGGCTGTGGTCTGAAAATCGACCAGCGCGGAACTGGGGGCGCGGTAAAAAGCTCCGGCATTTCCGCCGAGCGTATTGGGGGGTTGGGAATCAAAGTTCGAGATCAAGAAGTAATCCCCGTTAAAGGCCGCCGGTTTCGTCCCTGCCCCGTTCCCCGCTCGGAACGCGTCGGATAAAAAGTATACGGCCAAGAAATCACCGGAGGCCCGTCGGATCGCCGAAACCTGGCCGAAGCGGATCGCGTCCGCCGCCCCGAGTTCCCAATCGGCCAGGGTGAATTTGGCGGAAAGATCCTCCGCCCCTGTCCGCGGAGCGGTCCCCTGCGGAGCCGGGACAAAACGGCCGGGGAGGCGGGCAATTTTCTATTCACGGCGCTTATCATCGTACCCTTTTATGGTCATTTTTCAAGACGAAGAAGCCCGGATCGGAACCGGATTTCTTTCTCAAGAATATCCGCTGGCAATCGTTTCCGGTTTCTGCTATACTGCGATGGAAAAAAAATTGAGACTCAAAGTTTAAAGGAACAACGACGATGGCTGAAGAAACCAAGCCCGAAGGCGAAAAAGCTGCCAAAAGAATTAAAATCAACAAATTGGACGTCGCCGGGCTCGACGCCAAGTTGAACGAAATCCGCACTGCCCAGGGCGGCCTCGGTTCCCGCTACGCCAAACAGCTTCTTCTGCGCAAGAAAGCTCTCGGGAAATAGCCGCCTTTCTCCCGACGCGACGCCCGCTGGCCTTGACGTCCGCCCGCCTGCTGCCCCCCACCGGATCCAAGTTTCTTTTTCTCCCCGTCTATGTTAGGATATCGCAAGAAAATAAAGGAGATATAATGTGTTGATGAAAGAGAAGAAGACAAAAATCGTCACTGACAACCGGGTCCACCCGACCGATACAGGATCGGCCGAAGTTCAGGTCGCCCTGCTCAGTGAACGGATCAACGCCCTGACCAAACATATGGGCGCCTTCAAAAAAGACCACAATTCCCGCACCGGCCTGATGAAGATCGTCAGCCAGCGCAAACGCCTGCTGATCTACCTGAAACGGGAGGATTCCGCCCGTTATGAGAAGCTGATTCAAAAACTCGGGCTGCGCAAATGAGCGCGGACGGGCACGCCACGAAAATGTCCCATACCATAAGTCTTGAAATCAACAACCGCACCTTGTCCATCGAGCTCGGCAAGATGGGCAAACAGGCCGACGGATCGGCCTACGTCCGCTACGGCGAAACGGTCATGTTCGTCGCCGCCACCTCCAAAAAAGAAGCGCGCGAAGACAAGCCGTTCCTCCCCCTTATCGTCGATTACCGCGAGAACACCTACGCCGCGGGCAAAATTCCCGGCGGGTTCTTCAAACGCGAAGGCCGCCCCTCGGAACGGGAGATTCTCGTTTCCCGGCTGATCGACCGGCCGGTCCGTTCGCTGTTTCCTGACGGCTATCACAACGAAACCCAGATCGTCGCCCTCCTGCTGTCGGCCGACCTCGAAAACGAACCCGACACTCTGGGCCTGATCGGCGCCTCGGCCGCCCTGACCATGTCGGAAATTCCCTTCACCACCCCGTTCGGGGCGGTCAAAGTCGGCCTGATCGACGGCCAATACGTCATCAACCCGACCGGCAAGGAACTGGAAGCAAGCCCCCTCAACCTTCTCGTCGTCGGGACCGAGGCGGGCGTGTGCATGATCGAGGCCGGGGCCAAGGAAATCGACGAGGAAACGATGCTCGGCGCGATCGAGGCCTCGCTCGAACCCATCCGCCGGATCATCCAGGCCCAAAAAGATCTCTATAAAAAGCTCGCCGTTAAAAAACGGGCGTTCGAGCCCAAGCCGTTGAACGAGGCCAAGTTGGCCGAAATCGAAGGTAAAATCGGCGCCGCCCTCCATCGGGCGATCCAAACGCCGGGAAAAAAAGCCCACGACGCCGCGGTCGAGGCGGTTCAAAAAGAGCTGCTCGCCGGGATCCCCGAGGAAAACGAGGACGAACGGGCTGAAGCCAAGCTTCTTTTTGAAAAAATCTATGAAAAATACGCCCGCAAAATGATCCTCGACGAGGGACACCGGGTAGACGGACGGAGTTTCGACGACATCCGGCCGATCACGATCGATGTCGGATTCCTGCCCCGGACCCACGGTTCGGCCCTATTCACCCGCGGCGAGACCCAGGCGCTTGCCACGGTAACTCTGGGCACGGTTCAGGACGCCCAACGGCTGGACGGCCTGGGAGAAGAAGTCCTCGGACATCCTCGAATCCAACGGCTCCTCCTCCATGGCCACGGTCTGCGGCGGAGTCCTCGCTCTCCTGGACGCCGGCGCGCCGTTGAAGTTCATTCCCGCGGGCATCGCCATGGGCCTGGTCAAGGAAGGCGAACGGTTCGTCGTCCTGACCGACATCGCCGGGCTCGAGGACCATTTCGGGGACATGGACTTCAAGGTCGCCGGGTCGGAAAAGGGCATAACGGCCATCCAGGTTGACCTCAAAATCGAGTCCATCCCGCTCGAAATCTGCCGCGAAGCGCTGATGAAAGCCCGGGCCGCCCGGTTGAAAGTCCTGGCGAAAATGAAGGAAGCGATTCCGCAGCCGCGGGCCGAGATCTCCCCGTACGCGCCCCGGATCCTCTTCCTCTACATCAATCCCGAAAAAGTCGGCGAGGTCATCGGACCGGCCGGAAAGATCATTAAGAAGATCGTGGCCATGACCAAGGCCAAGATCGACATCGACGAGACGGGCAAGGTCGTCATCGCCTCGGTCGACATGGAAGCCGCCGAGCGGGCCAAGCAGATGATCCTCGACCTGACCGCCGAGGCCGAAGTCGGCCAGACCTACACCGGAAAAGTCGTCCGGATCGAGGAGTACGGCGCCTTCGTCGAGATTATGCCCAACCTCGTCGGCCTCATGCATGTCTCCGAGATCGCGCCCTACCACGTCCGGAGCGTCGGCGACGTCCTGCATCTCGGCGACGTCGTCACGGTCAAGGTGTTGACGATCGAAGACAACCGCATCCGCCTGAGTATGAAAGCCCTCAACCCCGACGCCGTCCCTCCCGAGGGATACGAGGGGCAGGGCGGCTCCGGCAATCCGGGACCTCGTCCCAACCCGCCCCGATCCGATCGCGACCGCGACCGCGGACGCGGCGGAAGAGGCGGCGGGCGGGGCCGGTATTAAGCGGCCGCCGTATCGCCGTTCAACCTGACGGCAGGCAGGCCGAGGGGAGGATCATGCGTCAGCGACTGGGGTTCACCCTGACCGAAATGCTGGTCACGGCCGCGATTCTGGCCATTCTGGCCGGCGTGGCGATACCGCTCGTCAAGGTCTCCATTCAACGGGACAAAGAAACCGAACTCCGCCGCTCGCTCCGCCTCGTCCGCGATGCCATCGACTCCTACAAGAAGATGGCCGACGAGAAGAAAATCGACGTCGAAGAGGGCGACGAGGCGGACGGCTATCCCCCGACGCTGGAGGTCCTGGTCGAAGGCGTGAAACTCAAAAGCGAACCGACAGGCCGGGGCAAAGACGAAGGCGACACGGGCGGCGGCGAGGAAAAAATCATCAAATTCCTCCGCCGGGTCCCGGTCGACCCGATGACCGGGACCAAGGATTGGGGGCTGCGGTCCAACCAGGACGCCCCCGACGCGGCCAACTGGGGCGGGGAAAACGTATTCGACATCTACACCAAGAGCCGCCGCACCGCCCTCGACGGCTCAAAATACGCCGACTGGTGAAGGAGGAACTCTTGGCCCGACGACGCGAACGCGGATACACGCTGATCGAAATGATCATCGTCTTCACGATGATCGGCATTTTGGTCGGGCTGGCCCTGCCCGAATATAAAAACGCCGTCAAAAAAGCCAAGGAATCCGCCCTGAAGGAAGACCTCTTTCAGTTCCGCAAACTGATCGATCAATATTTCTCGGACAAGGGAAAATACCCCGCTTCGCTCCAAACCCTGGTCGACGAGGGCTATCTCCGAAAAATCCCGGCCGATCCCCTCACGACCCGAACCGATTGGATTGAAGTCCGGGAG
This sequence comes from Candidatus Aminicenantota bacterium, assembly GCA_026393895.1. Classification (GTDB taxonomy): domain Bacteria; phylum Acidobacteriota; class Aminicenantia; order Aminicenantales; family UBA4085; genus JAAZPG01. The sequence goes on from JAPKZG010000041.1 coordinate 49,650, forward strand.
GAGCCGAAATCCGAAGAACTCGAACCCGGGATGACGTTCGGAATCGTCGATGTCCATTCATCCTCGGAGGCCAAGGCACTCCTCGACGGCACTCCTTACAACACATGGTGAGGCGTTCGGAAGCCGGTTACACGCTCCTCGTTTTGATGGTCCTCATCTCCGTCCTCACGGTCGGGCTGATGGTCGCCCTGCCGGTCCTGGAAACCCAATCCTGGAGGGAGAAGGAGGAGGAGCTGTTGTTCCGCGGCCGCCAATACGTCGAAGCCGTCCGGCTGTTCGTCAAGGAAAACCCCGGCAGTTATCCTGAATCGATCGAGGACCTCATCAAAAACCGGTATCTTCGCAAGGCCTTCCTCGAGCCCATGACCAAAGGGGGAAAGTGGAATCTCATCCTCCTGCCCGCTCAGGCCGCGGCACCGGCGGCGTCCCGGCCGATACCCTCGCGGGGGGAACGGACCCCGAAACGAATACCGGATAAGGATCAGGACGGGGAAGCCGAAGAAGCCGGGGCGGCCGGGGGAGAAACCACGTCCCTTCAACAGGTGATGGTCATGCCGGAGAAGTTCCTTTCGTCCATCGACAATCCGCGGATCATCGGCGTCGTTTCCCCGTCCGGCCGAAAATCCTTTTTCATCTACGACGAAAATGAGACCTACGACACCTGGTTGTTTTATTACGGCCGGGAACCCGGAGCGAAGCCGGAAATCATCGTGTTCGGAGCTCCCACGAAATGAGCGACCCGGCGATCCTCATCGTCGCCGGGGAAAAATCCGGCGAAAACTACGGCGCGGCCGTCGTCCTGGCTTTCCGGTCGCTCTACCCCAAGGCCTCGTTTTTCGGGGTCGGAGGGACGAACATGACCGCCGCCGGAGTGGAGATCCTCGTTCCGATGGAGGACCTGGCGGTGATGGGTTTGGCCGAAATCGTCACGGAAATCCCCCGGATTCGGAAAATCTTTCGCCGCCTCTCGGCCGAGGCCAAAACCCGCCGGCCGGCCGCGGCCGTCCTGATCGACTCCCCCGATTTCAACCTCCGCCTGGCCAAACGGCTGAGAAAAATCGGCGTCCCGGTTCTCTACTACATCAGCCCGACGGTCTGGGCCTGGAGGAAGGGGCGCTTGAGGACGATCAAGGCCGTCGTCCGGAAAATGCTTCTTATTTTTCCTTTTGAAAAGGAAATCTACGCCAAGGCCGGAATCCCCCATCGTTACGTCGGTCATCCCCTTCTCGAACGCCTCCGGATCCGCTATTCCCGGGCCGATTTTTTCCGCAAGTACAAATTGGACCCGGCCCTCCCCCTCGTCACCCTGATGCCGGGAAGCCGGAAAAACGAAATCCGTCGTCATATCGCCGTTCTCCGGGAGGCGGCCGCCCGGCTGAAATCGGAACGCCGGGCTCAGTTCGTCCTCATTCAAACTCCGGATCTCGACCCGTCGTGTATGCCGCAACTTGTAGCCGGTACGAAAGCCGACCTCCTCCTTCTGCGGGAGGACGCTTACGAGGCCATCGCCTCAAGCGACATCGTTCTTTCCGCCTGCGGGACGGCCAACCTCGAAGCCGCCCTGCTCGGAGTGCCGCTGGTCGCCTTCTACAAGATCTCCCCGTTGACTTACGCCGTCGGGCATCCGTTCGTCCGGATCCGGGATTATAGTATCGTCAACATCCTGGCCGGGCGGAGAATCGTCCCGGAGTTGATCCAAAAACAGTTGACCGCGGACGCGCTCGTTCAGGAAACGCTTCGAATTCTGGACGACGTCGGGGCGCGCCGGGACATGAAAACGGCCTTCGCCCGCATCCGCACGGACCTCGGAACGGAACGGGCGTCGGAAAACGCGGCCCGGGAACTGGCCGGCTTACTTTGAAGCCGCGGCCGCGACGAACTTGACCCTTAAGTCCAGGGCGGCCTGGGCCAAGAACAAAGCGAACATACCGGCATTCAGGACGACGATCATCGTCCAAAAATAAAGGTCGAGCCGCCGGGCAAGAAGGGCGGCCATCAACAGGACCGCCTGGGTCGAGGACCCGAGGAACGTCCAGAGCCGCATGGTGAACTGATTCGCTTTCCGGAACGTTTCGGGCTCGATCGGGCCCAGGGTCATCGGGTCGCGGCTGATCTTCATCTGAAAGGCCATGTATCCGAGATACAAACGGATGAACCACCGCCGGAGCCCCTGGCCCCCCCGCCGGCCCAGTTCGACATATTCCCGGCGGAACGCGTTTCGGTCGTCGACCAGGGCCGAGCTCACGCCGTGGACATAGGCCAGGTAGCGGTTGCGGTAATAATCGAACACGACCGAGTGAACGATGTTGCTCGCGGCCGCGGCCGCGACCAGCAACCAGCCCTTCAGCGGATCGGGTGAGGCGGATACGAATCCGAATCCAAGGCCCAGGTAAACGGCCACACCGACGACGTAGTCGATCGCCCCGTCGACCACGCGGCCCATGTGGGTCCCGTTTTTCTTCAATCGGGCCAGTTGGCCGTCGGCGCAATCCACGACGACGGAAGCAAAGAACAGGGCGATGCCGCCGCCGGCCGCGGCCGCCCCGGCCGTTCCCAGCAGCCCTCCGGCCACGACACCAAGGGCCATCGAGAATCCCGAGAGTTGATTCGGCGTGATGTTCGTCCGGTAAATCGCCTTGACCAGAAGAAAGGCCAGGGGCCGGAAGATGTACAGGTCGGCCCACTCCTCCACGTCGGGACGTTTCAACGACCGGAAATATTCCAGAAAATATCCGTGGGGAGTGGCCATCGGCTACCGGATGAGCGCCTTCAACGCGGCCAGGAGATGATCGTCGTCGGCCTCGTCGCGGATCGTGAGCCGGACGAACGGCCGCCCGTCGAAACCGAGTTTGCCCGAGGCGTCCTTGATCAGGACATCGTGATCGTTCAGGAGAGTTTCGGCCAACGCCGCCGGCCTCCACGGTGGGAGGATTTCGCAGAGAACATAATTCGCCGCCGACGGCAAAACTCTGAGAAACGGAATGTCCCGGAGGGCCCGAACGAAGCGCTCGCGCTCCTGGACGATCCGGCCGCAGGCGACCCGGAAATCGGCCTTGTGCTTGTCGACGATCTGGAGGAAATGCTCGGCCGGCGAGTTGATGTTCCAGATGGAGACCTGTTTCCAGACCCGATCAAGAAGCGCCCGGTCGGACGTCGCCAGCACGCCCAGGCGGAGTCCGGGCACGCCGTAGGATTTGCTGATGCTTTTGACCGCGGCGACGTTCGGCAGGCGGTCGAGCAGTTCCGGTTCGATCAGCGTGTGATCGGCCGACCCGTCGGCGAAATCCAGAAACGATTCGTCGTAGATCAACCGGATTTTTTTCGCGGCCAGACGCTCGGCCAGGCGGATGACGTCGTTGCGGAGGATGAAGTTCCCCGAGGGATTGTCGGGATTGATGAGAATCAAGGCGGAGATTTTTTCCCGGACGCAGAAATCGAAAAGGTCGTCCGCCGCGTACCGGAAATCCGGCCGGACCGGCTTGAAGACCCGGATTTTTTCCGGACCCACGCAGGCCCGGTATTCGTCGAAGGTCGGGACGGACAGGCCGATCGTTCCCGCATCTTCCCGGAACATCGCCTTAATGAGCTCGGATGCGCCGTTGCCGACCAGGATCTGGTGGGGGGCGACGCCGAACATCTTGGCGACGAGCAGGTTCTGGACCTTCTGGCCCGAAGGATAATTCGTGACCAGCGTCGGGAAACTCCGGGCCATCTCCGCGAACATCTGCGGCGTGGGGAAATAGGGATTGACGAGATAGCAGAAATCCTTGAGTCCCGGAAACCGCCAGTATCCGCCGTAACGGGCGTGAAGCGCCTCGACCTTGGCCGCCCCCTTGGCGAAAAGCGCATGGGCGATATCCAGGTCCTGGATGTCGTCGATCTCGTACCAGAGCCGTTTGCTCACGTCGACGGCCCGCAGCGCCCCGCGGTCGATGAACGTCAGGACCTTGAACACTTCTTCGTAATACTCGTTCAGGCCCTTGGCCCTGATGTAAACGTCTAAGAACGGGAAGAACTTTTCCCGGCAGAAATCCTTGGACAACTTGTAGATGTTGACCGTCTTGTAATAATGGGCCAGGTCGGATTCGACCATTTCCTTTTTACCAAGGAAGCAGGTGATGTCATGGTTGTCCTCGAGCCGGGTCACCGTCCCGTCCATCCAGGGCTCGAAACGGGCGACGACGGCCACGTTGGACGACGGGTGATGAAGACAATCGCCGATGATCGCCGGTTCGAAGATCAGGTCGCTTTCCAGGAGGATGGAGTCGTCGGCTTCCATCGCCTCCCGGGCGAGCAACAGCGAGTAGATGTTGTTCGTTTTGGCATAGTCGGCGTTGTGGACGTACGAAACGGCGACCCCCGCATAAGAGGAGCCGAGGACGGCGGGGAATTCCTCCGCCCCGTGGCCGGTGACAATCACGGCTTTGCGGATTCCCTGGGCGGCGAGGGCCTCCAGGGCATATTCGATCAGGCGTTTTCCGTCGACTTTGACCATGCACTTGGTCGAATTCTTCGTCAGTTCGCCCAGCCGCTTGCCCATGCCTGCGGCCAATATGATGGCTTGCATGTGTGATACCTCGTCCCCGCAACGGGGCGTATAATCTTAGCGGAACCCGCCTAGACGGTCAAATCACCTTAACTCACTGCTTGATCCCGTTGACTTGGAAATCCAGGCGGTCAAACAGCTTCAGGTTGTACAAGTCCGCCCCGCCGGCGCCGAGTTCCAGAACGTATGAGCCCGGCCGCGAAGGCGGGTAAGACGGGCAGGGGTCCTCCTTGCACGGCGGAACGTTCTTTTCGATATGGACGATCCGGCGGTCCTTGTCGAGCCAGAGCATGTCGAGGGCGATGATCGTGTTTTTCATCCAGAACGCGTGATAGTCTTCCTCGGGAAAACAAAACAACATCCCTTGATCGGCGCCGATTTTTTCCCGGTACATAAGCCCTTGGGCGCGCTCGGCATCGGAGATCGCCAATTCCGCCGTGACCGACCGGCCGTCCGGAAAATACACCTTGACGAATTTATCGGTACCCTGGGGCGCGCAGAAGAGAAACGTTCCGACGGCCGCCCCGACTCCTATGATTCCGATGATGTTTTTCATGGGTTCTCCTTAGGCGCCGCGTCCATCAGCGGCACGAACCTCACGCTGAGAAGATGCGTTTCAATCATCCGGTCCCCCAACCGCCGGATCAATTTCAGCCTCTGGTCTCCCCGACCGACCGGAACGATCATCCGTCCCCCGTCTCGAAGCTGGTCCTTCAGGGCAGCCGGGATATCGGCCGGCGCGGCCGTTACGATGATCGCGTCAAACGGCGCCTCCTCGGGCCATCCACCCGAGCCGTCGCCGACCTTGAAGCGGATGTTCCCGTAACCGAGGGTCTCCAGCGTTCGGCGGGCGGAGGCGGCGAGCGACGGGATGATTTCCACGGTCCAGACCTCAGCCGCGATTTCCGCCAGCACGGCCGTTTGATAGCCCGAACCCGTCCCGATTTCCAGGACGTTGTCCGTTTTCATCAAGCCCAGAAACTCGGTCATGTAGGCGACGATGAACGGCTGGGAGATCGTCTGGCGGGCGCCGATCGGGAGCGGCCCGTCCAAATAGGCCGCCGACCGCATCTCTTCGTGGACGAACAGGTGGCGCGGGATTTTCCGCATCGCCGCGAGGACCTGGGGATCGACGACGCCCCGGGCGATGAGCTGTTGTTCGACCATCTCCTCGCGGCTGGCTTCCAGGTCTTTGGTCATGCGTCCCCGGCGCGGCGTTTCCGCGGTTCAATATGCCCGGGCGAAATGGGCGACGGTCAGGGCGGGTTTTCCGCAACAAACGCAGACGTCCGAGGGCCGGGCTTCGGTCCCGGGGACGATGACCCGGATCGTGGCCATGGTTTCGTTTTTAATCTTCTCCTCGCAGTCCGATTCCCCGCACCAGGGACTGACGACGAAACCGCGCTTCGTTTCCAGGATGGATTTGAAATCTTCGTACGTCCCGGCCGGCCGGGTATTGGCCGCGAGGAACGTCTTCGCCTCTTCGAAGAGGACGGCCTGGATTTCATCCAGGATGACGGGAACCCGGGCGGCCAACTCGGACAGAGGCACGGTTTGTTTGGTTTTCAGGTCCCGCCGGACACAGACGGCCTGACCGTTTTTCACGTCCCGCGGTCCGATTTCGACCCGCAGGGGCACGCCCCGCATTTCATACTCGGAGAATTTCCAGCCGGGAGTGGCTTCTTCCCGGGCATCGAGTTGGATCCGAAGGCCGGCTTTTTTCAACGATTCGGCCGCGGCCTGGGCCGCCGGCAGGACGGTTTCCTTCCAATTCCCCGCGGCAATCGGGACGATGACGACCTGGACCGGGGCGACACGGGGCGGGAACCGCAGGCCGGAATCGTCGCCGTGGCACATGATCAAGGCGCCGATCATCCGTGTCGTCGTTCCCCACGACGTCTGCCAGACGTACTGGAGAGTCTGGTTTTTGTCCTCGAACTTGATATCGAAGGCCTTGGCGAAATGCTGGCCGAGATTGTGAGACGTTCCCATCTGAAGGGCCTTCCCGTCGGCCATGAGCGCCTCGATGGCGTAGGTCATCTGGGCTCCGGCGAATTTTTCCCGAAGCGTTTTATGGCCGGAGATGACCGGGATGGCGAGCTCCGTTTCGCAGAATTCCTTGTACATCGCCAGGATCTTGAGCGTCTCCTCCTCGGCCTCCTCGGCGGTCGCGTGGCAGGTATGGCCCTCCTGCCAGAGAAATTCGGTCGTCCGGAGGAACGGCCGGGTCACCTTTTCCCAGCGGACGATGTTGGCCCACTGGTTGTAAAGGACGGGCAGGTCCCGCCAGGATTTGATCCATTTCGAGTACATGGGGCCGATGATGGCCTCGGACGTCGGCCGGACGGCCAGCCGCTCCTCCAGGTCCTCTTTTCCGCCGACGGTGACCCAGGCGACCTCCGGGGCGAATCCTTCGACGTGTTCGGCTTCCTTCTGGAGGAGGCTTTCGGGGATGAACAGGGGGAAATAGGCATTGACGTGGCCCGTGGCCTTGATCCTCAGGTCCATCGCCCTTTGGATGTTCTCCCAAATGGCGTATCCGTAAGGGCGGATGACCATTATACCCTTCATCGGAGAGTAATCGGCCAATTCGGCTTTTTGGACGATTTCGGCGTACCAGCGGGAAAAATCCTCGCTTTTAGCGGTGATTTGCTTGACGAGTCGCTCGTTCGTAGTCACGGTCTTCTCCCAGGGAAAAATGCGGGGTCATTCTAGCCCCCGTCCCGTATCCTGTCAAATGGGGAAGCCGGCCCGTCCCAAAGGTGAGGCGCCGGGCCGGGAGAATCACCCGGTTTATCACCCTCAGGGGTGATTGACCCTTTGCCCCGTTCCCGCGAGAATAGGCCTGCCGAGAAAAGTATGAAGGAAGCGGAGACATGGCCACGAAGATTCCGGTAAACGACATTGATCTCATGGGTCCCAAGAACCGGGGATTCACCTTCCCTCTCCTCACCCAGGTGGAGGGGATGAACGCCAAGGGACGCGATTTTTCCGAGGAAACGGTTTTGACGTTCATCAGCCATGAGGGGTCCTCTTTCTGCCTGAAAAATCCCATTCAAGTCGGCTCCCGGCTCAAAATGATCATCGATCTTCCCGAAAAACTCGCCGATAACGTCCCCCTCAAGCTCGTGATCCGCGGGCGGGTCGCCAAAATCGAAGCCTTGCGCGGAGCCAACCTCGCCCAGCGGGTGACGATCAAGTTCGACAGCAAGTACATCATCAAACCCGAGGACGTCTGAAGTGCTAGACGAGGGACTGAAAACCGGTCTTCGGACCTTCGAGGTTGGCCTCCCGGCTCTTGTCCAGGGGGTCGATCTCGGCGAACGGAAATTCGCCGAACAGACCGTAGTTTCGACCATCAACTCGGAGGAAGCGATTCTTCAACTCCGGTCCAAGGTCGGACCGGGAGTGAAGGTCCGCCTATCCCTTCACGTCCCCCGGACGTTCCTTCTCGAAAAGGCCCTCGACCTCAACCTCACGGGGACCGTCTGCGCCTCTCCGGCCCGGGTCAAGGAGATGCGGTCGAAAACCGCCGTCCGCGTCCGGCTCGACCGCATGTTCCGGATTCTTCCCGCCTCCATCTGAAACTAAAATCCTTTTCCGCCGCGCGCGTTCGCGTAGGACCGTCCTGATTCCCAAGGGTCGTGAAGGACGATCCCTCACGCTAAGGGCGGGGAGGACTGCAAAGCCCGCAAGGCATCGGGGTAAGCAGGGCTGGCCCCACTCCCGAAGGTGCGGGGCCGCAGCCCGTTGAGGGAGAAACCTAATTAGGGTTCTCCCTCAAAGGAGTCCAAGTTGACTTCTTCCCCTCCGTTGGATAGGATAAACAGCGAAATTAACGAACCCGCATCCTGCGACGGAGGGGGCGACCCGAATGATAAAAAAAAGTTCCGCGACCCATGAAGCCCCGAAGACGTCGGTCCTCCTCTATTGCCCCTCGGATCTGATTCTGGCGGGTATCCTGAAATCGCTGGAAACCGACAACCAGATCGAAGTGGTCGCCGTGGAAAAGGGAACGGTCGATTCGTTCATGGGCGCCATCCGCCGGCTCCGGCCGCAGGTCATCCTCTTCGCCAGTTCCGAAGCAATGCCCAACATGCGGGAAATCTGCAAGGCCATCCGGGACATTTCCAAGGACCAGATCAAGACGCAGATGCTCCTTCTGGGCAATATCCCCTCGCACGAGGAAATCGTCAGTCTGATCAATGTCGGGGCCCGGGGGTATTTCGACCTCAACGATCCTTCCGGCCAACTGCCCGAAGCCGTCCGCGTCCTGGCCAAGGGCGAAATCTGGCTTCCCCGGGACAAGATGTCCAGCATTATGGACCGGATCATTTCGGTCGTCGGCCGGGAAATCAAGGAAAAGACCCTCGACCAGCTCACCCCGACCGAATTCCAGGTCCTCAAGCTCATCGGCCAGGGCAAATCGAACGACGAAATCGCCGCGACCCTGTTCATCAGTAAAAACACCGTCCGTTCCCATATTAAAAGCATCTACGCCAAGCTCGACACCCACAGCCGTCTCCAACTCGCCTTGTACGCGATCAATTCGGCCCTCTTTTAAAAACGAGGAAAGGGACCACGGTCATGATCAAGAAATCCATCGTCGAAACCGCCGGAAAAGCCGGAAAACGTTTCGCCGGGTCTTCCGTTCCGCTGAAAATCGCCCGGAGAAAAGAATGGCGTTTCACCCTTCCGTTGGCGGCCGCCGTCACGGGACAACTGCCCCGGGGGGGAAAATTCCGGGAAGAAGTCAAGATCCGGGACATCAGCTCAACGGGCGCCTATTTCGGTCTTGAGGCAAACATCATCGTCGGTTCCCGGCTCAACCTGAACATCATCCTACCCGCGCAAGTCACCGAGGGCAAAAAAGTCCATTTGAAAATCGAGGGCGCTACCGTCCGCGTGGAAAAACCCCGCAAGACCTCGAAGAAACAGGGCGTGGCCGTCCGCTTCACCAAGGATTACTGTTTCGTCCGCGTGCCCAAGCGGGCTTGATTCCACCCGCATGATCCGCGTCGCCCTGACCGGCGGGATCGCTTCCGGCAAATCCATCGTCGCCGACGTTTTCCGCCGTCGCGGTTTTCACCTGCATTCCGCCGACCGCGCCGGCCGGGACCTCATGAAGCCCGAAGGGGCCGCCTATCCCGCGATCGTCGAACGGTTCGGCCCGGGAATCCTCGCCGCCGACCGGTCCATCGACCGGGCCGCCCTGGCCAAAATCTTGTTCGCCGATCCGGAAGCCCGCCGGTTCGTCGAAGGAATCGTCCATCCCCTCGTCATCGCGACCCTGCGGGCGGAAGCCGCCCGCCTGGCGGACGAAGGCCGGACGGAAGTTTTCGTTTCGGAATCGGCCTTGACGTTCGAAACGGGGCTGGTTGGGGAATTCGACCGGATCGTCGTCGTCCACTGCGATCCCGAAACCCAGATCGGGCGGTTGATAGCCCGCGACGGGATCGGCCGGGACGAGGCCCTCGCCCGGATCGGCGCGCAAATGGACGTCGGGGAAAAGGTCGGGCGGGCGGATTTCGCGATCGACACGTCCGGGGCCCTGGAGGAAACGATCGCCCGGGCGGAAGCCGTCGCTTCCCGGCTGTTGGACGAGGCCCGCGCCGGACTCACCCTTTGAGGGCGGCCGCAAGAAGCGGGATCATGATCTCGTGGGGACCGACGAAATACCGCCACAAGCGGGATCAGGATTTCGTGCGGTCCGACAAAATAGAATCCCTTCCCCTTTTTCCCGAGCGGACGCCGGACCACGTTCTCGGAGGGACGGTAGTGCTTGATGAAGTCGAACACCGCCGTCGAGAACCCATCCAGGCGCACTCCCCGGTTGCGGAGAAGCGAAACGGCCTTGAGGAAGACCTCGGGCAGGATGACGGCCGAACCGACGTTTAGAAAAACGCCGCCGCCGTTGAGTTTGCGGACCAGCCCGCAGAAAAGATAAAAATCACGGAGCGAGGCCGCGCCGATCGCCTCGCCGCTGGCCTTCGGGTGCATGTGGATGATGTCGGTTCCGATAGCCACGTGGACGGTGACGGGGATTTTAAGCCGGTACGCCGTCGCAAGCAGGCTCCATTTCTTGTACGGGAACCGCGAGCGGGCAATCATCCTCCCGAC
>JAPKZG010000056.1 GCA_026393895.1 Candidatus Aminicenantota bacterium
AAGGGGACCTTTCGAAGTTTCTGGACAGCCATTCCGAATTCCGTGATCTCGTCCAGGTCAAGAGCCGGTTCCCGGAAAATACGGTCACCGTCGTTCCCAGCGGGTTCGATCATTCGATTCCCGGCACGACCGTCCAGTTCATCATGATGATGGTCATGATCTACGGCGGCATCACCGTGATGGAGGACCGCAAGAAGGGGATCATGGGCCGGATGCTCTTTTCGCCGCTTTCGACGGGCGAGCTTTTCCAGGCGAAGATCCTCGGGCGCTGGATAATGGGGATGCTCCAGGCGTTGATGTTGTTTGTCGTCGGCAAGATTTTTTTCCATCTGAACCTGGGAAGTGTTCCGCTGTCGCTTCTCGTCATCGCCGTCTTCGCCCTGGCCATGTCCGCGCTCAGCGTCTTCATCGGTTCGCTGTGCACGAAAGAAGATATGATCATCGGCCTGGCGGTCCTGCTTTCCAACGTTTTCGCCGCGCTGGGCGGGTGTTGGTGGCCCAACGAAATCGTGCCGCAGGGGGTAAGGACAGCGGCTATGGTTTCGCCGGCCTATTGGGCGATGGACGCCCTGCACAAGTTGAGGTTCTTCCAGGGCGGATTGTCCGAAATCCTGCCGAATTTGGGCGTTTTATTGGCGTTTTCGATCATTTTGGCGATTCTAGCCGGGCGGTATTTTAAAATTCGGGATTGATTTTCCCTCTTGACAAAGGCGAATTGCCGATTTATATTTCGATGTGAGTAAACACTCACTCACCGGAGATATTATGAATCATACTGCTTTCGGTTCAATTCTTGAAAAAAGAAAAGCGGATATCGTAACCGCCGTCCTCCGCCTCGTGGACAGAGTCGGAATCACAGGTCTTACGACCAAACGCATCGCCGGAGAAGTCGGCTTCGCCGAGGGCGCCCTTTACAAACACGTCGATTCAAAGATGGGCATTTACCATCTCATCCTCGATTCTTCGGCTGAATCGATCAAGAAAACGGGAGACGAAATCACCGGCCGCAATTTCCCTCCGATCGCGGCCCTCGGGGCGTGGTTCGACTTCGCCGTTTCGTTCCTTGACGAATACCCGGGCATCTACCGGATCCTGTTTTCCGACGGCTTGTATGCCGAGGACCGGACTCTCTTCAACAAGTTCAAGGATTGCAGTCTCGACCTGAAGGGGCGGGTGAGGGCCGTCATCGAGAAAGGCACCGCCTCCGGCGATTTCCGGCCCGACGTCGACCCGGAAACGATGGCCGTCATGTACCTGGGCCTCATCCACACGACGTTCACCCTCTGGAACGTCTTCGAAGAGCGGGCCCGAAGCTACAAAGAAACGGCCAAGCCGTTCTTCGATGAATATCTGCGTTCCCTGCGGCTCCCGTCGGCGAAGGTGGCCCGTGGCTAAGAAGTGGACGGCCTGGGTCGTAAAGCATCGGGTCCTCATCCTGATCGTCTGCGGGGTGATCACGCTCGCCTCCCTGGCCGGGGTCCCGCGCCTTCGCTTTTACAACAAAATGTCCGACTGGCTTCCCAAGGACGACCCAAAGCTCGCTCTCTATCATGAAACGACGACGACATTCTCCGCCAACAACATCGTCCTCGTCATCGCCCGGCCGAAGGACGGCGTGTTCACGACCGAGACTCTCGGCAAAATCCGCGACCTGACCGACAACCTGAAAGATCGGCCCGAAATTTTCAGCGTCACGTCGCTTTCCAACGTCGCTGACATCAAGAAAACCGAAGATGGAATCGAGGTCCGTGATTTCCTCGATTCCATCCCGGTTGACCCGGAAGGGTTGAAAGCTTTAGAGGCCCTGGCCCATTCCAAGGACCGGTACATCGGCCAGGTCCTTTCGGAAAACGGCGAATGGTTCGCCCTGTCCGTCTTTGTCAACGACAAGGTCGAAACCATCCTCGCCGTGGAAAAAGTCATCATTCCTGAAGCGGAAAAAACCCTCGGTGACGCGATGGAACTCTATTTTGCCGGCGTGCCCAGCGACGGCCACTTCATCAACCTCTACACCCGGCGGGACCTCGTCTTTCTCGTCCCGATCATGCTGGCGGCCATCGTCCTCATCCTGTTCTTCACTCTGCGGTCGGGGAAAGCCCTCGTTCCGCCGATTCTCGTCGTCGTCCTGGCCAACGTCTGGCTGTTCGGATTGATCGGCTGGCTGAAGCGGCCCATGACGATCATCACCCCGGCGATTCCCGTCCTTCTCCTGGCCCTGGGGTCGGCCTACGGATTGTACATCGTTAATAAAATCCGAAGCGACATCGACGTCGGTGGCGTCCACGACGCCGCGGAGCGTAAAACCCTGGTTATCGCTTCGACCGCGGCCGTCGTGACCCCGATCCTGTACGCGGCGGTCACCGACATCGTCGGGTTCCTGTCCTTTCGCGGGGTCAATCTGGGCCTGATCCGTGATTTCGGGCTCTTTTCGGCCATGGGGCTTTTTTTCGCCTTCGTACTCGCGACCACGGTGCTTCCGGCCCTGTCGGCCGCGATCGATTTCGGAGCGGCCCCCCACTCGAAATCCCATCACCAGCTCACTCGTGTCCTCGAAGCTGCGTCCGCTCGCGTCGTCCGCAAGCCCGGCCGGACGCTGGCCGTTTTCGCCGTCCTTATGGTAATCGGCGGATTCGGCATCACCCGCGTTTTCCGGGAAGTCGGTTTCTCCGGCTTTTACGCCAAAAACTCCATGCCCCACAAGGCCATGGACACGGCCAACGTTCACTTCAAGGGCGCTTACCCCGAATCATTCTTTTTCGAGGCGGAGGATGTCCGCGATCCGGCCCGGCTGCGGCTGATCCGGCGGGCGGAGAGCTACCTCTCGGGCATCAAGGATGTGAACCAGCCCCTGGGCATCCCGGACCTCATCGAGGAGCTCAACGACCAGATGAACGACCGCACCGCCCTTCCGGAAACGAAGGCGGCGGTCGAAAACCTTTGGCTCTTTCTGGAAGGCCGGAAGGAATTGACACAGATGATCACGCCCGACGGCCGGCAGACGATCGTCTTCGCCAAGATCGCCGATCCCACGACCCGGTTTTGCGAGGACGTCTACAATCGGGCCGAGGACTATTTCAAGAACGAGACGGCCCTCCGTCCGGTCAAGGTCGATCTGAAGTCCCTGTCCCCGGAAAGCGCCGCCGCCGTCCGGGCGGAAGAAGCCGGCTTTCTGGCTCAGGAATTGTCCTGGGCGGCCGGGGAAGGGGGCGCCCGGGCGCCCGATCCCGTGAAGATCAAGGAGGCCCTGGTTTCGGCCCTGGCCAAGCCCCTGCCCGCCGGCCGGCTGGGTCCGGCGGTTGCGGAAAAAATCCGGGAATTCTGTTTTGCGCCCTCGTTCCCGTTTGATGCGACGCCCGGAGAACTCGGGGCGATCGCGGGCAAGCTTTCCGATCTCGCGGCCGCCTCGCCCGATTATGGTATTCCCGAGGCGGATGCGGTCGCTATTTTCAAGAAGGTCCTGAAACCGGACGCTTTTGACGCGGACGTGGCCGCCGACGCGGCGGCTTCGGCCGCCTACCTTGCCCGCGAAGCCCGGGAGAACATGCGGGAAACGCTCCTGCGCGGCGAGCTCGCGCCTCTCATCCCGAAAGGATCGGCGACTTTCGAAAAGCGGGCTTCTGCGATCCTCTTTGACCTGGTCGACAACCTGGCCGTCGTCCCGGCCGCCGCCGCCCCGCCGGGCTCCGAGCCCGTCGCTTTCATCCGGGCCGACCAGACGGGATACCCCGTCATGACGACGAAGCTGGCGGATTCGCTGTACCGGTCCCAGTTGCAGTCGATTCTCTTGGCCATGGCGATCACGCTGTTTCTGATGATCATCATGCGGAAAAGCGTCGTCCTGGGATTGATCAGCGTCCTGCCGATCACCTTCGCCACGGTCGTGATGTACGGGTTGCTGGGTTTTCTCCGCATTCCGCTCGACTATGCGACGATGCTCACCGGGTCGATTTCGATCGGCGTGGGCGTCGACTACACGATCCATTTCCTTTATGTCGTCACCGAGGAGGTCCGGGCCGGCCACGAGATGCGGGAGGCCATCCGGTTGGCGTTCCTCGAGCGCGGCCGGGCGATGTTCTCCAACACGGCTGCGGTGACCGCGGGATTCTCGTCCCTGCTCCTGTCCTCGTTCGTTCTGCTCCGGAGCTTCGGGGGCATCATGGTCCTGTCCATGCTGCTCTGTTTCGTCGGGGCCATGACGCTTCTTCCGGCCGCGCTGCTGGTCTTCCGGCCTAGGATTCTCAAAGTCAAAAAAGAAAATTGAAGGAGGTTCGATATGAAACGCCACTCTCTCCTTATCGCTTCGATCGCTTTGCTGCTCGCGGTTTCGGCCGCTCCGGCGGCCGCCCAGGACGCGGCGGCGATCCTGGCCGGCGTGGACGTCCATTCCGGCGGGAACCTGGCCCCCAAGGACATGCAATCGAACATGGTGATGACCATTACCCAGGGGAACTCGGTCAAGGTCCGCGAGATCCGCGCCTGGACTCGAAACAATCCCGATAAGGACGACGACCGGCTCATGAAGTTCGTCTCGCCGGCCGACGTCCGAGACGTGGGCTTCCTCGTCCTGAACGACGGGACGATGTACATTTACCTGCCCGAGTTTCATCGGACCCGCCGGATCGCCTCGTCCAACAGGAAGGATTCGTTCATGAGCTCGGATTTTTCCTACGATGACCTGGGGACGGGTGATTTCGCCCAATCCTACGACCCGACGCTCAGGGAGGAAAACGCGGACGCCTGGGTTCTGGAGCTCAAACGGAAGCCCGGGTCCGATAAAACGTACGCGAAGATCATGATGACTGTCGATAAGGGAAAGGGGATGCCGATCAAGACCGAGCTGTACGACGACGGCGGCCGTCTCTGGAAGACCGCCGAGCAGACGTATACGTCCATCAAGGATTTCTGGATCCCGACGTTGATCAAGATGACCGACCACAAGAAAAATTCGAACACGATCATGGAAATGAAAGGCGTGAAGGTCAACGAGGGCGTCGGCGACGACCTGTTCACCGAGCGCAACCTCGTCCGGAAAATTCAGGGCTAATGCCCAATACGCGGAGGCCGCTGTGAAAAAAATTACCGCCGTCTTTTCCGTTCTCTTTCTGGCCTCGAGTTTTTCGTTCGCGGAAGAACCGGCCGCCAAGACGGGTCCCGAAATGACCGGAAGGGTCCGGCTCTTTACGTCGGTTTACGCGGCCGACAATCCGGACGGCACGTTCTTTACCCACGAGGCCGGGCAGTTTGCCTTCCGCCGGGCCGAGATTCGCCTGAAATTCTCCGGGAACGTCAACGATCGGGTCAGCTACGGGGTCCGGTTCGACGCGTTTTCCTACCCGGGCGACCTTCTGCAGTCCGGCCAATTCCCGGAATCCGCTTTCCTCGGTTCGCCCGAATCCTCGGAGCATTTCGAATTGTCGCTTTACGAGGGCTGGGTCAGGGTGAGCGACTTCCTGGTGAAGGGGCTCGACCTGACCGCGGGCAAACAGCGGATTTCCTGGGGGACGGCCGACAAGGTCGGCGTCGTCGACAACCTCAATCCGATTGATTTCGCGAATTTCCTCTCATTCGACCCGGATTATTTCTTTGAGCGCCGGCCGCAGACGGGAATCAATCTCGAATATTTCCCCGGCGCGTCGGTCAAAGTCCAGCTCGTCTGGCTTCTACAGAACCAGGTTTCGCCCCTGCCGTACGGGTACGCGGGCCTGGCCGACAAGTTTTTCCCCCTGGACAGCGCCGTGGTGACGAAGAGCTGGGACGATACGGCGGCAAAGTCCGCCTGGGGCGTGCGGATCGCCGCCCGGCCGTTGGGAATCGACCTCGGCCTTTCGTATTACCGGGGCAACCTCTCCCTCCCGTATTTAAAATCCATCAGCGCGATGTTTTTGATTTCGGGTGTTTTCTATTATCCCAAGGTCGGCGTCTGGGGCCTGGACCTGGCCGGCGAAGCGGGCGGCGCCGGATATTGGGCGGAAGCGGCTTATGTCGTCCCCGAAGAGGTCGAGAGTTCGGTTTCTTTCCCCATATATTTTGGTGGCGTTCCCATCATCTATAAGAAAACGTTCCCGCTTTTCGAAAAGGGCTTCTGGAAATACGTCGTCGGCGCTGACTACAATTTCGGCGGCGGCTTTTCGGCCAACGTCCAGTTTCTCCATGGCTTCTTCGACGAGGTGGATTACAGCGATGCCGCCGCGGGGACCTTCGGTTTTCGGCCCGGCATGTTCTACGGCGAGCTCGGCAATTACGT
This sequence comes from Candidatus Aminicenantota bacterium, assembly GCA_026393895.1. Classification (GTDB taxonomy): domain Bacteria; phylum Acidobacteriota; class Aminicenantia; order Aminicenantales; family UBA4085; genus JAAZPG01. The sequence goes on from JAPKZG010000056.1 coordinate 6,245, forward strand.
CCTCGGCCGCCTGGAATATAAATTCGCCGGGGATACCGTCAAGCTGAAGGCCGGCGGATTGTATGAAAACACGTCCAACGGGGCGGCCTTCGTCATCATGCCGGAGGCGGAATTCCGGGTCGCCGACGCCTTAAGCGTCGTCTGCGGCGCGTTTGCCGCCGTCTCGGGGGACCGGGAAATGACGAAGTTCGGCGCCTTCCGCGACGACGGCCAGGTTTATGCGGGATTTAAGCTGGATTTTTAAGGCACCCGCCGGACTTGGAATCTTGACGCCGGATCGGGGCTGGTTTAACATCGGCCTATGCCGGAACCAACTCCCACGATTCTCCTGGTCGAAGACGAACTCATCATCGCCATCGACGAACAAAAGCAACTGGAGGAAAAAGGATATACCGTTTTCCTCGAAGCCACCGGCGAAAAGGCCGTCGAGTTCGTCCGGAATCAATCGGCCCGGGTCGACCTGATCCTGATGGACATCAACCTGGGGCGGGGAATGGATGGAACTCAGGCGGCCCGGGAAATTCTCAGAGAATATAATATTCCCGTCTTGTTTTTATCGGCCCATACCGACCCGGGAACCATCGAAAAGACCGAAAACGTGTCCTCGTATGGGTTTGTCGTCAAGACCTCGGGAATCGCCGTTTTGTCCGCCTCCATCCGCATGGCGATCAACCTCCATCGGGCCCTCCGGGAACTCCAATTGCCCGAGGAAGCGCCGGGCCCGGAGGATTATGCCGACGAGTTCCTCCCTCCGGCCGCCGCGGGCGCAGGGAAAGCGGATGCTATTTTTTCGCTTTCGATGTTTCAGGCGGCCCTGGAATCAACGGCCGACGCGATCCTGATCGTCGCCCAGGGCGGGACGATATCGGGGTACAACACCCAGTTCGCCAAAATGTGGGGGATCCCCGAGGAAATCCTGGCTGAGAAAAACGAGGCAAAAGTACTGGACTTCGTCTCGGATCAATTGGCCGACCCGGACGATTTTCTGGAAAGGGTCCGGGAAGCATACCGGCATCCCGATAAAGACGGCTTCGACCTGTGGCAATTCAAGGACGGCCGGCTGATCGAGAGTTACTCGCGGCCTCAATCCATGGGGGGGAAGCCCGTGGGCAGGGTTTGGAGTTGCCGTGACGTGACCGCGCGCACACGGATGGAGGAGGAACTGCGGCAGGCGGTTGCCCATAAGGAAATCCTGATGAAGGAGATCCGGCACCGGATCAAAAACAGTCTGGCCATCGTGTCCGGCCTCATCACCATGGAAACGGACAATCTGACCGATCCCAAGTGCCGGGAGATTTTTATCAACACCCGGGCCCGCATCCTTTCAGTCTCGTCCATTTACGAACAACTGGATCGTTCGACCGATCCGGGCATCGTGGACCTGCGCGCCCTGATCACGCATTTGACCGATTCGCTCGTGAAAACATATGCTCCGGACGCCGGGCGGTTCGTGTTGAAAACCAGCTTGGACGAGATTCTCCTGGATACGAAACGGGCGTTCCCGATGGTCTTGATCCTGAATGAATTGATCACGAACGCGATCAAATACGCCTACCCGGAGGGAGCCGGAGGGGAGATCCGGATCGACCTCCGGAAACCCGACGGGAAAATTCTCCTCCGCGTCGAGGACGACGGGGCCGGGCTGCCGGAAGGAATCGATCCGAATACGGCCGAAAGCACGGGCTTGAGTTTGATCCGGATGCTGGCGGATCAGATCGACGCCGGATTGACCTTCAAAAGCAAGGGCGGCGTCAAGGTTTCGCTCGAACTCGCCGAGAAGGCTTAATTACTATTAGGGAATCAGGTATTGTGTCTCCGATTAAAAACGCGCCGTGAAGGAGGAATTCCATGGGAAATGACTGGCTGCAGCCGGGAGAAAGCGAAGTCGGATCCTGGACGGTTTACGTCGGGGGCGAAGGTCCGATGGCCGCGAAGGTGACGGGGAAAATCCACATCACGAATATCAATTTCCATTTTGCGGCGGGGATGTCGCTCGAGAAAAACGCCGCGTCGATGATCAGCAACCGAATCAAGGCGTTCGAAAAATCGGAAGAGCATCTGACGATTCCCTTTGCCGAAATCGCCGGCGGGGAGATCGTCAAAAAAGGGTTTCTATTGAAATCCCTGGTCGTGAAGCTGAAGACGGGGGAAGAGATTCCCTTTCACTTCGGGGCGATGAATCCCCAGAAAGCCCTGGACGCCCTGAACGCCGGGCTGAAAAAGTAATTACGGCGACCTCAAGCTTTTCCATCTGCATCAACGACCAACCCGATCCGGACTTCGGAGGGAAACGAAGCAAGGACGGGCAGGGATTCGCCGCCTTCGGCCGGGTGATCTCCGGAATGGACGGCGTCCGCAAAATCCAGTGAATTCGGGGACAGGTCACTCATTTCCCGATTTCGAATTCGGGGTTTGAGTACTCTGTCCCTGATTAATATTTGTCCTTCCAATTCCACCACTTGAGAAGATCGGGTTTGGGATTCTTGCGAGAGGCGAAATAAACCGCGCTTCGAAAGACGTAAAGGGCGCAGCGGTCGACCTTCGCTCTTTGCAGATCGCAGAGCCTGTCGTAGAGCTTTTCCGGGTCGGCCCCTTTTAAGTCTTCGATGGAACCGACGCCCAATCGCCAAAGGTCGTGGGCGATCTTTGGGCCGACGCCCGGAATTCTTTGAAGATCACGAAGCACGGCCGCTCGCGGTGGGCCGTTTTTTAGCGACGTCATGGGTATTTCCTTAGGCGTATTAGGGAAACAGGTATTGTGTCTCCTATTTTAAAACCGCGGGGCGAATAACTAGAATCCGTAGCCGATCCCCAGAAGAATCCGGATCCCCCCCAGGTCGACCTGATCATCGTAGGAATCAACCCAGAGGGCGGCATATTTAAGTTCCGTGGTCCCGATCAAGTGCTTCGTGACGGCGATGCGCAGCCCGGCCCCGAAATAAAACGAAACGTCGGTATCGGCGACCCTCAAGGCGGGACGGGAAGGAATTTCGACGTCGAATTGAAAGGCGTAGAGGCCCAGGCCCACTTTAAAAAAGGGTTGGAATCGGCCGGAACGTTCCCCGTATTGGAGAAAGAGATGCCCGCCCCTGACCTTGAGCGTGGACGGGTCCTCGAAAAGGCCGATTTTCGCGTTTTTCACGTATCCGAATTCATATTCGGCCCCGACCCGGAGAGTCTTCGACACGGCCAGGCTGAGATAGGGAGTGTAGACGAATCCGTTGCCGTAGATCCGGCGAAGAGACTCGTCTTTGATCGTTCGGTAACCGCCGGTCAAACCCGCTTCCCACGTCTGGGCCGAAGACGGGCCGGCCCAGGCGAGGAGGAGGGCGGCGAACAGGGCGGTTCTCTTCATTCCCCGCCCTTTCAATCGACGACTTCGGAGGGATCGCCCTCGCGGCCGGAGTTGGTGACCGCGGTCAGGCGATAAGCATACGCGCTGTCTTCCGAAAGTCCCCGGACATAATAGGTGAGGTCCTTCGTTCCCGTTTCGTCCAGAAATTCGTAAGAATCGTTCGGGGCGCCCTTCACCTTCCGATAGATCCGGTGGGCGACGATCGTTTCCGTATTGCCGGGGTGGGGCGACCAGGACAGTTTGTCGACGTATTCTTTATAAAACACGAGGTCGTTGACCAGGCGGTCGACGCGGAGATACGCGGGCGGGTAAACCGGTGGAAAGCCGGCGAACGCCTTCAGGCAGACATTCGATCGGGCGTACGTCGTCCCCTCATAGGTCACAAGATCTTTCCAAACGAGCCCGTCGGCGCTGATGAAGCTTTGATTGAGACCGGCTTGAAAAAGAGCGTCGAATCCGGGGACCGGGTGCTCGAGAGGAATCGGAAAATTATTTTCCGGGTTCCGGAGGCGGACGACAACGGAAAAACGTTCGTTGACCGCCAACGGAACCGGCTCCGGCAGGCGGAGGGTCGCGTATCCCGCCGTTTCCAATGTTCCTTGGAATCGCGAAACCAGAGCCCCGCTCAGGGGCAAGCCCGGCGTCGCGTTCCCATAAACCGAGACTTGATATTCGCCCGTCGCGCCGTAGGAGTAAAAGGAGACGGCGGCGAGAGGGTCGGTCGAAACGGAGACGAATTGGTTGGCGAACCAGGCCGTTTCCGAGCCGTATCCCAGACGGGCGGTGCAGCCGACGGGATCGTACTGATAGTTTTGAGTCAGCCCGGCCGCCGGCTCGGCCGTGAACACCGCCGGAAGCGACAGCCGGCCAAGAAACCCGTCATAGTAGGAAACATAAAAATAGCCGGCGTCGCCGAAATTGCCGCCCAGGCTGTTTTTACATAAAAAAGCGCCGTCGCCGGGAGGTTGGGGTGAAAATTTTTCCCGGTTGAAATCGTCGTTCCAGCCGATGATCGCGACGGCCTGAAGGTCGGTCATCACGGTCGTGTTGTAATAGGAATTGTAGGTCGCGTTGAGCAGGTTCCGGATGAAATAAATTTCCGTGCAAACGGCCCCGAGGTCGATGACGGCTCGTTTGATCCGGTCGTTGTCCGAGGCGTCGGCCCGGGGCGGCAGGAACACGACTTTTTGAACGTGTTTGACCGCCGGAAACGACGGATCGTAGGGCAGCCCGCCCTCCCACGGATCGTCTTCCTCCCAAACGGGGTCGGCCCAGCGGGCCAGAGCGCCGACATTCGCCTCCAGAATGTCGCTCTCTTCCGTGCTTCCGTCCAGATGGTTTTCACTGAAATCGCAGGTCTCGAACGGTTTCAGCGTCGATTCGAGCGAGCCGAAAAGGCCGAAGATCGTGCACGTCGAGACCGGAATCTGGTTGCGGACGGCCGTGACCCGGTAAGACTCCCTCAGGTCGTAAACCGACGGAAGCGTCGTGTCGGTGTAACGGGACAATCCTTGAAGGGGAGTGATGTCCTGGGGGCTGGGAAGGCGGGATGACGAAGATTCAATGGCGCGAACGTAGGCGGGGTTCAAGGGCGCAAGACTCGCCAGGGGTTGATCAACCGGCCTTGTTTGTCCGGCCGAAAAGAGACACAAGCTCCCGATGACCGTGAAACCGGCGATTGCCGCCGAAGTCCGGATGCGCATGGCCGCCTCCGCCTTTCTGAAATAGATTTCTTATTCTATCCCACAACGGGGCCGGGGTCAAAAGCCGGAAGGGAGTTAAAAGCCGGGATCAGGTCAGGTTATTGAGATCATTTTCTATCAGGATCTTCCCTTTCAACCTTTTTATCCCTGCGGAAGCTTTCATGGCGCCCAGGCATCATTCCCGGCTGCGAATCGGTGTCAAGAACACGAAAAAGATGACGAAGCAGCCGTGCGGTGGCCGATGATCCGGTCCACGGCGGCTGTCTGTCCGCGGGCTCCAGAAAAGTCAATTTCGTCCCGGCCCGCACCAGGCTGTGGATATTGAATCCGGTATGCCGCAAAAACGCCCCTCGCGTCCACGCCGCCCTCGGTCACCAGGAAATGAAGGTGGGGGGGAAATTGATCAAGCCGTCAACCGGCGCTGACGCCTGAGAGCTTTTATTCGACGGTAACGGATTTAGCCAGGTTGCGGGATTGGTCGACGTCCGGGCCATCAGTTTCATCCGTGACCTGACGACCTTCCGCCGGTTTTTGGCGCTTGTCGCCGGACGGGTCGGCCAGACGCTCAACAGGACCGACCTGGCCGCCCCTCTGGGCGTTTCGGTTCCGACGATCTCGGAATGGTTGAATATCCTGGAGGCCACCCATCAGATCCTTCTGGTGCCTCCGTTCCATGAAAATTTCGGGAAGCGTCTTGTCAAATCCCCCAAGCTTTATTTCGCCGATACGGGTCTGGCCGCACATCTTCTCGGTCTGGAAAACGAACGCCAGGTCGAAAAATCGCCGTTTTACGGTCCCTTGTTCGAAAGCTTCAGCGCTTCGGAAATCGTCAAAGCCCAGATCAACGCGGGCCGGAAGAAGGACCTGTACTTTTTCCGCGACCGCCAGGGCCTGGAAGTGGATTTTCTCGTGCCCAAGACGGGCGGCCGACTGGTGCTCATCGAGGCCAAGGCCACCCGAACGGTTCGACCTGCGGCGGTTGAAGCCCTGAACAAATTGAGGAAGTCCGTAACCGGGCATTCGGTCGAGGCCGTGCTTGTTCATTTCCCTTCAGCCAAGGGGCCGTCCTTTTCGGCCGTCCGCCCGGGAATCCGGGCCGTCACATTCCGCGATATCCCCGACCTGATCCTGCGCTGAACGATTTTTTTCTTCGCAGACCTTTCGGCCCATCCGAATAGTTCCGTTTCTCGGGTTAAATGACCGTCTCCTTTTTGGTTCGATCTGGGGACGCCGGCAGCCGCGCCTATCGGCGAAAATCAAGTTTAAAAAGAAAAAGAATATTTTTTTCGCTGATTATCGCATAATCTTTTTTATAGGACCTTCCCTCGCGTAAGTCTGACGGTATCAAGTGATTGATCAGGGTTATGTTTTTGGATGTGATCGAGAATGCCTTGAAGCCGTTTTCGTCCCTGGTGGTTAATGGGGTGCCGTACCCGTTAGTTGTCAGAACGTAGGAATTGATAAATCCAGAAACACTGACGATGAGGTCGCTGATGCTGAGGCTTGAGTCCCCGGTTATGGTGACGGTCGCTCCGCTTCCTATCTCGATGACGCCGCCGGGGTATTTAAGGGTTATTGTTCCTCCGATGTTTCCGCCGTCGAAGATGCTCGAGTTCTGGCAGGTGATTGTGAATTGCACGGTCCCTTTAATTTCTTTGAAGGGAATCCCGTAGCCCTAACCCTGGAAAGATTAGGGCCGGGGCGGCGTGGAATCCCGAGCACGTGATCGGACATCGGTGGTAGGATTGATAGCTACAGACATGGGGGTCGGGAGGAACAAACATGCGCAGCTGCGCGCCGCCGAAAAACGGAGCGTCCACCCCGAGACAATCATCAGGGTTAGGCGAACACCCCCCGACTTGAGATTGAGGGGTATAAAGCCGCAAGTTGGGTGGCGGTGTTACTGATCCACTGAACGAGCTTACGAAAATTGACGTGGCCGCGGCCTTGACTTATATTGATGACTCGACCGAGGGAGATTGAAATGACACGATCCACGACAATCGTCTGCATCCGCCGCGGCGGAAAAACGGCCATCGCCGGAGACGGCCAGGTCTCGATGGGGGAGACTATCATGAAATCGTCGGCCAACAAGATCCGCCGCTTGCACAAGGACCAGGTCCTCGCCGGATTCGCCGGCTCGACCTCGGACGCCTTCGCCCTCTTTGCCCGGTTCGAGGCGAAACTTGAGGAATACAAGGGCAACCTGTCCCGGGCGGCCATCGAGCTCGCCAAGGAATGGCGTCTGGACAAGGCCCTCCGCCAGCTCCAGGCCCTGATGATCGTGGCCGATAAGGACGCGGCGTTCATGATTTCCGGAACGGGCGACGTGATCGAATCCGACGATGGCGTGCTGGCGATCGGGTCGGGCGGGCCGTTTGCCGTCGCCGCGGCCCGCGTCCTGTTGAAGCACACGCCGCTTTCCGCCCGCGAAATCGCCGAGGAAGCGCTCCGGACAGCAGCTTCCATCTGCGTGTTCACCAACGACAAAATCACGGTCGAGGAACTTTGAATGACCATTCAATTGCCGAAAAGCATGACCGATCCGCTCGATAAAACCCCGGTCCGTGATCGGGAGGCCGAACTCACGCCCCGGGAGATCACGATCGAACTCGACAAGTACATCATCGGCCAGAACGCGGCCAAGAAGGCGGTGGCCATCGCGCTCCGCAACCGTTACCGCCGCCGCCGCGTGCCGGCCGAGCTGGCCGACGAGATCACCCCGAAAAATATCCTGATGATCGGCCCGACGGGCGTGGGAAAAACCGAGATCTCCCGCCGCCTGGCCAAGCTGGCCGCTTCTCCGTTTTTGAAAATCGAGGCCAGCAAGTTCACCGAGGTCGGGTACGTCGGCCGGGACGTCGAATCCATCATCCGGGACCTCGTCCGGATGGCTGTGGACATGATCCGCCAGGAAAAGACCCTCGAAATCCGGGACAAGGCCGCGGCCGGGGCGGAGGAAAAAATCCTCGACCTCCTGCTTCCGCCGATCCGGCGCCGGGACAACAACATTACCGACGAGGACTACCAGCGATACTTGGAATCGCGAGAAAAATTGCGCCGGCAGCTTCGCGACGGAGCGCTCGAGGACCGGGTCGTCGAGATCGAGGTCAAGGAACGGTCCGGGCCCCCTCTGGAGATCTTTTCCAACCAGGGCGTCGAGGAGATCGGCCTTCAGATCCAGGAGATCCTCCCCGGGTTCATGGGCGGCAAGACGAAAAAACGCAAGGTCAAGGTGACCGAAGCCCGGGAACATTTCCTCGACGAAGAGGAACGCCGGCTCGTGGACATGGACCAGGTCGCCCGGCTCGCCGTGGAGCGGGTGGAGCGGTCGGGCATCGTCTTTTTGGACGAATTGGACAAAATCGCCGGCCGTGAATCCGGCCACGGGCCCGACGTCAGCCGCGAGGGCGTCCAGCGCGACCTTTTGCCGATCGTCGAGGGGACGACCGTCCATACCCGATACGGGCTGGTCCGTACGGACCACATCCTGTTCATCGGAGCCGGGGCGTTCAACGTGGCCAAACCGGCGGATCTCATCCCCGAGCTTCAGGGCCGTTTCCCCATCCGGGTGGAGCTCACCTCGCTCAACAAGGGGGACTTCGTCCGTATCCTGACCGAGCCGGAAAACGCTCTGATAAAGCAATACCGGGCGCTCCTTGAGACCGAGGGCGTCGAGATCACGATCACCGACGACGCGATCGACGAAATCGCCCAGACGGCCGAGGAGGTCAACCGCGAGGCCGAGGACATCGGCGCCCGGCGGCTCTACACGATCATGGAAAAAGTCCTCGAGGAGATTTCCTTTCAGGCGCCGGACATCAACTTGAAAAAAATCACCGTCGACCGGGTTTATGTCCGGAATTCCCTCCAGGACATCGTTAAAAACGCCGACCTCCGGCGGTTTATCCTCTGATGATGAACAAGATCCGGGCGATGGTCCTCCTGGGATTTGCGATCCTCGCGACCGCCGCCTGCGGGCGTAAAGGCGCCATCCTGGAGCCCCTGACCCGCACTCCCAAATCCGTCGAGTCGCTCGCGGCCGGCCAACGGGGAGGGCAGGTTTTACTTCAATGGACGGCTCCGAACGTTTTTATCGATGGCCGGGCTTTGCCGTCGGCCGTCCGGACCGAAATATGGCTGATGAGAAACAACGCCGAGGAATCCGCCCTTCCCCTCGAATGGGAAGACGAAGAGGCTTTCATGGAGAAGGCCGCCCTCCTGGCCGTTCTCGATTCCTACGGCCGCCCCTACGATGAAAAAACGGCGGCGACTCCACCCCCGCCGCCCGACTCCGCCCCGCTCAAGGATTTTCGATGGGAAGGGGCGATGACTCCGGTCGACGGGGAGGCGGCCCGGCTGGTTTTCGGGATCCGGGTGATCACCGGGAAGAAGGGCGGTTCGAACTTCGCCTATACGAGCTGGACGCCCCGCAAAATGCCGGTCCCTCCGGGCGGCCTCCGGGCGGACGTTTTCGAGGATCGGATCGAAATCCAATGGATCGTCCCGGACGCCAACACGGACGGGACTACGCCGCCCTCATTGAAGGGCTACAACGTCTACCGGAGTTCTCCCGGTAAGGCGTGGGCCCGGGTGAACGAGAATCCGGTGGAGTCGCCTCCGTTTGCGGACCGGTCGTTTGAGTTCGGGATCAAGTATTCCTACCGGGTTCTGGCTCTGACCGGGGACGCGGCGCCGTATCTTGAAAGCGGGGATTCCGGCACGCTCGATGTGACCGCGGTCGATACCTTTCCGCCCGCGCCTCCGAAAGGATTGATTTCGGTGACGGCCGTCGGTCTGGTCACCCTGTCTTGGGACGCCGGCCCCGAAGCCGATTTGGCCGGCTACCGCGTTTGGCGGAAGGGGAGTAAAGACGTCGAGTTTCTGGCCCTGACTCCCGCGGCGATCGGCGAGAACACTTTTTCCGACGAACACATCGAGAGCGGACAGCGCTACGAATACGCGGTGACCGCCGTTGACCGGGCCGGGAACGAAAGCGCCCGGTCCGAGGCCCTGACCGAAATCATCAAGGATGCCGGGTCATGAAAATTTGCCGGGCTCGATTCAAAGACCGTGTCCTGTACGGGGCGCTCGACGGGGACCGGCTGATCCCCATCGAAGGCTCGATTTTCGGGGATTTCTCCGTCGGGGGAGAGCCCGTTCCGCTGGCCGGGGTTCATCTGCAGCCGCCGGTCGGGCCGTCCAAAATCGTGGCCGTCGGGCTCAACTATAAGGATCACGCAATGGAGCGGGGGAAGCCGCTTCCCGAGGAACCCCTGCTGTTCATCAAGCCGTCCACGTCCGTCATCGGTCCCGGGGAGGCGATCATCTATCCCCGGATGTCCCGGCGGGTCGATTATGAAGGGGAATTGGCCGTCGTGATCAAAAAACGGACCTCCCACCTTTCCGCCCTGGACCCGGTCGAACCGTTCATCCTCGGCTATACCTGCTTCAACGACGTCACCGCCCGCGACCTCCAGGACAAGGACAAGCAGTTCACCCGGGCCAAATCCTTCGACACATTTGCCGCGATCGGCCCCTGGATCGTCACGGATCTCGATCCGTCGGCGCTCGAAATCAAAACCTTTCTCAACGGGAAGTTGCGCCAGTCCTCCAACACCCGAAACTTGATCTTCAGCGTTCCCGACTTGATCCGTTTTATTTCGAACGTCATGACCCTGCTTCCCGGCGACATCGTCACGACCGGAACGCCCGCGGGAATCGGTCCCATGGAACCCGGCGACGTGGTCGATGTCGAGATCGAGGGGATCGGGAAGCTCTCCAACCGGGTCCTCCGGATTCATGACCAGGCCTGATACATCCAAAAGGGGTTTCCCGTGAAATTTTTTCTCGATACGGCCAACCTGAAGGAAATCCGCGAAATCGCCGGCTGGGAGATTCCGCCGACCGACCTCGCGGTCGAGAAGTTCCTCAAAGACTGGGGGAACGTGAAGAAATAGGGCGTTCCGGTCCGTTTTTCTTTTTCCTTATAAACATGGTATATTTTGCAATGGAGTAGTTTGGGCCGACGAATATGAAATACGGCCGAAAACTGAAAACGCTGATCGTCTTACTCGCCCTCGTCGCGGGAATCGCGGGAGGGGGCGTCGTTCTCCGGAACATTCTTCTCGCTCAAATCCGCAAGCAGATCGACCCGGTCATGCGGTACGACCGCATCCGGCTGACCATCCTCCCGCCTTCGGCCGTCCTCGAAAACGTCCATTCCATCAAGGCGGATCCCTATTTTTCCATCGATAAAATCGTCCTCCAAGTCCCGCTCCGGTCGATTCTCCGCAACAACCGTTCCTTCAACGTTTTCATCCAGGGCCTGACCGTCCGGATTTACGAAAAACAAGACCGGGAGGCCAAGCCCCTCTCCTTCAGTCTCCGCCTTCCATTTTACGTGGAAAACGGAATCCTTCTAGACGGGGAGATCAGTTATTGGGGTCGGGGCGTCAGCGTGCTCGCCCGGGGCGTCAAGGCCTATTTCCGTCAATCCAAGGACGCCTTCGTCCTCCGGGCCGAATCGGCGGCTCATTCCATTCATTTTCCGACGATCGTTCATCCCCTTGAAGGGAATTCGGAAATTACCATCGAAGCGCGCGGCAACGAACTGTTTCTCCGGCGCCTGACGATTCATCATCCCGACTTGCTCATCAAGGCCAAGGGGACCCTGACCAATCCTCAGAATCCGTCCCTGGACATCCAGACGACGGTCCGGGGACCCATCGCGCTTATCGCCGACGCGTTCAAGCTGCCGTTCGCCTGGACAGGCTCGGCCGCCGGGACGGGACGGTTCATCCGCAACGACGCGGGACAATCCCGTTTCACCGCCGACCTCGAAAGCCGGGACATGACCTTCACCGGCCTTCCCTTGGGCCGGGTCACGGGCAAGCTTTCGATCGCCGGCGGGACCGGAAAACTCAACCTCGAGCTTTCCAATCCCGGGGCCACGGTCGAATACCTGGACCTTCAGTTCGGTCATCAAAAACTCGACGGCCAGGTCCGCGGCGTTCACCTCGATCCCCTGATCAAGCAGATCAAAATTCCGTGGCCGGTCCGTTCCCCTGTGTGGGGAGCGTTCGCCCTCGACCTGAAATCCCTCGAGGTCCAGGGGGAATTCCGGGACGAACTTCTTCCCGAACAGGACGGGAAATTTCCGTTCCGGGGGCCGTTCCGCCTCCAGTGGAACCGTCACAAGGAGCTCACGTTTTCTTCCGAAAGAATCGAATCGAATTTCGGGGCGATGAGCGTCGACGGAAGTCTGGATATCGGCCGCGAGGTCCGCATCGAGCTCAGAGGCGAGGCGACCGACATTCCGCGCGGCCGGGAGTTCACTTCGCTGGCCCTGCGAATGCCCTTCACCTTTCCCGAAATCCGCGGCCGCGGAAAGGCCGACATCAAAATTCTCGGGGCCTGGCATACGCCGGAAGTGAAAATCGATTTCGCCCTTGCCCCGGGCGGGTTCGGCCGGTTCGCCGCCGCCGAAGGCGCGGGGCTCGTGGAAATCGCCCGGGGGGAAACCACGGGAATCGTCCGGGTGAAGGATCCAGAGCTCAACGGGCTTCTTCGTTTCAATTCCCGCAAAGGATTCTGGACCTGTCGGGTCGAGGAGGGCGAAGGGGCCCTGGAAAAGATTTTTCCCGCCCTGACCCTGAACCTGCCGTTCAAAGGCCGGGTCTCAGGCTCGCTCGAATTCCATAACGAAGGGACCGGCATCGCCGCTGATGGTGATTTCACCTCCGCCCGGGCCGAGGTCTACGGCCAGAAAGTCGAAAACGCGAGCGGCCATTTCGGCTGGTCGACGGCCGATTCCCGCCTTGTCCTTTCCGGCCTCTCGGGAACGATCCAAGGCGGAACGGCCGCGGGCTCGGCGACCATGGGCTTCCACAGCGGCGACTTCGATATCGACGCCGCGTTCCGCGGCGTGGATCTCTCCGGCCCGGCGCCCGGTCTGCGCGGTCTTTTGGATTTCGATTTGAAAGGCCGGGGGAATCTCGCCCGCGATTCCGCCTCCGGGCCCTTGACGATCAAGGGTTTGGCGTTCGGGCCGGTGGAGAAAACCGAAGTTTCGGGGACGATCGAGATGAGCCTGCGCGACAAGGTTTTCGGCCTCCGCCTCAAAGGGCTGCTGGATCCCGGCCGGAACACGTTCGACGTCACCTTCCGGTATCCGGAGGCGGAAGGGACTTATTTCGCGAGCGCTTCCGGCTCGATCTTCAACTTCGACCTGTTCATGCCCTGGAGGGGAGCCCGCGGAGAAATCCGGTACCTGGCGGAAGTCCGCGGCGGGAAATCGGTTCCCGCCCGCTGGAACGGCGTGCTCGATTTTAAAGGCCCGGTTTTTCCCTTTCCCAAGTTCGCCCACGCTCTGACCGATTATTCCGGCCTGATCCGGATCGACAACAACGTCGCGTCCGTCCGTTCCCTTCGGGGAAAGCTCGGCGGCGGAGACGTCTTCGGCTCGGGCGAGGTCCGCTTCGGGTCCGGCGGACTTGAACTCATCGATTTGCGGGCCGACGGCCGCGACATGACCCTGTCCATCTTCGAGAGGACCCGGGCCGTGGCCGACGGTTCGTTCCGCTTTTTAAAAAACGCCCGGGAATTTACCCTCTCGGGGGACGTCGCGGTCAAACAACTTCTCTGGCGCCGGGAGGTCAATGAAAAATTCATTTTTTCCGCATCGCCCTACCTGGAAACCCAGAAAGGCCCGGGGTTCTTTGACGACATGGCCCTCGATATCCGGCTTCACGCGGATGAAAACGCCGTTCTCGACGACACCCTCGGGAGGATCGAAGGCCGTTTCGACCTGACCCTCAGCGGAACGGTGGCCACCCCGGTCGTCCTGGGCGAGCTGGAAGGATTGAAGGGCGAGGTGCGTTTCCAGGACCGGAGCTTCAGGTTGCTTCGGGCCCGGCTGAGCTTCTTCAACCCGACGACGATCGAGCCCTATGTCGATTTCCGCGGGGAAACCTACCTGAAGGATTACCGCGTGACGCTGTCGGTCGCCGGATTGTTGAAGAACCTTCGGCCGGAATTCACTTCCTCGCCTCCGCTTCCCTCGGAAGACGTCCTGGCCCTGCTGTCCATGGGCGAATCGTTCAAGCGGACGTATTCTTACGACGCCACGAGCCAGGTCGGAACGGGCTCGCTGATGTCGTTTCAGATCGCCGATCCGGCCACCCGGAGGGCGGAGCAATTGTTCCGGCTCGACCGCTTCCGGATCGATCCGTTCGTTTTAGGCTCCTCGACCGAAATGACCGCCCGGTTGACGGTGGGCAAGAAGATCTCGCGGAATATCATGTTTCTGTATTCGACGAACCTCACCTCCCAGCGCGAGGAGATCATCCGGCTCGAATGGGAATTTTGGGAAAACTTTTCGCTCGTCGCGATGCGCGACGAGCGGGGACGGTTGAGTCTCGATGCCAAGATCCGGAAAAGATTTTAAGGCGATCCTCGCCCTCCTCCTGGCCCTGGCGGCCGCGGGGAACGGGCCGGCGTTTGCCCAAACGGCGGAGGCCAGGATCTCCGCCGTCTTCGTCCGGGTCGAAGGCGAGGACGTCCGGCCCGACCTCCGCAGCCTCGTTCCGATTTCCGACGGTGATCCCTTTCTTCCCGTCCGGATTGATGCCGCGGTCAAACAAATCCATGAAACCGGTTTGTTCGCCGATATCGAGGTCCGGGCCGAGGGGGATCGCGACGTCCGGTTGACGTTCGTCCTGAAGCGGAAATTGTTTACCCGGTCGATTTCTTTTTCGGGCCGGGCGCCGGTTTCCCGGAAAAACCTTCTGGCCGGGCTCTATGCCCTTCGGCCCGATACGGATTATTCCGAGCCGCGTATGCGGCGGGCGGAGGACGAATTGAAGGAGATTCTCCGCCGGGAGGGTTTTTTCAACGCCGAGGTTTCCGGCCGGGCGCGGCCGGACCCGTCCCGACCGTTCGTCGACCTCGATTTTGAAATCGCGGCCGGGCGCCGGTTTACGGTCCGGAGCGTCGATTTTCGCGGGGGGCTGGACAACGTTCAGGCCGGCGTGATGAAATCCATGGCGACGCGTCCGGGGCTTCCTTACCGGCCCGGGATGATGGAATCCGACCTGGATGTGATCAAATCCGCGTACCGCGCCTTCGGATATCCCCGGACCGAAGTCACGGTCCAAAACCGCCATTTTCGGGCGGCCGATGCGACCGTCGGACTCGTCCTCCGGGTCGTCCCCCAGGAACGCGTCCGCATCACGATTCGGGGCGCCGACGTCCCCGAATCCCTCGTCCGGCCGCTTTGGGAAGAACGCATTTTCGAGAACTGGGGACTGAACCAGGCCGACGCGGCCATTTTGACCTATCTCCGGAAAAAGGGCTATGTCTTTGCCGCGGTCCGTTCGTCCATCGAGCGAAGCCCCGGCGAACTGCATATCATTCATCAGATCGGCCCCGGTTCGAAAATCAGGATCACGAACGTCGCTTTCGAGGGATTGACGGCCTTCCCCGAAGCGGAGATCCGGCAAAGAATCGGCCTCACTCCCCAGTTGCCGCTTTTCGGAAGCGTCTCGGGCGACCGGCTGTTCACCATTCCCACGGAATTGGAAGCTTTTTACAAAAGCGAGGGATATCCCGAAACCGGCGTTTCGCTCCAATTCAAGGAGCGGGGGGGGGGATATCAGGCGACGTTTGTGATCGAAGAGGGTCCCGTCCAAACCGTTCGGGCGGTCGTCCTCCGAAACGCGGCGATCATCCCGGAAGAGGAGCTTCGGGGGGAAATCGAAAGCCGAGACGGCGGCCCGTACGAATCCGGACGCGTCCGGCGTGATGCGGAGCGTCTCAAGTCCGTTTACGAGAACCGGGGAATCCGCGGGACCGTGATCACCGCCCGGGCCGAAGCCCTGGCCGACGGGCGTTTCGATGTCGTCTTCGAATTGCAGGAAGGCCGGCTGATCCGCGTCGATAAAATCGTCGTTTCCGGCAACGCCGTGACCCGGCGCGGCGTGATCGACCGGGCGCTGTTGCTGCGCGAGGGAGATCCGGCCCGGGCGGACCTGATTCTCGAATCTAAACGCCGGCTCGAGAAGCTCGGCGTTTTCGTCGAAGTCAAGATCGAGGAGATTCTCTCCGCCGGGGGGAACGGCGAGACGCTGGTCGTCAGCCTCCGCGAAGGCGCTCGGAACTACGCGGGCTTTGGGGTGGGGTTGGAGACCAAAAACGAGCCGATGACCTTCGAAATCTGGAACAACGTCATCCGCCCCCGGTTTTCGGTCGAGTTCATCCGCAGCAACATGCTCGGCCGGGCGGCCCAGCTCAGTCTCATCGGCCAGTTCAGCTTGAAGGAAAAACGGGCCGTGGCGTCCTGGGAATCGCTGACGCTATTCGGTTTGCCCTATCAGGCCTCCGTCAATGCCTGGCTCGAACGGGAAGAACGGGTGAGCTATGGCTTCGACCGCCGCGGTTTCAGCCTGTCCGGATTTCGGGAGGTCGGAGAGAATTGGACGTCCCTGACGACCCTCCGGTTTGCCCAGACGACCCTTTATTTTTTGGAAATCGCCGAATCCGAAATCGATCGCCAACATTACCCGTATTCGGCGACGTCCCTTTCGGAAAGCTTGATCTGGGAAGCCCGGGACGACAGCTTCAATCCCTCCCGCGGCCATTTTTTCAGCGCCGTCGTCGAATGGGCCTACCCCCTGTTCAAGGCCGAATCGGATTACCTGAAAAGTTTCGTGAAATTCCAATATTTCCAACCCGTCGGCGGGCGGATTCTCCTCCTGGGCACGTTTCGGGGCGGGCTGGGCATGGGCCTAATTCCGATTCATGAACGCTTTTTCGCCGGCGGGTCCGGCACGTTCCGAGGCCAACGGTTCGACGGGCTCGGGCCGAAAGACGCAGAGTCCGGAAAACCCGTCGGCGGCAAGGCGATTATCCTGTTCAACATCGACGCCCAATTCATGCCCTTCCCGTCCTGGCCCGCGTTTTCCCTGGCCGTGTTTTACGACAAGGGCAACGTCTTTTCCAACCGCAAGAACGTCAGTTTCACCGCGCTCGAGGATGCCCTCGGTTTCGGCTTCCGTTATAAAACCCCGCTGGGCCCCCTGCGCATCGATCTGGGCTGGAATCTCAATC
>JAPKZG010000046.1 GCA_026393895.1 Candidatus Aminicenantota bacterium
CCGCGGCGACGTCCCGTTCACCGCAAGCTTCATCCACGCCAACATCCAGGACGGCAAAGGCGAACGGATGTCCAAGAGCAAGGGCAACGGCATCGACCCCGAGGACATCATCGAAAAATACGGCACGGACGCGATGCGGTACGTCCTCTGCGACATGCAGACGGGAACCCAGGACATCCGCCTTCCGGTGCAGGCCGTTTCCCCGTTCACGGGCGAGCTCGTCGACCTGGCCACGGCCAAACACGGCCGTTCGGTTTTCACGTATATCGATCCGAAGTCCGGCAAGGAATTCGACGTCCTCGGAACCATGCCCGACCTCCCGGCGGCCAAGATCATCAGCGAACGTTTCGAGATCGGCCGGGCCTTCTGCACCAAGCTCTGGAACGCGGCCCGGTTCATGTTCCAGAATCTCGGCGAGCACGCCTTCGCTCCGCTTCCGCCTGACGACCTGGCCGCGGAGGACCGCTGGATACTGTCCCGCCTCTCCAAGGTCATCCGGAAAGTCGATGAGGAACTCCGCGCTTACAATCCCTCGGCCGCCGTCGGCGCCGCCCGGGATTTCTTCTGGGGCGAGCTCTGCGACTGGTATCTTGAAATCGTCAAGCCGCGGATGCGGGACGAACAAACGGCGCCTGTCGCCCGTTCCATCCTGGCCCTGGCTTTCGACCAGGTCCTGCGGCTATTCCATCCCTTCGTTCCGTTCATCACCGAAGTGCTTTGGGAACGCCTGAACGCCCAATGCCCCATCCGCGGAATCGCCGAACCGATTCCGACTCCCCCGCTTCTCATCGCGGCGCCGTGGCCCGCGCCGGTTCCGGAATGGGAGGACGACACGGTGGAAGCCGAATTTGCGACCGCCTCCGGCCTCATCCGGGCGATCCGCGACATGCGCGCCCACCACGGCATCTCACCCGGTTTGAAACTCGCCGTCTTCGTCAAAACAGCGGAAAAAGACGCCGCAGTTCTCGGCCGGCTCCGTCCCCTCGTCCTTCACATGGCCAACCTTGAATCGCTCGAAGCCGGGCCCGGCGTCGCCCGGCCGGCCGGCGCTTCGGTCCAGGTCGTCGGAAACATGGAAATTTTCGTCCCCGGGCTCGTCGACCCGGTCAAGGAACGCGAACGGTTGACGGCTAAGCGGGCCAAGCTTCTTGAAGAGACCGGGAAGATCGAGGCAAAACTCGGAAACGAAGGGTTCGTCGCCCGGGCCCCGGCGGACGTCGTCGAAAAGGAAAGACGGAAACTCGGCGAGTGCCGGTCCCAGATCGAAGCGCTTGACGCGGGCCTCCGGGACATCGGATCATAGAAATAGAAGAGGACGCCGATGAATGTAACGGCGCTTTCCGGCCGGAGAGAAATCGTCCTCCGGGTTCCAGACAGCGCCGAAGTTTACGTTTCAACCTATCCCGTCACAACGACACCGGCGGTAACCCGTGTTTTGGACGCAATCCGGGCACCCATCGGCACCCCGCCACTCCGCGAGGCCTTGGCCGCCCGCCGTCCGGAGGGAGTCGTCGTCGTCGTCTCCGACATCACCCGGCCCATTCCCTACCGGGATTTCCTGGCTCCCCTCCTGGGAGAGGTCGCCTCCACGGGCGTTTCCCGGGAAGACATTCTCGTCCTGATCGCCGCAGGGATGCACCGGCCGAGCACGGTCGAAGAACGCCGGGAGATGTTCGGAGAGGAAGTCGTCGATCGCTACCGGATCGAGGACCACCGGCCCGAAGACAACATCGGCCTGGCGGCGGTCGGCGGCCGGAGCGCCTCGGGCGCGCCGATCCGGCTCAACCGCCGGTTCGTCGAGGCCGAGTTCCGGATCGTGACAAGTCTCGTCGAACCGCATTTCATGGCCGGCTATTCCGGCGGCCGGAAAAGCGTCTGCCCCGGTCTTTCCTCCCTCGATACGATCCGCAACTTCCACGGCGAGAAATTCTTAGCCGATCCGAAAGCGGCCAACACCGTGCTCTCCGGGAACCCGCTGCACGAAGAATCGCTCTCGATTGCCCGCGCCGCCGGCGTCGATTTCACCCTTAACGTCGTCCTCGACAAAAACCGCCGCCTCATCCGGGCTTACGCGGGCGCCCTGGAACCCGCCCATG
This sequence comes from Candidatus Aminicenantota bacterium, assembly GCA_026393895.1. GTDB lineage: Bacteria > Acidobacteriota > Aminicenantia > Aminicenantales > UBA4085 > JAAZPG01. The sequence goes on from JAPKZG010000046.1 coordinate 2,097, forward strand.
AGGCCGCCTGCGAATTCGTCCGGGCCTGCGCCGTTTGGCCGATCCGCCATCCGGCCGACGTGGTCTTGACGTCCAGCGGAGGTCATCCCCTCGATATGACGTTCTATCAATGCGTCAAGGGGTTCGTTTCCTGCCTCCCGGCAGTCCGGGAAGGAGGAACGGTCATCGCTTTCGGCGGCTGCACCGAAGGATTGGGGAACCGTGAATATGCCGATCTCCTGAGGAAATACACGGGACGCTTCGGCGATTTTCTGGACGACATCAAACGGCCCGGAGTTTTCACCAAGGACCAATGGGAACTGCAGATGCACGCCCGGGCCTTGGCCAAAGTCGGGGCGCAAGGATTACATTTCATCTCGGACGGCCTCTCGGCGGAGACGATGGCGATGTTGACCTTGACCGGCCACGCAGCCGTTCCCGGAAAGCTCGGCCCCGCCGTTCAGGCCGTTCTGGACGGCGTGCTCGCTCCCGGGGTTTCCCTGGCCGTCTTTCCCGAAGGCCCCTACTGTGTCCCCGAACCCTGATTCATGCGCATTCTGATCGCGGCCGATAGCTTTAAAGGATCCCTTACATCGACGGAAGCCGGGACGGCCGTCGCCTCCGGCCTTCGGGCGGGATTCGCGGAAATCGGTATCCGGGCCGAAATCGAGGTCGTCCCCATGGCCGACGGCGGCGAAGGGACGATCGAGGCCTATGCCGCGGCTTGCGGGGGCGAAAAAATTCCCGCGGTCTGTCCCGGCCCGCTCGGTGATTCCGTCACAGCCGAGTTTCTCGTCCTCCCCGACGGAACAACCGCCGTCATCGAATCGGCCCGGTCCTGCGGGCTGATGCTGGTCGCCGGGCGTGAAAACATCCTCCGCTCGGACACGTCCGGCCTCGGCCGCCAGATCCGGACCGCGCTTGAACGACGGCCGGAACAAATTCTGATCGGCCTCGGCGGATCGGCGACGAACGACTGGGGCGCGGGAATGGCGTCCGCGCTGGGGGTCCGTTTTCTCGATAGAGAAGGGCGGGTTCTCCGGCCTAATCCCGCCGGGCTCGCCGACCTTCGGACGATCGACACAAGCGGGCTCGATCCCCGCCTCCGGGCCGTCCGCTTCAAAGCGTTATCGGACGTCGACGACCCGCTGCTCGGGCTTCGAGGTGCGGCAGCGGTTTTCGCGCCTCAAAAAGGCGCGGACGCTGAAACCGTTAAAAGGCTCGAAGAAATCGGAGAACAGTTTGCCGACGCCGTTGAATCATCCCTCGGACGACGATTCAGGGATCGTCCCGGATCGGGCGCGGCCGGAGGCCTCGGTTTTGGTCTGGCGGCTTTCCTCGGAGCGGAGCTGCGGCCGGGAATCGAGGCGATGATCGAAGCGGCCGGCCTGCATCGGCGGGCGGAATCGGCCGATCTCCTCGTCACCGGCGAAGGGCGCCTCGACGCCCAAACCCGTTACGGAAAAACAGCCGCAGGAATCTCGCGGCTTGCCCGGAAAACGGGGCTTCCCTGCGTCGCCTTCTGCGGTTCGATCGACGGTCCCGTTTCGGATTATGTCCCGGACATGTTCGCCGCCGCGTATGACATCCGCCCGGCCGCCGACTCGCTTGCGGACGCAATCGCCCGCGGCGCGCATTACCTGGAGATTCTCGCCCGCCGGTCGGCCGGGGAGATCGCCGCCCTCGCGTCCCGCTTTGCGGCGAACCTTGTCTGACCAAGGACATCGTGCCTCTGGGTTATGGGCACAGGGATGTCGAGCGAAGAGAACCGAATCATTCTGCTTTACTCTTTGTTCCGCAGGATCGACAGAATGCATTCAACCGGGAGAGCTTCCACCCGGTGTCCCTCGACGCCGCTCATCGTTTCGGCCTGGAACAGGGAATTGAGAATGGCCTCTTCCGTGGCTTCGATCACGGCCAGAAACAGTTGAGAAGTCTCATCGTTGCGCAATTCCTCATACCGATCCTTCTTAAAATCAGCCTGATGGGGGATGCGGATTGCCGTGGAGAAGGAAATGACATAATCGCCGCTGCCGTTGGCGGCGATGCCTCCGGTTCGGCCCAGGCCGAGGATAGCCCGCTTTCCCAGGCGCTTCAAGTTGCGGGAAAGAAGAGGAGCGTCAGTGGCGACCACGATCATGCAGGAGCCATCGGTGTTTTTCTCCAGTTCGTTTTTTAGGTAATATTGACCCAGGATTTTTCCCGCTTCCACTCCCTTGATCTGGAGAATCCCTCCGAAATTGGTCTGGACGAGGACACCGACCGTATAACCGCCGAGCCGGTCAGGGAGTTTTCGCGAGGCGGTTCCGATGCCGCCCTTGAAACCAAAGCAGACCGTACCGGTGCCGGCGCCGACATTCCCTTCGGTCACGGGCCCGCTGGTTGCCGCGGAGATCGCCTCGAGAACATCTTTTATCTGCACCCGGCGGTTTTGGATATCGTTCAAGTATCCATCATTGGTTTCCCCGACCACCCCGTTCACGGAGCGGACCTGTTCGTTGCCCGGCTGCTGCAGAGTGAATTCGATCAAGCCCTCCAATCCCGCCCCCACGCTAAGGGTATTGGTCAACACGATCGGAGTTTCCAGATTCCCCAGCTCCTCGATCTGGGTGCTTCCGGTCAATTTTCCGAATCCATTTTCTACATAGATCGCCGCCGGAACCTTGTGTTGAAAAATATTATCGCCATGGGGGATGATCGCGGTGATTCCGGTTCGGACCCGGTCGCCCTCGATCAGTGTGCGGTGTCCCACTTTCACGCCGGGGACATCGGTGATGGCGTTCCATTTTCCCGTCGGCAACACACCGATGGTCACTCCCCAGTCTTGAAGCCTTTTTCTTTGAGAGTCCGACAAAGGAGAATTCGTCGAATGCGCCTCTTGGGACCGATATTCTCTTATGGCCGCCTCGGCCAGCACTCTCGTTGCATTGATCACCGGAACCCGCACCGATTGGGGATCAAAGGCCAGGGGGATTTCGGTGCAACCCAGGACGATCACCTCTGCTCCCTGTTTATAAACATCGGCTCCGGCTTGGGCCAGCAGGTCCCGGCAGCTCTTTTTGTCGCCGCCGGCTTTGATCAAGCCAATGGCTTTCATCACCGAATCGTTTTGAATATTTTCCGAAGGCTTGACCGTTTTGATTCCCTTTTTACGGAATTCATTCTCATATAGACCGGATTGGATGGTGCCGCTCGTGGCTAAAAGCCCGATGGTTTTCACCTGCGGATACAGTCGGAGCGTTTCGTTCACGGTTTCCCGGATCATATGGATGATGGGGATTTTCACCGCCTGTTGCATCTCGTCGTAATAGTAATGGGCTGTATTGCAGGGAATGACGATCAGGGAAGCTCCCGCCGCCTCCAACGTGCGGACTCCTTTGACCAGGTAGGGGACGATAGAACGGTCGCCGCTGCGGATGGCGGTGGTCCGGTCAGGAACTTGTGGAAAGCTGAAAATCAGGGTGGGAATATGATCCTGATCCTTTTTTGCCGGAGTTATTTGGACGATCAATTGATACAAATTGGCGGTGGCTTCCGGGCCCATGCCGCCGAAGATCCCCAGAATTCGCTCTGGAATCACCCCGGGAGTGTTTGGCCCGGCCGGGATTTGCAGCGGTGCTAAAAGAAAAAGGATTCCTACGGTGATCACGGTTTTGATGCCCATCTTTTTCATGGCTTGCCTCCTCCGGATTTTTAGGCCATCCGCTCTTTCTGAATTATACTTTTTTCCCGCTTTTGGGTGTTAACGCATTTATCCTGCATTGTTCATAGACCCGCCTCAAAGGACAAGAAATAAAAAACTCGGAGTGAGACTGATTCTTCGGGGAATCCGTCCGAGTCAGGGGCGCCAATGGCCTGGCTATGACCCGGCAGGTGTCGATTTTTCGGGGGAAGATCACGCCGCCGCAATCTGCTGGATATTGAGCCCGGGAGCGATTTGAAGTATGGTGAGCGAGAACGGAGAGACATCATGTGCAGATTAACGAAACGATTGATCCTCGGAACGGCGTTTTTGGCCTTGATCCTCGGAACGGCTTGCTCGCCCGGCGGCGAGAAAGCCCCGGGGAAGGCCGCCCCGGTCAAGTTCCCGCTAGAAGAGGCGACGATTTCGGGCCTCCAGGAGATGTTGACCTCGGGCACGGCGACCTCCGAAAGCCTCGTCTCACTCTACTTGAAGCGGATCGAGAATATCGACCGCAGCGGGCCGGGGCTGAACTCCATCATCGAGACGAATCCCGATGCGCTGGCCATCGCCCGAGAACTCGACCGGGAGCGTCGGGAGAAAGGTCCGCGCGGGCCGCTCCACGGCATCCCCGTCGTCATCAAGGACAATATTGACACGGCCGACAATATGGAGACGACAGCCGGCTCGCTCGCTCTCCTCGGGTCGAAGCCCGCCCGAGACGCCTTCGTCGTCGGACGACTCCGGGCCGCCGGAGCGGTCATTATCGGCAAGACAAACCTCAGCGAGTGGGCCAACTTCCGCTCGTCCCGGTCAACGAGCGGCTGGAGCGGCCGCGGCGGCCAGACGAAAAATCCATACGCCCTTGACCGGAACCCGTCCGGTTCGAGCTCGGGCTCGGCTGTCGCCGTGGCGGCCAACCTGGTCGCGGCGGCCGTCGGGACGGAGACCGACGGCTCGATCGTTTCGCCCGCTTCGGCCTGCGGCATCATCGGGATCAAGCCGACGATAGGGCTGGTCAGCCGTTCGGGCATCGTCCCGATCGCCCACTCCCAGGACACGGCCGGGCCGCTGGCCCGGACCGTCGCCGACGCCGCGACACTCCTTGGCGCGATGACGGGGATCGATCCCGCCGACGCCGCAACCAAGGAGAGCGAAGGCCGCGCCCTCGCCGACTACCGGGAATTCCTCAAGCCGGACGGACTGCGCGGCTCCCGTATCGGAGTCCTGCGGGCGCGCTCCTTCAATTTTGCGAAGAAGCTCGACCCCATCCTTCAGAACGCCGTCGACGCCATGAAAAGGGAAGGGGCCGAGATCGTCGATCCCGTCGAAATCCCGACGCTCGGCCAGACGGATGATCCGGAGTACGAGGTCCTTCTCTACGAGTTCAAGGCCGACCTCGAGGCCTACTTCGCAGCCAGGCCAGGCTCCGCCGTTCGTACGCTGACGGACCTGATCGCCTTCAACGAAAAAAACGCGGACCGCGAGATGCCGTTCTTCGGCCAGGAGATTCTCGAGCAGGCGGTGAAAAAAGGCCCGCTGACGGAGAAAGCCTACCTCGACGCCCTGGCCAAGAACCGCAAACTCATGCGGGCCGAGGGCATCGACGCCGTGCTGGCCAAACATAAGCTCGATGCGCTCGTCGTTCTGACGAACGGCCCCGCCCATATGACCGACCTTGTCAACGGCGACTCGTTCTCCGGGAGCAGTTCCTCTCCGGCGGCCGTGGCGGGCTATCCGACGATCACGCTCCCCGCGGGTTGGGTTAACGGCCTGCCGGTCGGGGTCTCGTTCATCGGAACGGCCTGGAGCGAGCCCGTCCTCATCAGGCTCGCCTGCGGACTCGAGCGGGCGCTGGGGATGCGCAAAGCGCCGCGCTTGCTCCCGACTGCGGAGATCCCGGCGTCGGGTCCCGTGCAGGCGATTTCCAAGGTCCCTTGAGGCCGGGTTAAACAAGCAACGACTCGGGCATCATTTTCCATCAAGCCGGAGGAAGCGCACGGCGTTGTTGTAGAAGATGTCCCGCTTCTCCTCTTCTGTCAGAAAAGCGGCTGATTCGATCCCATCAACCGCCATTCCGATCGTCTCAGGCCACACCATCTGGTCTGACCCGAAGAGCAGCCGCTTGCCGAAGCCGGCACGGATGAGTTCCCGCAGGTAGCTGTGGAATTCTTCCCGGGGTATGATCCAATTGATCGTAGCAAGATCGGCATAAACCTGCGGGTACACCGACAGGATGGCTTTCGTTTCCTGAAGGTACGGCCACCCGCCGTGCATCAGGTAGATGCGCAGCCGCGGGTGGCGAACGAGCACTTCCTCGACGAGGATCGGGTTTCCGAGCGTCACACGGAAGTGCGGGCAGCAAGGGTCGTACGGAATTCCCGCCGGGCCGATCCCCGTGTGGATTGCGACAGGGATGTCCATCTCTTCGGCCAGAGCGTAATACGGCTCCAGGCAAGGGTCGTTCGGCGCCATGCCTATGTGTTGCAGGACGAGTTCGCCTAGAACTTGCACGCGGCCGGCTTTTATTTCGGCGCGAAGTCCCGCCAGGTCAGGCAGGGGATTCAACTCGTCCACCAACACGCCGACCATGATCCTGTCCGGAGCCGTGTCATGCCACTGGTCGGCCATTTCGGGCGGCCCGCTCGCGACAGCCTTCACGATGTTATAGCGCTCGAGCTCCGCCAGGGACATGTCGCGAAGTTCGGCGCTCGTTCTCGCGGCGGACGGTCGCCCGGTGACGGGATTCACTTCGAGTGGCTTTCCTTCGTCCAACCGATAGGCATGGAGGTGCATGTCGATGATGGGTGGTCTGAGGCCGACGATACCCGGCTGGGCCGCTGCGGGGTTCAGGCAAAGCGCAACCGTGACAAGAAGGAATACCAGTGTGGTCAATCTTTGCATGAGATCCTCCTTCGAGTGAACGTCCCTGCGGCCGGCTTCATCCGAGGCTGAACCAGCCGCCGAAACGAGCGGAGGCGAGTCAGCTGCAACACGGTGCTAGACCGCACCCGTGAACAGGCGACTTACAAACCTGCCTAATCCGTCTCCTAGCCAGATAACGACAATACTTCGTCGCCATAAGAATATACTTGTCGTGAGTGCCACTCCAATAAATATCAGCAGGAACTTCGAGCCTTCATACCAGTATTCGGGGTTACTCATTTCGTGCGTCGTGTACATTGCAGCGATAATGAGCGGTGTCATCCATTTGCCAGTTTGGTGAGAAAGCCGTTCAGCCAGAAAACCAAAATAGAACAAATACTCGGTCGTGGATGCAGGATTGAGAAACAATCGGTCAAGGCTTGCAAGAAATGCGTTTCCTGGAGCAGATAGCATTGGATTAGATTGTAAAAGACTTGGTGCTAAATATATCAGCCCGAAAAGAAGTATGGCAATGATGTCGCCTTTCCAGCCACGGGATTGAATACCTAATTTGGACAAGTCAAAGCGCCAATGTAAGTAGATGAGGATGATGACCGCGAGAGCGGCAGTCGGGCGAAAGAAAGTTCGTAGCGTCATTGCGAGAACAGCAATGATTAGCGGCAGGAAAAATGCTGGCCGTCGTACTGTTGCCCAGCCTTTGGTTAAGACCAAAGGGACAACTAGAAATAGACCGCCATAGAGGATGAGGTTGAAAGCAACATCCTTGAGCGGGGAATATGTCCACTTGTGCAAATCAAATCCAAGAATAAACGGTATTGTGCCGTTCATTATTACCGCCAGTGCGATAAACACTCCCCACAAGGATAGGGCTTGCATTGATTGCCTTCGAAGATCTTTCGTTGGTTCGTTTTCAAGTGCGCTATTCATATGTCCTACCTTTGGAATGTTGTGCAGTATTTATGCGAGCGGGCTAACATACGCTTAACCGGCGAGGGGGCTTGTCCCCCGAGTCCGGTTGAATCGATTGTTAGGCGAAGTCATTTTATGATTTTTCTCCTCTTATCACTGCATCCATAACATCATTATTTACTCGTTTCGAATTGCAGTGAAGGCATGCAGTCATAAGATTATCGAAAGAATTATCGCCGCCTTTGCTTACATGAATTGAGATTATCACCCTGATTTAAAAGAAGTCAAGATCGAGAAACAATAAGAAGCAAAAATTAAGAGAAGAAGTCCAAAAGAATGATTAAGACCGGCTCGGTTTATTGATTATAATAAGGAAACGACAAGGAGGTCGCTATGGGAAAAAAGCCGTTCATTCATCCTTATATCCCGAACTCCGTCCCCGAAGTTCAGAAAAAGATGCTCGAGGAGATCGGCGCCAAGGATATTGAGGAGCTGTATGAAGATATCCCGCCCGAGTTGCGCTTGAAGCGCGACTTGAACCTGCCGGAGCCCTTGCTTTCCGAGCTCGAGCTCAAACGTCACGTCGAGGAGATCCTCAATAAGAACATCTCCTGCGGCGAGCGGGTGAGCTTTCTCGGCGGCGGCTGCGGCCGACACTACGTCCCGGCCATCTGCGACGAGATCACTCATCGCTCGGAATTTCTGACCGCCTACGCCGGAGAACCCTATGAAGACGCCGGACGCTTCCAGGTCCTCTTCGAGTACGAGAGCCTGATGGCCGAGATTCTCGATTTCGACGTCGTCAACGTCCCGACTTTTGACTGGGGACAGGCGGCGAGCACTTCGGTCCGCATGGCCGGCCGCATCACCGGACGGAAAAAGGTCCTCGTCGCCGATACCGTGTCGCCCGACCGGCTGGCCATCATAAAGAATTACTGCCACCCGGTCATGTCCGTGGCCCTCGTCGGCCATCAGGCCGACACGGGACTCCTGGATATGGGCGATCTCAAGGCCAAACTCAGCCCGGAAACGGCGGCCGTTTACTTCGAGAATCCGTCTTATCTGGGATTCATCGAAACGCAGGGCGAAGCGATTTCCGCCGTCGCCCGGGCCGGAGGCGCGCTGTCCCTCGCCGGCGTCGATCCCCTGTCTTTAGGCGTTCTGAAGCCGCCGAGCCAATACGGGGTCGATATCGCCTGCGGCGACATCCAGGGCCTCGGCAATCACATGTATTTCGGCGGTACGCTCGGCGGATTCATCGCCACGCGCGACGAAGAACGGTTTGTCATGGAGTATCCCTCGCGGCTCTTCGGCATCGCCGGAACCTCGGTCGAAGGCGAGTGGGGCTTCGGCGACGTCGCCTACAGCCGGACGTCGTTCGACGGCCGGGAAAAGGGAAAGGAATTCGTCGGCACCGCGGCCGCCTTGCATGGAATCGCAGCCGCCGTCTATCTCTCGCTCATGGGCCCTCAGGGCCTGCGCGATCTCGGCCGGCATATCTTGCAGAAAGCGCGTTACGCTGCTCTTAAGCTCTCCGGGCTCAACGGCGTCAAGATCCGCTTCCGCTCCGTTCCCTTCAAGGAGTTCGTCGTGGATTTCAGCGGGACGGGAAAGAGGGTGGCGGAAATCAACGAGCGCTTGCTCGAAGCGGGTCTCTTCGGAGGCATAGATTTGACAAAGGAATTTCCCGAACTCCGGGGCTGCGCGCTTTACTCCTTTACGGAGATGACGGCCAAGTCCGACGTCGATAAGCTGACGGAGACACTGAGGAGCATCCTGGGCTAAGGAGAACGATGATGGACATCGGCAAAAACAGCACATTGAGAAATTTCCACCAGGCCAAATGGGACGAAGAGGTCATTTTCGAGCTGAGCAATCCCGGTGAGCGGGGCCTCGTCGTGCCCGGAGTCGAGGCCGGGATCGAAGAAATCGCGGGCGACGGGATCTCCTCAATCCCCGAGATCATGAGAAGGAAAGAACCGCCCGCCCTGCCCGAGATCTCCCAGATGAGGGTTTTAAAACACTTCCTCCGTATTTCCCAGCAGAACCTGGGCGCCGACCTCAACGTGGATATCGGACAGGGCACGTGCACGATGAAGTACAGCCCAAAGATCAACGAAGTCCTGGCCTCGTCAAAAAAGGCCTCGGACATCCACCCCTGCCAGGACGCAAGCACCGTCCAGGGAGCTCTTCGGATTATGTACGAACTGGACCTCTTTCTCAGGGAAATCTCGGGCCTTGACCGCTTCTCTCTCCAGCCGAGCTCCGGTTCCCACGCCATCCTGGCCATGGCCTCCCTTGTCCGCAAGTATCACGAGACGCGCGGCGAAGGAGACAAGAGGGATGAAATCATCACCACGATCTTCTCCCATCCGTCGGACGCGGCGGCGGCGGCCGTCAAGGGATTCAAGATCGTAACCATCTATTACGATGAGACCGGGCTGCCGGATATCCAATCGCTGAAAAAAGCGGTCTCGGATCGCACCGCGGCTCTCTTCATCACCAACCCCGAGGACACCGGAATCTACAATCCGAGGATCGCCGAATTCACGGAACTCATTCACCGGGCCGGCGGACTGTGCGGCTATGATCAGGCCAACGCCAACGGCATCCTGGGCATCACCCGGGCCAAAGAAGCCGGCTTCGACATGTGCTTCTTCAACCTCCATAAGACGTTCAGCACGCCGCACGGCTGCGGCGGACCGGCCTCGGGAGCGCTGGGGGTGACGAAAGCCCTCGTCGATTATCTTCCCGTTCCCATCGTCGAATTCGACGGGAAAAAATATTCCCTTAACTGGGACCTGCCGCAGACCATCGGCAAGACACGCTCTTTCTACGGCGTCTTTCCGGCCATCCTGAAGGCTTATGCCTGGATCATGAGCCTGGGAGGGGAGGGCTTGAAGGAAGTCGCCCGGGTCGCGGTCCTCAACAACAACTACCTTCTGAAGAAAATCACGGCCATCAAGGGAGCGACTTCTCCCTTCAAAGCGGGAAAGCGCAGGATCGAACAGGTCCGATACAGTTGGGAAGAACTCACCAAAGAAACCGGAGTCGATACGCATGAGTTCGCCCTGCGCATGGCCGATTTCGGATTCCATCTCTGGTCGAGTCACCATCCTTTCCTGGTCCCCCAGCCGTTCACCGTCGAGCCCACGGAGTCCTACTCCAAGGAGGAATTGGACGAATATCTGGACGGCTTGAGGCACGTTGCCGAGGAGGCCCGCCGGGATCCTGAAACCGTCAAGAGCGCGCCGCACCGCAGTGTCGTCCATAAGATCGACGAGAGCACCTTCGACGACCCGGCCAAGTGGGCCATCACCTGGAGAGCCTACATCAAAAAGCACGGCCCGCCCGCCCGCCGGAGAGAAAGGAGAACGACGTCATGAACATCGCCGAAAAAGCCTTAACCCTCATCTCGTTGGAAGGAAAGGTCGCCCTGGTGACGGGCGCGGCCTCGGGGATCGGCCGCGGGATCGCCGGCCGCCTGGCGGAAATGGGAGCGACGGTCGTTCTCCTCGATATCGATGAAAAAAAGGGAGCCGAAGCGGCCGCGGAGATCATCCGAAAAGGAGGCCGGGCCGGGTTCGTCAAATGCGATGTCCGGTCGGACGCCGACTGCAGGCGCACCGCAGACGGGGCCGGACTGGAATTCGGAAGGATCGATATTCTCTGCAACAACGCCGGAGTCGCCATCCGCAAGAACTGCCTCGACCTCGAGGAAGAGGAATGGGACAGGGCCGTCGATATCATGCTCAAAGGAGTTTATCTCCTTTCCCGCCGGGTTATTCCCCACATGATCAAGGCCGGCGGCGGAAGCATCATCAATACGGGCTCGGGCTGGTCCCTCAAGGGCGGCCCTGACGCCGTCTCCTACTGCGCCGCCAAAGGGGGCATTCTCAATATGACCAGAGCCATGGCCATCGATCATGGGCGCCACAATATCCGGGTCAACTGCGTCTGCCCGGGGGACGTCGATACGCCCATGCTCCGCGGGGAGTGTCTCCAGCTTGGAGAAAATATGGATGCCTTCATGAAGGACGCGGCGACGCGTCCGATCGCCCGGGTCGGGACGCCTGAAGACGTGGCCAATGCGGTCCTTTTCTTGGCCGGCAACCTGTCCACGTGGGTAACGGGAACCCATCTCGTCGTGGACGGCGGCGGCATCGCCTGAAGAGGGAAAGACGATGAAAACTCGTTTTTATCGCCGAATATAGCGGATAAGTTAAGGGGCCGGGACTGAGGTTAGAATGTATACGGACATGACTTTCGAGCCAAGGGCACGGATAGAAGGATGGTTCGTAAGACCTAAAGAGAAAACAAGAGAAGAAAAGAGAAGAAAATAGAAAAAACGCCTTGCCTCACATCATCATAGAAAGAATTTCCGCAGAGGATTCAACCGCCGTCGCGCCGGAAGCGGTAGCCGACGCCGTAGACCGTTTGAATGAAGCGCGGCTCGGACGGGTCGTCCTCGATTTTCTGTCGCAATTTGGCGATGTGCTGGTCCAGCGTCCGGGTCGTCCCTTCATACCGCACCCCCCAGATTTCGTCCAGCAGGGTGAATCGCTCCACAACTTCCCCGGCGTGGGCGACGAAATACCGAAGGAGCTCGATTTCCCGGGCCGTCACCGCAAAATGTTTCCTTTTTTTTGTCCCCGTGAATGTCTTGGGATCGATCCGGACGTCGCCGAACTCAATCGGGCTCGTATCTTTCTTCCCCGCCTCCCGGGCCGCCGCCCGGCGGAGGGCCGCCCGGACCCGGGCCAGGAGCTCGCCGATTCCGAACGGTTTGACGATGTAATCGTCCGCTCCAAGTTCCAGTCCCACGACCTTATCGGTTTCCCGTCCCTTGGCCGTCAACATGACGATGGGCGTCAGGGCGTCCTTGAGACGGATCTCGCGGCATACGTCCAGGCCGCTTTTTTCGGGAATCATGACGTCCAGGAGGATCAGGGCCGGTTTTTCGGCCTGGTACGCCCGCAACGCGGATTTGCCGTCCCGGGCCGTCCGGACTTCAAATCCCTCTCCGTGGAGAAGGTCCTCCAGGCCGGTGAGGATGGCCGGGTCGTCCTCGACGATCAGGATTTTTTCTTTCATGCCGGTTCCTTCGCCTCGGGCAGAAGAATCGTGAAAACGGAACCGCCGCCGTCACGGGGCCGGAATTCGATATCGCCGCCGTGATCCCGGGCGATCCGGCGGGCGATGGTCAGGCCCAGGCCGGAACCGGAGACGGGGGCCGAGAGCGATTGGTCTACCCGGTAGAATTCCCGGAAGATCTTTCCGGCCGCGGCCGGCGGGACTCCGATCCCCCGGTCCAGGACGGCGACGCGGACGAATCCCCCGGACCGCGACACCTCGACCTCGATGCGCTTGTTTTCCGGGGAGTATTTTTCCGCGTTCGTAAGAAGGTTGAGAACCGCCTGGCCGAGGGCCTCCTCGTCGGCGACGACGGCCGCCCCGTTGGAGGAATCGGTAAACGTCACCGTGAACCCGTCGTGCTCCAGCCGGACCCGTTCCTTGGAAACGATCGCCTCGACCCGCGGGCCGGCGGCCATCCGGGTTTTGGCGTAAATCCGTTTCCCCTTTTCCATCTTGGAGAAATCGAGGACGTTGTTGATCAGCCGGGTCAGCCGCTCGGTTTCCGTCAGCATCAACCCGAGATAGGACCGCTGTTTCTCAACGTCCGGCTGGCGGCCTTCCTTGAGCATTTCGGAAAACATCCGGATCGACGTCAGGGGCGTTTTGAGCTCGTGGGAGACATTGGTCACGAACGTCGTTTTCTGCCGGGCCAGGATCATCTCGCTCCGGAGCATGTTCAGGATGACCAGGCCGGCCGCGGCGATGAGAACGCACAATCCCAGGATGGCGACCGCCATCAGGAGGCGCGTCGATTTCGCCTGCGCGGCCAGGGCGCCCGGGTCGGTCGGATAGGCGGCAACTTCCCATCGCGGAAGGAGTTCGCTCACCTCGCGGGCGACGAGCGGCCGCCGCCAATCCCGGCTGCCCTGCCCTTCCGGAGTCACGAGAGGCCGGCCGTTCTCATCCAGGACGGTCAGGATCCGGGCCGGGGAATAAGCCGCCGGCAAACGGGCAAGCAGCCGTCCTCTGGCTGCCCCGTCCTCGACAAGGCAGCCGATGAAACGTCCGGAGACCTCCCGCTTCCAGAAAAGAAGCGTCAGCTTGTCCTCAATAAAACGGGGGACGAATCCGGAGTCCTTTCCGGACGTGATCTCGCTGAATTTGAGCAGGTCGGAAATGAAGACGGATTCGGGCCGGGGAGCTGCAAGATTCTTGGGCGACGCCACGCCCGGCGTCACATTCCGCGACTCGGTTTTCCGTCCCCGGCGAGCGGCTTCGTCGTAAACACGTTTCCGGGCTTCGTCACTCTGTTCGAATTCAGCCAGCGCTTGTTGGGCCGTCTGGACGTCGGCGACTTCCGTTTTGCCGGCCGCTTTCTCTTTCCCGACGTCCGCCTTCGCGGACGCGGATAAAGACACGTTCGCCGGTTGTCGTCCGGCGGCGGCCGGAGGAGTTTCCGCCTGTAAGTTTTCCGTCTTCTTTTCAAGAGCATCCGCTTGAAGCCCGCCGCTCAGGCCGGCCGGTGGAGCGGCGATCTGTTCCTTGAAAGCGAGGGCAACGTTCTCAAAGACCGGAGTCGGCTTGCGGTTCGTAACGAACTCCCGGTTCCAGTTGAGGAAGACCAGGTCGCTTTCGGCAAGAAAGGAATCACGCGTCGGCCATAGGATTTGATAATCCGCCGAGAGAAGAAAAGGGACGCCGACGAGCGGCGATCCATTTTTCCAGGCGGCCAAGGCCGGACGCGGGTCTGAACCTGTTTCGGCCGGAGCCGTCGAGGCCAGTTCCTCGCGGAACCGTTGTAGCTCGTCCTGCATCAGGGACACGGCGTGGGTGAGTTCCGCGTCGAGCGTGCCCTGAAGGCGCTTCTCGAGAAAGGCCTCCTCCCGGTCGATCGACCGCACGGCCAGAACGGCCAGGACGACGCACGGCAGGACGACGGCGGCGAAAAACATCAGCCGCAAGGGTTTCGATCTCCCCCAGGCGTTCATGGCGGCTTATTATAACCCCATTTCCGGGACGGAAAAACCGGGAGGGCGGGAAATCGCCCTCCCGGAATCCCTCGGGCCGGTTCAGCGGATGCCCCGGTCGTTGCTCCGGGCGCTATGGGCGTTCTCGTCCCGGATGACTCTCAGGCGATGTTCGGGACCGTCCCCCACGGCCGTTTTGTCTCCGTCCTGGGCAAACGCGGCCAGATGGATCACGTCCTTGTCGAGAACCAGCGCCTGGGCGTTGACCGACGCGTCAAGGCAGGAGTATTCCATCCCCAGATCCAGGGCTCTTTTGGCCTGATAGGACCTGCCCGCGAGATCCTTGAGGAAATCAGCCGCCGCGGATTGAGGCAGGCCGACTTCGGGCCGATCCGTCAGAGCGGACAAGGCCGAAGACCGGAGGATTTTTGGCCATTGAACACGGAACATTTCAGGATCCGCGAAAATATCCACGCTGACGACCTTCCCCGAAAGGCCGATGACGACCCCGATCGTATCCGTCATCAAGCGCGGAATCTCCGACATCTTCTTTTCGATCTCTTCGATTTTCGCCTTGTTCTCCGAGCTTTCATAAGCGTCCTGGTACGCGCCGGTCGGCGAAGCCACCCCGACCTTGGCGTTTTGTTCGGCGACGCGGTCCCAGATTTCCGACTGGGCGCCGCCGCTCTTTTCCATGGCTTTCGCCCGCAATTCGAACGTCCCGATGTTGCCCTTGGTGGTGAACATCGGCGTGTCTGCCGTCCAGCGGCCGTGTTCGACGCAGAAAACCGAAGCGACCAGGTTTTTCGTCCCGGGGGCGAGCAGAATGTCCGCGGCCAGGATGCGGTCCTGCTTGGCCCCGGTCAGGATTTCGCCGCCCATGAGAAAGATGGTCCTCGAGGACAGATTCGAAATCCGGACCTGCGGGACCCGCCCGCCTTCGATTTCGGTGATTTCAATCCAGCCGTTCTTAACGGCTTCGCCCAAGTCGGCAAAGGACTTGGGTTTCGGCCGGTCGAACCGGTAGATCGGGACGATCGAGAGACTTCGGTAGGCGACCGGACGCCCGACTTCGAGCACTTTGATCAGCGATGAAACAGGGCCGTTGTCGGCGGCCGCTTCCGGAGCCGCGATCACGGCTCCTCCCAGGACCAGGGCCAACGGAAGCATCCGCCGGACCTTCTCCACGATGACCTTGAACCGTTTTGTCTTCATGTTGTCTGTCTCCTTCGCCTTCAACATAAGTGAAACGGCGACGGAGTTTGTCACTCAAAGGCAAAACGATTGTAAAAAGAAGGCAAAACCCGGCCGTCAGGAAGCCGGCAAGCCAAAGATGCCCCGGAAGTCCGGGTCCTCTTCCCGGACGAGCTCGAGCCGGCCGTTGATCTGGCAGGTCACACTGCCGACGCGTTCAATTGGTTGACACTCCCCGGCAATTCCGCTATCGTAAACGTCCCTCCAGGCGGACATGTCCTGGTTTTGTTAACGACGTATCATCATCAACAAAAACGGTTCGCGGGCCGAAAGAAACGCCCGACGGCGGAACGGCCGCCTCCATAAAAAAGGAGAGATCATGGCGACTCACAAGATCATCTGGACGGAAACCGACGAAGCGCCGGCCCTGGCCACGTACTCCCTGCTCCCGATCATCCAGGGATTCACTAAGGGGACGGGTGTGTCCGTCGAAACGCGGGACATCTCGCTCGCCGGGCGCATCATCGCCAACTTCCCCGATTATTTAGAGGAAGACCGGAGAATCCCCGATTTCCTGGCCCAGCTGGGCGAGCTCACCGCCAAACCCGAAGCCAACATCATCAAGTTGCCGAATATCAGCGCTTCGATCCCTCAGCTTCAGGAGGCGATCCAGGAACTCCAAGCCAAGGGGTACGCCCTTCCGGATTATCCCGAGCAGCCCAAAAACGACGCGGAAAAAGAAATCCAGGCGCGGTACGCCAAGGTCCTGGGCAGCGCCGTGAACCCGGTGCTCCGCGAAGGGAACTCCGACCGGCGGGCGCCGCTTTCGGTCAAGAACTTCTCCAAAACTCATCCGCATAAACTGGGCGCCTGGAAGCCGGACTCCAAGGCCTGCGTCGTCCATATGACGGCCGGGGATTTCTACGGCAACGAGAAGTCCGTCGTCAGTACAAAGGACCGCGGCTTCCGGATCGAGCTCGTCGGCAAGGACGGCACGGTGAAGGTCCTCAAGGACGGGCTGACCGCGCTCCAGGACGAGATCCTCGACGGAACGTTCATGAGCAAGAAGGCCCTGCGGAAGTTTTACGCCGAGAAGATCGAGGACGCGAAAGCCAAGGGCCTGCTCCTGTCGCTGCACCTGAAGGCGACTATGATGAAAATCTCGGACCCGATCATGTTCGGCCACGCCGTTTCCGTCTTTTATCAGAAAGCCCTGGACAAACATACCGCAACGCTCAAAGAGCTCGGGGTGAACGTCAACAACGGTCTGGGCGACGTGTATGCGAAAATCCAGAGCTTGCCCGAAGCGAAGCGGGCGGAAATCGAAGCGGACATCAAGGCCGTTTACACCGAGCGCCCGGCCCTGGCGATGGTCGATTCGGACAAGGGCATCACCAACCTCCACGTCCCCAACGACATCATCGTCGACGCCTCCATGCCGGTGGTCGTCCGCGAATCCGGACAGATGTGGGGCCCGGACGGGAAACTCCACGAGACGATGGCCATGATCCCCGACCGGTGTTACTCGACGACGTACAAGGAGATCTTCGAAAACTGCAAGAAATTCGGGGCCTTCGACCCGGCCACCATGGGCAGCGTTTCCAACGTCGGCCTCATGGCCCAGAAGGCGGAGGAATACGGCTCCCACCCGACGACGTTCGAGATCCCGTTCGATGGGACCGTCCGCGTCGTAACCCCGTGCGGCAAGACGCTTATTGAACACGAAGTCGAGGCGGGCGACATCTGGAGGATGTCGCGGGCCAAAGACATCCCGATCCGGGACTGGGTCAAGCTGGCGGTCAAGAGAGCCCGGGCGACCGGCGCCCCGGCCGTTTTCTGGCTGGACAAAAACCGGGCCCACGACGCCCAGGTCATCGCCAAGGTCGAACAGTACCTGAAGGACCACGACACGACCGGCCTGGACATCAAGATCCTGCCCCCGGTGGAGGCGATGCGCTACTCGTTGGACAGAATCCGCAAGGGCTTGGATACGATCTCCGTGACCGGCAATGTCCTTCGTGATTACCTGACCGACCTTTTCCCGATCCTTGAAATCGGGACCAGCGCCAAGATGCTGTCCATCGTCCCGCTGCTCGCCGGCGGCGGCTTGTTCGAAACGGGCGCCGGCGGCTCCGCCCCCAAACACGTCCAGCAGTTCGAAAAGGAAGGGTATTTGCGCTGGGATTCCCTCGGGGAATTTTCGGCCTTCGCCGCCTCGTTGGAGCACCTGGCCGGAATCTTCCGAAACGAAAAAGCCGGGGTTTTGGCCGAAACACTCGATCAAGCCATCGCCAAGTTCCTGGACAACAACAAATCTCCCGCGCGGAAGGTCGGCCAGATCGACAACCGGGGCAGCCACTTTTATCTCGCCCTGTATTGGGCCCAGGCGCTGGCCGCCCAAACCAAGGACAAAGAGTTGCAGGCCCGTTTCGAAAAAATCGCCAAACAACTCGGTGAAAACGAAGCCAAAATCACCGCCGAATTGCTCGAGGCGCAGGCCAAACCCGTCGACATGGGCGGCTACTACCGCCCGGATCCGAAAAAGGTCGGCGCGGCCATGCGGCCCAGCCCGACTTTAAACGCGATCATCGACGCGTTGTAACGAACCGGAAACTTAGACCATCCGCCGGCGGGCCGGGGCGTTTGGATCGCAAGACAGAGCGAACCGATCGAACCGGCAATCATCGTAAAAACGCGCATCGGCCGACCTCAAACCCGTTTATTCTTCGGATTCAGAACCGGAGCGAAAGACACGTCAACCCGCCGTCCATCTTCCGCATCTCGCTGGTGTCGATTTCAATGATGGGGAGCCCAAGGTCCGCGAATTTTTCGTGAACCCTGGGGAAACCCTTGGGCATGATCAGCGTCCCGTTGATCCATAATGTATTGGCGGCGTAGCCGTCTCGCGGATCGAGGACGATCCGGTTGAATTCCCGAAAAATCTCCCCGCTTTCAAACCCGGCTGTGACAGCGAGGTTCCTGCCGCCCAGCGTATTGACGAATGACTTCAGATGGAGCCCCCGGCCGACTTGAACGGCCGTCCAGGAATACCCGTGGGACTCAAGAATCCGGCCCAATTGCCGCGCCCCGTCTTCGTTTGTCCGCTCCGAAAGTCCGACGAAAAAACGCCCCCCGGCAAACAGAACGTCTCCACCGTCCAGCGTCCCGGGCGGTTCGATCCGAGCGAGCGGCCGATGCTTCGCCAGGGCCGGTTCGATGGCGGCCGTTTCGCCGCGGCGGGACGGCGCGCCGGGCCGGGCGATCATCGCAACCTCGGGGGTGACGACGGCCGTGTCCTCGATGAAATAGGAATCCGGGAATCCCGAAGCCGCCGGGAGGACTTCGACTTCAAGCCCAAGGCGCCGGAGTGTCTCGACGTATACGGAATGCTGGGAAAGCAGGAGGGAATGATCCGGCCGGCCCAGTCCGGCCGTCGTCAAACCCGCCGCCGCGTCCGGGCCGGGAATCCGGACGATCGCCCGTTTGAATTCCGTCATGGCCTGAATTCCTTATTTACCGATTTCCGTCTCCGGGAAAAGGATGATCCGGCCTTCGAGATAGGCCCGGGCCTGGCCGGAGATTTCCACCCGGTCGCCGTTCAGGCGAACCCGCAGACAACCGCCCCGCTTGGAGAGTTGAAACGCGCGCATCTCCGTTTTCCCGAGTTTCGCCGCCCAGTACGGCGCGAGGCTGGTATGGGCGGAGCCGGTGACCGGGTCCTCGTCGATTCCGACCCGGGGGCCGAAAAACCGCGAAACGAAATCGACTTCGTCGCCGGGCGCGGTCACGATGACCCCCCGGGCTTCGACCTCCGCCAATTTCCGGAAATCCGGCTTCATTGCTTCGATTTCCGTCTGCGTCCCGAAGACCGCCAGATAATCGGTTTTCCCCCGGTAAACCTCCCGCGGACGGGCACCGAGGGCCTCGCTCAGACCGGCCGGATCTGCGATCGGCCGGATCGGATCGGCCGGGAAATCCAATATCAGAAAATCTCCGGCCCGGCGGACGCGAAGGACCCCGCTTCGCGAATCGAGTTCGATCTCCGTCCCGGGATAACGGTCGTAATTGAAGATGACGTACGCGGCCGCCAGCGTCGCATGACCGCATAGGTCCACTTCCACAGCCGGCGTAAACCAGCGGATGCGGAAGCGGTCCCCGGTCCGGACGTAAAACGCCGTTTCGGCCAGGTTGTTCTCCATGGCGATCTTTTGCATGAGATCGTCGGGAAGCCACGCTTCAAGCGGACAGACCCCGGCCGGGTTCCCGCGGAAAAGTTCCGGAGTAAACGCGTCGATTTGATAAAGGCGGAGGGCCATCGGCCGTTTACCAGATTTCAGCGATAAACGCCGGCCGCGTCCCATTTTTTAATCGCGTCCAAAATGAGCTCGGCCACACGGTCGTTGACCTTACGAAAATATTCCTTGGCCTGGACCGGGTCGAACGTCGGGTATCCCTGGCCCTTTTCGTAGAGGAGGATCGACGTCGTCACCGGGTGGGCATAGAAAGCCCCGGCCGGCGCCGGGAGCGGCGCGGTCATCTCGAGGGTGTACCGTTCGGGATGAATATAATCCGGGACGATCGCCTGCGTGTAAGCCGTTTCATTATTGCCGGCGTGGCCGCCGTTCTGCTTGAACACGTCCTTGGTGATGTCGTCAACCAACGTCCACCAGTTCACGAGGAAAATCCGGACCCGGCATTCGTTCGAAACCCGGCTGGCGGCCTCGTTCAGGATGGTTGTATTTCCGCCGTGGCCGTTGAGGATGATGATGTTCTGAAAGCCCTGGGCCGCCAGGTTCTCGAGGATTTCCCCGGCGAACGCTGCATAGGCCTCTTTCGAAATCGAGACCGCGCCCGGATACGCCTTCATATCCGCGGTCATCCCGTAATTGAGCGTCGGGGCGATCAACGCCCCGACCCGCTCGGCGATGTCCCGGGCCATCGCTTCGGGCTCGAGGTTGTCGGCCCCGCTAGGAATGACGCCGTGCGGCTCAAGCGAGCCCATCGGGAGAAGCACGGTCTTGATTTTGGCCGGAACGAGTTCACCGAACTCCTGCCAGCAGAGGAGATTCATCTCCCGAGTGGTCGGGGTCTTCACCGGTGTTTGGGCAAAAACCGATCCTGTCAACAAAAGGACGGCCGCAAGCCAAAGCGTCGTTTTTTTCATAGGTCTGACCTCCCGGCAGGCCTTCATCTTAATGCATTTTTCCCCGGATTGAAAACCGGAGCGCGGCTGAACCCGTCGGCCGGCGTTCAAGCTGAATGACAACCTTTATGAGATGATTTTCGTATTTATCAAAGAAGCCGGAAACCGGGAACGAACGGCCGGCCGGATCCGTTATTCATTAAGTCCGGAGGCCCCGGGACGGCCTAATGGCAAGGAAAACAAGGAGACCGAATATGAAGATAAAGGCATTTCCCACCGCCCTTTTTTTAACTCTCATCTTGTGGTCCGCCCTCCCCGCGGCGGAGAAAAAGCTATCCGAAGCTCTCGCTCCGGAACAAAAAGTCATCCAAGCCGTCCGCCTTGAGGAACCGGTCGCTATCGACGGCCGCCTTGAAGAAAAGACCTGGAAACGCGCCGGATCCGACGGATTTACCCAAAATGATCCGCAGGACGGACAGCCGGCATCGGAACAAACGGAGGTCTGGGTGGCCTACGACGAAAAAGCCCTCTACGTGGCCGCCCATTGCCGGGATTCCGAACCGGACAAAATCACGAGCCGTCTCGGCCGACGGGATTCCCAAGTGGAATCGGACTGGTTTTACTTCGCCGTCGACCCATACTATGACAAACGGTCGGGGTACATGTTCGCGATCAATCCGGCCGGCTCGATCATGGACCTCACCCTATCCAACGACGTCAACAACGACAGCTCCTGGGACGGGGTCTGGGAATCCAGGGCCGCCGTCGTGGACGACGGTTGGAACGTGGAGATGCGGATTCCCTTCAACCAGATCCGGTTTTCCAAGATGGACGAATACGTCTGGGGCGTCAATTTCCGCCGGGTCATCCAACGGAAAAACGAAACGGCGACCTTTTCCTGGTCGCCGAAAAACGACATGGCGTTTGTCTCCAAGTTCGCCCGGATGGAGGGCATGCGCGGGATCACGCCGGGCGTCTACGTGGAATTGACTCCGTACGTCACGGGCCAGGCTCAGTTCCGGCCGACCGAGGAGGGGAACCCCTTCGAAACGGGCCGGAAAACGATCGGCAACGCCGGTTTCGACCTCAAGGTCGGTTTGAAAAGCAACCTGACGCTCGACGCCTCCGTGAATCCCGATTTCGGCCAGGTCGAGGTCGACCCGGCTGTCGTCAACCTCTCGGCCTACGAGACGTATTACGAGGAAAAGCGCCCGTTCTTCATCGAAGGCGCGTCGCTTTTCAACGGCTTCGGCCGGGGCGGGATCTATTTCAACGCCAACATCAACTGGCCCAATCCGAACCTCTTCTACAGCCGCCGGATCGGCCGGGAGCCGCAGGGATACGCCACGCAGGACGGATATGTTTCCATGCCCGACCGATCGACGATCCTCGGCGCGGCCAAGCTCACCGGAAAACTCGGCGGTTGGAACATCGGCTTCATCAACGCCCTGACCGCGCGGGAATACGCCGACGTCGACTATTTCGGCCTGAGGTCCCGGGAGGAAGTCGAACCGTTGTCATATTACGGCGTCTTCCGCATCCAGAAGGATATCGACAACGGCCGCCACGGGATCGGGCTCATGGCAACAGGCGTCGCCCGCGACGTCGACAATCCAACGCTCGACGGGATTCTCAATAAAAACGCCTTCAGCCTGGCCGTGGACGGCTGGTCGTTCCTCGACGCGAAAAAGAATTGGGTCGTCGGCGGCTGGATCGGCGGGACGCGGATCGATGGCAGCGCGGAAGACATCCTCCGGGTTCAGAATTCCTCGATCCATTATTTCCAGCGCCCGGATGCGACCCACGTCGAGGTGGACCCGTCGGCGACGTCCCTCTCCGGATGGGGCGGCCGGTTCAACGTCGGAAAGCAAAACGGCAAGGTGGTTTTCATTTCTTCCCTCGGCGTGTTGTCGCCCGGATTCAACCCCAACGATATGGGTTACCAGTCCGGAAGCTCGGACGTCATCAATCTCTCGGTCATCCCCGGGCTCAATTACACCAAGCCGGGAAAAATATTCCAGCAGGTTCTCGTCGGGGCCGGAGGGTTCGCCAATTGGGACTTCGGCGGCAACAACGTCGGGAAAGGCGCGATCCTCCTGGCCGAGGGTATGTTCAGCAACTTCTGGTATTTTTCCACGACGATTTTCGGCGCGGCCGGGTCGTTGAACAACCGGCAAACCCGGGGGGGCCCGATGACCTGGCTTCCCGCCGGGGCCAGCGCGAGTTTATATTTAAGCACGGACGGCCGGAAGGCCGTCGTCCTGGAGGGAAACGGGTCGATTTCCGACTCCGGCCGCGACGGCCATTCCTGGAACGCCGGAATCTCGTTCCGCTGGAAACCGGCGCCGAACGTCAGCTTGTCGGTCGGTCCGGGGTATTACGCGGAGACGAACGAGACCCAATGGGTCGACCGCTTCAGCGACTCCCTGATGACGTCCACGTTCGGAAACCGCTACGTCTTCGCCCGCCTCGAACAGAAAATCGTCTCGGCCGAAATCCGCCTCAACTGGACTTTCACCCCGCGGCTTTCGCTCCAAGCCTACGTTCAACCCTTCATCGCCGTCGGCGCCTATGACCAATTCAAGGAATTGGCCCGCCCCCGGAAATACGACTACGCCCTTTTCGGGGAAAACGGCTCGACGATCGGTTTCGCCGATGGCCTTTACACTGTCGATCCCGACGGAGAAGGACCGGCGGAGGCCTTCGCCTTCGGCAACCCTGATTTCAACATGAAGTCGCTTCGCGGAACGGTCGTCTTCCGCTGGGAATACCTGCCCGGCTCGCTTTTCTATCTCGTCTGGACGCAAAACCGGGCGGCTTACGCCGACAACGGCATTCTCAACCTTCGGCGGGACATCGGCGACATGTTCACCGCGCCCGGGGACAACATCTTCATGATCAAGGTGTCCTACCGCTGGAACATGTGAGACGATCCGGAAGAATTAAATCCTCCGTTTATTGTATAATACGCCTTCATGAAAGAGGCGCTGAAAAACCTGGATGCCCGCCTACGGCGGCCGCTTCCGGGCCTCATGGCCCAGCTGCGGATGATGCCCGTTCCCCCGCCGCCCGGGCAGAAGACCTACGCCGAAGTCGGGGACGATTGTCTCCACGGCGCGGTCCTCGCCCTCCTCTATCCCAGGGAAGAAAAAACCCATCTCGTTTTCATCCGGAGGCCGCAGACCGTCGTCCACCACAAGGGGCAGATCGCTTTTCCCGGGGGCCACGTGGAAACCGGCGAAACCCCGGCCGAGGCCGCGGTTCGCGAAGCGATGGAGGAAATCGGCATTATTCCCGCGACCCTCCGCGTCCTGGGCGCCCTCACCCCCCTGTACATCCCGCCGAGCGGTTACTGCATCTATCCGTTCGTCGCGGAGACGGACGTCCCGCCGGTCTTCGTCCCCCAAGCCGGGGAAGTCGACGAGATCATCGAGACGCCGCTGGCCCACCTCCTCGACGAACACAATGTCCGAAAGGAAACATGGACCTTTGAAATCGGTCCGCGCCAGGTCCCGTTTTTCGCCGTCGGACCCCACAAGATCTTGGGGGCGACGGCCATGGTCCTTTCCGAATTCCTGGAAATCCTCAGGCCGGTTGACGGCCACTGATTTAATTCTTCGGCAACGCCGAAAAAGGAGAAGTCGACACCGTGAAAAAAGCCCTCTTTCTCATCCTCGTTCTCGCCGCGGCCGTCGTGGCCGCGGTTTTCGCCCAACAGGAACAGGCGGCCCCCGCGACCCCGGCCGTCAACCCCTTCCTCGTCGAATGGACGACGCCGTTCGGCACCCCGCCCTTCGGTGACATCAAGGAAGCCCATTATCTGCCCGCGTTTCAGGAAGGCATGGCCCGGCAGAAGAAGGAAGTCGCGGCGATCACGGCCTCGACCGAGGCGCCGACCTTCGCCAACACCGTCGAAGCCCTCGAACGCAGCGGCTCTCTGTTGAACAAAGTCGCCTCCGTCTTCTTCGCCCTGACGGAAAGCAACACCACTCCCGGGCTTCAGAACATTGAAATGGAATTGGCCCCGATCCTGGCCAAGCACTCCGACGATATCGCTCTCGACCTGAAACTTTTCGAACGGATCAAGGCCGTCTATGAGAAAAGGGACGGACTCGGCCTCGGTCCCGAGAAAGCCCGGCTTCTCGAACTCGCCTACAAGAATTTCGTCCGGAGAGGAGCGGCCCTGGACGAGGCAAAAAAAGCTGAACTCCGCAAAGTGAATTCGGAACTGGCGGTCCTGACCCAGAAATTCGGCCAGAACGTCCTCTCCGAGGACAATGGCTTCGCCCTCGTCCTGGACAAGCCGGAAGACCTGGCCGGGCTCCCCCCCGACATCGTCTCCGGCGCGGCCGAAGCGGCCAAAGAGCTGGGCCACGAGGGCAAGTGGGCCTTCACTCTCCACAAACCGTCGTGTATTCCCTTCTTCCAATATTCGGCGCGGCGCGACCTCCGGGAGAAACTCTTCAAGGCGTTCATAAGCCGCGGGGCCAACGGAAACGCGGCCGACAATCGGGCCGTCGCCTCGAAAATCGCCGCCCTGCGCGTGATCCGGGCCGATCTCCTCGGCTACAAAACCCATGCCGACTACGTCCTCGAGGAAACCATGGCCAAAACACCCGCCGGCGTCTTCAAGCTCCTCGACCAAGTCTGGACCCCGGCCCTGGAGATGGCCAAAAAAGAAGCCCGGGAGCTCGAGGCAATGATGAACAAGGACGGCGTGGCCGGAAAACTCGAACCGTGGGACTGGTGGTATTACGCCGACAAGTTGAAAAAAGCCAAGTACGCCCTCGACGACGAAACTCTGCGGCCGTATTTCGAAGTGAAGGCCGTCCGGCAGGGCGCCTTCGACACGGCCAACAAGTTGTGGGGCTTGACCTTCACGAAGCGGACCGACATCCCCGTTTACCATCCCGACGTCGAGGTGTTCGAGGTGAAGGAAGCCGACGGAACGCATGTCGGAATCCTTTATTCCGATTATTTCCCCCGGCCGTCCAAGCGCGGCGGCGCCTGGTCCAGCACGATCCGGTCCCAGTCGATCCGCAACTGCAAAATGATCACGCCGATCGTCTACAACGTCGGGAATTTCACCGAGCCCACGGCCGACAAACCCTCCCTAATCACGTTCGAGGAAGCCCTGACACTCTTCCATGAATTCGGCCACGCCCTCCATGACCTTCTGTCCCACGTGACGTACGAATCGCTGGCTGGGACGAACGTTCCCCGCGATTTCGTCGAGCTCCCTTCCCAGATCATGGAGAATTGGGCCGGCGATCCCGCCGTGATCCAAACATACGCCAAACATTATCAAACCGGGGAACCGATTCCCCAGGCCCTTCTGGACAAGATTAAAAATACGAGCCAATTCAACCAGGGGTTCACGACGGTCGAGTTTGAATCGGCCTGTTACCTGGATATGACCTGGCACACGCTGACCGAGTCCAAGGAACAGGACACCGTCGCGTTCGAGAACGCCGCGCTGAACAGGATCGGGATGATTCCCGAAATCATCGTCCGCTACCACCGGGATAACATCCTGTCCGTAGGCAATTCCCGGGATGTGATGGACTCCTACAAGGCCTTCCGCGGCCGTGAGCCCAGCGTCGAACCCTTGTTGAAAGCCCGCGGACTTCTGAAATAACGTTCTGATCGATCCCGCCGGAGGGAGGCGCGTCCGCTTCCCTCCGGCCTTTTTATTCGCCGCATTCCATTTTTTCTCAAATTCACCTGGAAATACGCATCCGTTCCGAAAACCCGACCCGGACTCCTTACTCGAAGAAAATTCCGTTTTTCGCATTTTTTCCTTGACAAAACCCATTATTCCACACAAAATTGTGTGCAATATAATGTTGAACCATATATATTGTGGCCGAATCGGAAAATTTGACCCTCCTCTCTCTCCTTACATCAAGTTAATCCCACAACGCCGGAAACAATGATCCGGGAAACCTCATGACTAACCAGGGACAAAACCTCTTTAAACGGATCTACGCGCCGGCGACGTTTTATACGTTTCTTTTCATCCGCCTGGTCGTTCTCGCCGCGCACGCCGTTCTGTTCATCCTCCTGCAGCGGATCAAGACGAACCGGGGCGCGGAATTCGTCGCCATCGCCCTGACGGTCGTCGACACGGCGGGGGTCTCCCTGATGATTCAAATCCTGGGCGGGTCCGCGACCACCTATGTCCAGGGCTTGTATCTGGTCATCATGGGGATCGTCGTCGTCGTGCCTTTTCGGTTCCGGATATCGACCGTTCTCTATGCCCTGATCTGGGCCAGCAACGCGATTCCGGGAATCCTCCATCCGCCCGCCGGCTCCATCCAGGAAAAAGAGGCCCTGGCCAACCTGTTTTTCCTCACGTCCATCGTCATTCTGGGCGTCCTCGGCTCCTTCCTCATGGAAATCATCCGGGAACGGGATCTCGCCGGCCGGACGCGGCTGGAGGAAACGACGATCCAGCTTCGGGAGTCGAACGAAAAGCTCAAGACCCTCGACCTGGTGAAAATGCAATTTTTCGCCAACGTCAACCACGAGCTGCGCACGCCGCTCACCCTGATGCTCGCTCCACTAGGCCCGATGATCGAGGAACGGATGGGGCCGGTCACCGCCCTCCAGCGGGAAACGCTCGATTCGGTCCGCCGCAACGGCTTCCGCCTCCTCAAGCTCATCAACAACCTTCTGGACCTCAGCAAACTCGAGGCCGGGCGGATGCGGCTCCGCCCAAAAACCCTGGAACTCGACGATTACATCGAAAACATCCTCGCCTCGGTCAAGGTTCTGGCCGACCAAAAAAATATCGGTCTTTTCTTCCAGCATCCGATGACCAAGGTCGAGTTGACGATCGACCCCGACCAGTTCGAGAAGGTCGTCCTGAATCTTCTCTCCAACGCCTTGAAATTCACGCCGGAAAAAGGCCGGGTCACGCTGTATATCGAAGAAAAAGAACGGAGCGTGGAGCTGACCGTCGAAGACACCGGCACCGGCGTTCCGGCGAACATGCTGGAGGCCGTTTTCGACCGTTTCCGGCAGGTCGAAGGGTCGGCCGTTACGGCGTTCCCGGGCACGGGAATCGGGTTGGCCCTGGCCAAGGAAATCGTCGCCCTCCACGGCGGAACGATCCGCATCGAAAGCGAGCTCGGCCAGGGATCCCGGTTCATCGTCGAGCTTCTGAAGGGAACCGACCATTTCTCCGAAGAAATCACCGACCGCCGCCAATCCGACCAACCGGTCGCACATCTAAAAAGGGTCACCGACGGCAAACCGGAAGGCATCCGGGTCCAGGACATCGTCTCCAACGCCCGGGATATCCAGCTCATCGATTTAGAAAAAGTGGATTTCCAGGTCGCCGCCCGAACCGAACGTCGTCACGATTATCAATTGCTGGTGATTGACGACAACGCGGAAGTCCAGAAGCTGATGTATCTCCTGTTGAACGACGAGTTCGACCTGGATTTCGCCTCGTCGGGCCAGGAAGGCCTCCAACTCCTCCACGAACACGCGCCGGACCTCATCCTGAGCGACGTCATGATGCCCGAAATGGACGGGCACGAGCTATGCCGGCGGATCAAGGCCGAGGAAGCCTTCAAACATATCCCCGTCCTGCTGGTGACCGCCCGCTCGGCCGCCGAAATGCTGGTCGCGGGCATGGAGTCCGGGGCCGACGATTACATCATCAAGCCGTTCAACGCCGTCGAGCTCAAGGCCCGGGTCCGGTCGCACTTACGGATGCGGCAAATCGAATCCGAACTCGCCCTGGCCAACCGCAACCTCAAAATGCGGACCGACGACCTTGTCGAGCGCCAGCGGATGCTCTTCATTTCGATGGTCAAGTCGCTCGTCTCCGCCCTCGAAGCGAAGGATTTCTACACGAGGCATCATTCGGCCCGGGTCACCGAATTCTCCCTGAAAATCGCCCGCCACATGAAGTTCGGCGAACGGGAACTCGACGACTTGGAATTGGCCGCCCTGCTCCACGACGTAGGCAAGATCGGCATTCCCGAAAACATCCTCAACAAACCCGGGCCGCTGACCTCCAAAGAATACAATGCAATCATGGACCACCCGGTTTTCGGCGAAGGAATCCTGAAGCCTGTCGTCGAACTGACCCAGATCGCCAAACTCGTCCGCTGCCACCCTGACAGATACGACGGAAGCGGATACCCGGACGGGTGGAAGGGTCTGGAGATCCCCCTCGGGGCAAAGTCCACAAAACGCCGTCGAGTCGTTTTCTTCGCTCCGGGCTTCCTCGTCGTTCTTCTGGTCGTCGGCGCCTTCATGTTTTTCCGGAACAAAGGGATGAAACCCTTCGACCCCCATGAACCCTACGCTCCCCCGAAAGAATACCGGGCGCCTATTCCCGGCTGATTCGGCCGTACGAACAGCGGGCCCAGACCGAAAAGCTGGTTCGATCCTAGTCGTCCGGGAGATGGGCAAACGAAAATCTTTGAACGGGACGGAAAACGATTTATGATCAAGGCGATCGTCGGGCGCTGTTCATGACGATCAACGCCGGTGGGCTATTGCGGCCAGAATCGGATGAACCGGTAGAGATGGGAGTGAAAAAAGATGCGAAGAAAAGTCAGCCCCACGAGTAAGAAGGACAGGATCATGGGCAGCCGCCTCTCCTGTCTTCGGAGCAGGTCCATGATCTTGGGCCTGACCTTAAGAAACGCCGCGACTCCGACCAAGGCCAGGAGGATGTAGGCCGGGAAAATGTATCGGTCCGCCTTGCGGTCGGAGAAGGAAAAGAAGACCATGATGCCGAGTGAACCGAGGAAAAGATACCGGACAAACGAGTCCCGGAAAAAATCGAACTTCTTTTTGGGGGAAACGATGGCTTCGTAGATCAGATAAATCGTCCAGGGCGCCGAAAACCAGAGAACCCGGGCCGCATACCAAGCGATGTTATAGCCCTTGCGTAGAAGATTGAAATGCCCGCCGAGGCTTCTGGCGCTTTGGATGGAATAATAGATTTGCCAAAAGCTCTGATGAGCGACCCCCCGGTACCATAGCTCAAACAGCACCATGACGGCCGCGACGATCAGGTGACCGATCACGATCAAGACGAACGTCCTTCTGTTCCGGGCCACGATCAGCCAAAAGAGACCGGCCAGCATCGATAGCAGCAAAACGCTGATCCCTTTAATCAGGACGGCCAGGACCAGCGCCGCCATGAAGATCCATCCGCCCCGGCGGTCTTCCTGGCAGCGAGCCAAGCCGTAGATTCCGGCCAGAACGGCCAGGTTCAAGGGGGGCTCCTGGTTGGCTCGGATCAAGTACTGCAGAAAAATGGGGGTCAGGATGATGCCCAAGGCCACGCCCCATCCCAGGATGGGCCCGCCCCAACGGCCGGCCAGTTTGTAAACAAAGAACAGACTGAGCAGGAGGTAGATAAAATTGGCGCAGAGGGCCGCCACGTTGGGTCTGGCGCCCAGCCGGACCAGCAGCGCCGGCAGCCACAGAATCCCGGGCGGATGCTCTCGGAAAAGGCCCTGATTGCCTCCGTGCCCCCACCATTGCGGGGCGCACCACGTCGACAGCGGCTCGAATGCCAAGCGCTGGGAAATAGCGCTGTAACACGAGGAGTCCGAATCGCGGTATTCATAGGGAAAGATGCTGACGATGATGCACAGGACGACAAGAGTCAAGGAGAAAATCAGAATAGAGCGGGTCTGTTCATTGATCATCAGAGGATCTCGAATTCCCGCTCAACGTATCAGAATTGGAATTCGTGAGCAAGAAGACCCTATGTCCGGATTCCCGACTTCTCCGGAAGTTTCAAAAGAAAGGGGAATTACATATCACGAGAGTAAATATTATAAAATGACGGGGCGGGTAAGAAGACGTAAAACCCTAAACCCCCCGCCTCGTCAAAGCCGCCCTCGGTCACCGGAAAATGAAGATCTCGATGGCCATGATAAAAACCGGGTGTAAGCGCGCCCCGCCGGCCTTTTTAATCAGTCGACGATGAAAACGCGGGCGCCGGGATTCGACCAGGCCAGGTGGGGATCGGATGCGTTGTTTTCCGCCTGAAAACTCATTCCTGAAGTCAGAATGAACTCGCGATCGTCCTTGAGTTTTACCGTGATTTCGCCGCCTAAAACATAGAGAACGTGCCCCCGCGCGCACCAATGATCGGATTTAAACCCGGGGGAATATTCGACGATCCGGACCCGGACGTTTCCGACCTCGAACGTCCGCCAGAACGATGTTCCCGATTCGCCTTTGTGTTCGACGGCTGGAATCGCGGCCCAATCCGTCGCGGAAAAGGGAACGCCTTCGATTTTCATCGAGGCCTCATTTGAGCCCGCTCTTCTCCAGGGCTTTTTTCATTTTGTCGAGAAAAACATCCTTGGATTCGAACCCCGTCCCGCGCAATTCTTCGATTTCGGTACCGTCGGGCTTAAGAAAGACGAGGGTTGGAACGCCGCGGACTTTGTACTTTTTATAGAACGCTTTCACCTTCTCGTCCGAGCCAAAGGTCAGGTCGGATTTGAGCATGATAAAATATCGCGAAGCGGCGACGACCTCGGGCTGATTGAAGGTCGTCTTGTCCAGCTCTTTACAGGGGATGCACCAATCAGCGAAACTGTCGATGAAAACCGGTTTTCCGGCCTTGACGGCTTCGAAAACAGCGTCCTCGCTATACGGTTGCCAGGCGATGACATCGGCGGCCCGGCCGCCCGACGCGGCGGTTTTGGCAGCGATCGTCTCATCGATGTAATCCTCCACGCCCAGCACCGTGAACACGAGGGCCAAAACGAGAAACACGATGCCGATCAGCACCCGGATGTACGGAAAGACCTTACCCGCCGCTTTCGTCGGTTCGATCCAGCCCATATAGATGCCGCCGACGAGCATGATCAGGGCAAGAGTGAAAGAATAGAAAAGCGTGTTCGGAAAAAGCGTTTTCAGGAAATACGCGGCCATCCCAAGCAGGATGAACCCGAAAATTTTCCGGACCCAAACCATCCAGGCGCCCGATCGCGGCAGTTTGTTCAAGCTCCCGGAGAAAATGCCCAGGAGGAGAAACGGGACGCCCAGGCCGAGAGCCAGGACGAAGAACAGGGAGAATCCCAGGAGGACGTCGCCCCGGTTTCCGACATACGTGAGAAGCCCCAGGACGAACGGCCCGATGCAAGGCGCGGCGACGATCCCGACGGTCAGGCCCATGAGGACCGTGCCGAAATATCCTTTTGGACTTCCGCCCGCCAGTTTGTTGAGAAACGAGGGCATACGGAACTCGTAGACGTCGAACATGCTGAGCGAAAGGGCGATCATGACCAGGGCGATCGCAACCAGGACGGGAGGGTAGGTCAGCGCCGCGCCGAACAAGCCGCCGGTGAAGGCCGCAATGACGCCCAAAATCGAGTACGTGATCGCCATGCCCAGGACATAAAACACCGCGTGGAGGACGACGACGCCTTTTTTCCCTTCGGCCTGGCCGCCAAAATAGCTGATCGTAATCGGGATGATCGGGTAGACGCAGGGCGTCAGAGTCAGCCCTAATCCGCCTAAAAAAACGAGAACGAAAATGACCGGGAGCCCCTTCCCTTCAAACGGCGTTTCTTTCCCGGACTCGGCCGAAGACGGGGCGGGAGTCGCATCAGCGGAGGGAGCGGATCCCGGCCCGGCGTCTTTCGGAAGTGTTTTGGTGGATGCGGGAGCCGATGCGGGAGCCGCCGCAGCGTCGGGTTTCGCTTCCGGCTCTTGGATTTGACGTGCGGCCGGAATCCCGGTTTTTGCTTTTTCGGCCGCGGGCGGAGCGCCCGGGGATTTGATTTCGACAACGGAAACCGGCCGCGTTTCGGACCGCTTCCCTTCGACCTTCACGCTTTTTGAAAAGGCCGCGTCCGTGGGCGGAAGGCAGGTTTGGTTGTCGCAGGCCTGATAGCCGACGGTCCCCACGATCGTCCATTCCGTTCCGGGAAAATCCGCGGACACCGTGACGTCGAACGTGATTTTGACAATACCTTCGAAAACGGACAGCGGACTGTCGAAGAAGTCCAGTTTCCGAATCACCGGCCGGGGAAATTTGGCCCAGCCGTAGGTCACTCCGGGCTGGGCCTTGAAAGCCACGGTCGTTCCGATGAGATCCTCCCCGGACGGCTGATCGGAGTTGATGTGAAAAGGCGGCCGGATGGTCAATTCCAAGGTCACCGGGGCGGTTTGACCGGCCCTGAATGTTTCGACCGAGGGGATGACCTTGACCGAGACGATGTCGTCTTGAGCTTGGCCGAACGCCGCAAAACCGCAGACGGCCAGGGAAAAAACGGCGACAAGCAAACGCTTCATACGGGCGATCTCCTGGAATCTCGGAGCAGGAAGGAATTATAACACAGGCCGGGCGGCGGTCGCCGCGGCAAATACAATCGGGGACAGGTCACTCATTCCCCGATTTTTCCTTTTATAAAATTCCAAGTCATTCATAAATTAGTATTTACGAATTCAGGGAATGAGTGACCTGTCCCCGAATTCACCGTCCCCGAATTCACCCATCGCGGGCGTCTTTCCGGTTGAACCCCGCTCGGCCGGATGATAAAATTCGGGGACGGCGGCCTCTCCATCCTCCTATTGGCCGCGCAAAAAACGAAGGGCGTAGGCGATCCACAATCCGGCAACGTAAAGAAGTCCGAAATGGAGATTATATCGGGCCATGGCGCCGTCCAGGATGACGAAATCGAGCGGAGCGGCGGGTCGATGCCGCCGCTTCGCCCTTCCCCAAAGTTTCAACGCCTCGGGCAGGGCCGCTAGAGTAATCAAACAAGGCCACGGGAGCGGCGGCCAACCGAAATTCCTGAGAGGGAGCCCGACAAAGACAAGGACCAAGACCTGGCTTCCGAAAAGAAGGAATCCGAAATATCGGAACGATCCCCGGTCTCCAAGGACTGCGGCGAACGTCCGCACCCGGCAACCTGAATCCGTCGCGATGTCCCGCCAATTGTTGGCGTGGAGGATTCCGCTCACCAGCATGGCTATGGGAACCGTCCAGATGATCGGGAGCCAGGAAAAGCTTTTGGTTTGGACGACCCAGGCGCCGATGCCCCCCAGGATTCCGAAATTCAAAAAAACGGCCGAATCGCCCAGGGCATGGGCTTTCAGCAGCGTATAACCCCCCCCGATCAAAACACCGGCCGCGCCGATGATCAAGAGAATCCGGCCGGTCAGCCAGGCCAAGCCCATCCCCAGAATAATGCCCGCGGCGAACAAGACGACGGCCCCGTAGAGCACCTGGCGATCCGTGAGCCAGCCGCGGACGATCGCCCCGCTCACCGGCGTCACCTGCGTGTCCAGACCGTGCCGGAAATCGAACGCGTCGCTCAGCATGTTGGCCGCGGAATGAAGGATCATCATCGCCGCGAGAGCTCCCGCAAACAGAAGGACGTCCAGCCGCGTTCCGCCGACGACGACGGCCAGACTGGTGCCGAAAATCACCGGCATCGTCGAGGCGGGCAGAGCCCAGGGCCGGGCGGCGATCAGCCACATACGGCATAACGAAGGAGCTTTTTCTGCGTTGTTCATCGGTCATTTATTATACTCAAACCCGCATTTTACGCGAAGTAATGCACCTTCAAAGTTGACTTGTTTCTATCTCCATTGATTCGTTCGAACTAACGGGAGAATAAACCCGCCGACTCAGGGCAAGGCTTGGCTAGCCCTACATGACGGGCTTTGCCCGGAGTAAGGGTGACGCCGAGTCGGGGCGCCCCGTCGCCCGCAACGAAAGGGCCCCACTGGTGGATGGGTGGAGCGAGGAAGCGACGGGGCTGCCCTCACGCCACGGGCGGGGAGGACCTAGGGGGAAACCAGGAAAGGGAGTGCCTTGAGTAAATCATAATGTCCTAACTCCGGGCGAAATCGCCCGTCGTGTAGGACGAGCAAAGCTTCGAAAAGGGTTTCTCTCCAAGAGTGTCCCTCTGGACCCGGGGAGCGGGGCATGTTATATTTCCTATCGAATCGCTCAACTCATCCGCAAGGAGGCCGATAATGTCCGCATCCCGCCATTCCCTGGATCGCCGCCAATTTCTGAAAAACGGCTTGCTGGGCGTCGCCGGCGCCGGCGCGCTGGCCGCCGTCCCCGCCGTCTTAAAGGCGGAACCGCAAACCGCCGTGCCTCCCGCCGGCAAAACCGCGGCCCGGGACTTCATCATCCGGCCGCTCGGAAAAACGGGGATCAAGCTCCCGGTCGTCTCGATGGGCGTGATGAACTCCAACAACGAAAACCTGATCCAGGCCGCCTTGGACGGCGGGATCGTCCATTTGGACACCGCCCACGGCTACCAACGCGGAACGAATGAAGTCGTGATCGGCAAGGTCCTCAAGGGTCGCGTCCGCGATTCCTATTTCCTTGCGACCAAAGTCCCGGGCGAACCCCAAGACCGGCGGACCGGAACCTTCACGGAGGAGACGAAGGCGGGGCCGTTCCTCGAGAAATTCGACTTGAGTCTCCGGCGCCTCGGCCTGGATTACGTCGACATTCTCTACCTCCATAACGTCACGGCCCGGCAGGCCGTCCTATTTGAACCGCTGATGAGCGCGCTGGAAAAAGTCAAGAAAGAAGGCAAGGCCCGCTTCATCGGGGTCACGTCCCATCAAAACGAACACGAGGTCATCCGCGCGGCCGTCGAAGCGAAAATTTACGACGTCGTCCTCTCCGGTTATAACTTCCGCAAGACCAACCTCCCGGAACTCGACGCGGCCATCGCCGACGCGGTCAAAGCCGGCCTCGGCATCATCGCCATGAAAACCCAGGCAGGCGCGTTTTGGGACAGGGAAAAAACCCAGCCGATCAACATGAAGGCCGCCCTGAAATGGGCGTTGAGCAATCCCAACATCACCACGGCCGTCCCCGGCATGACGACCTTCGACCAGCTCACGCTCAACCTTCAGGCCATGACCGACATCATCCTGACAGAAGAGGAAAAGGCCGCTTTGAAACTGGGAGCAGAGAAGAACGGCCCGGGGCTCTACTGCCAGGGATGCGAGGCCTGCCTTCCGCAATGCCCGAACAATCTGCCCATTCCCTCGCTCATGCGAAGCTTTATGTACGCCTACGGTTACCGAAACCTCGGGGCCGCCTACGACCTTGTCGCCTCCCTCGGCGTCGGACCAAATCCCTGTACGGACTGCGCCGGCTGCCGGGTTAAATGCGCGCTGGGATTCGACGTGCGCGAACGGGCGACAGACATCGCCCGGATCCTGGCCGCTCCGGCTGAATTTTTCGGGTGATTTTTCGTCCGGCGCACTTCTACTTTCCGCCCGCGGGAGCCGTTTTGCCCGGCCGCAACCGCCGGTCGATCGCGTAAACGAGCAGCCCGGCGGCCGTCAGGCCGAGGCCGGCCAGGGATTCCTTCGGCCGGTAAATCAAACCGTAAACCAAAATGTAGATATGGATTACGAGAAACGCGAGCGGGGTCCAGGGATACCCGATCGTCTTGTAAGGCCGCGGCAGGTCCGGCCGCTTTTTCCGCATGATCATCACGCCCAGGACCGTCATGAAGGTGAAGAGGTTCAGGGTGAAACCGATGAAAACGATGACCTGGTCGAAAGTCGAGGTGATGATGTAAAAAACGGACAGCAGGCCTTGGACCACGATGGCCAACACGGGGATGTCCTTGGACGTCGTCTTTCCCAGTTTTCGAAACAGCCGGTAATCCTCGCCGATAACCTTGGAAATCCGCGGCCCGGCGATGATCATCGCGCTGATACTCGATAAAAGAATGAAAGCGATGATCCCCCCCATCAGGCGGCCGCCCGCGTTTCCGAAGACGCGGTCGGCAAAAATATATCCGACCTCCAATTTCCCCGACAACTCGGCGATCGGGACGGTCCGGAGGAAGACGAAATTCAGGAGCACGTACATGACGATGACGATCAATGTCCCGGTGATCAGGCTCCGGGGGAGGTTCCGCTGCGGGCGCTCAATCTCGCCGGCAACGTAGGCCGCCGCGTTCCAGCCGGAATAACTGAACGTCACGAAGAACATCGAAACGGCGAAGGCCGGGCTGAGAATGTCCCGCAGGGCCCGGCTCGTCGGCGCGAACGACAATCCGGCCGACTTCCCCATCGTCAGGCCGAGAACGACGATCAGGACGATAAACACGACCTTGAAGATCGTGATGATGTTTTGGAACCGGGCGCCGACGGTTTTATCCAGGCTGTGGACCGCGGTTAAAGCGGCGACGACGCCGATCGCGATCAAAGACGAGGCTTGAAGGCCGAACATTCCGCCCGTACTCTCGGGCAGGGCCAGGGCGCTCGTCAGGTAGCGTCCCAAGCCCATCGCGGCGGCCGCGACAGGCGCGGCGAATCCCACGAGAAACGAGATCCAGCCGGCCAGAAAGCCCAGGGCGGGGTGGAACATCTCGGTCAAGAAATGATATTCGCCCCCGCTCCGGGGAAACATCACGCCCGCCTCTGAATAAGTCAGCGCTCCGAACAGGGCGATCGCCCCGCCCAGCAGCCAGAGAAACAAAAGGGCCAACCCCGAGGAAATCCCCGCCGCCTGGAATCCGAGGCTGGTGAAGACGCCCGAGCCCACCATGTTGGCGACGACGAGCGCCGTGGCCGTCGTCAGGCTGAATTTCGTCTTCATTTTTTCACGAAATAAAGGAGGGAATCCTTGTTCGTCCCCCAATGATAGCCGAGATGAAACGGCAATGATTTTACCTTCGCCGGGTCCGTATACGCTTCCTTCAAATCCGGTTGATCAACTCCGGAAAAATCGGCTACCGGTTTGATGTATTCGCCGTACAACCGGGATTCCCAGGTCTCCGGCGGAAAGTCCTTGTAAGGAATCCCGGTGTCGTCCTCCAGGACGAACCGGCTCCGGTCCAGGATCAGATTCCGGATATTGGAGAATTCCTTGTAGTGCATCAGATAAGATGCGGACTTGACGAACGTCGTTTCGAACGGAAGGCCGGAAAGATAAACGGTAACGGGTTTTTCCTTGCGGAACGCCGCATCGGCGAGGTCGCAGGAAATATAGGACATCTCCTTCAGAACGTCCGTCCCATCGGCAAAGAAAGAGACGCGGATTCCGTACGGCCGGCGGAACTTTTTGGGCTCTCCCGGGTAGGCGCTCTCCAGAATTTCTCCCTTCTCCGTGAATTCCAGACGTTTGACCGAGGAAATCATGTTTCCGCTCCGTTTCAGGAAGAAACAAAGAAGGGGCAAAACCCCGTCGACTTTATCGCCGGCGAGTTCCTCATTCATATTCTTGGTGATGAAATAGCTCTTGTTGAAAAAATCCGTGAGGGACGCCTGCAGGTTTTGAAAATAAGCGGAAACCTTCGCGGCGTCTCCGATGTCGAATTCGGGCATCCGGCCGACAAACTCCAGCCCGAGCAGAAGATAACGGGACGCCTTGGGAAAAAGCACCAGGGCGGTCAGAGCGTCCGGGCCGCCGAACGGGTAAAACAGCGTCGTCGTGGCCGCGACGGCGTCGGCGAGCTCCGTTCCGGTCCAATCCCTCATCAATTGCAGGCGCTTGGTTTCCAAATCCGCCCAGCTTTTATCCAGCGCCGCGGCGAACGCTCGGTATTCTTCCGTCTCCTGGAATTCCTTGTACGGGGAAGTCGCGCAGGGACGGCCCGCTAAAAAGGACGCGATCTCGTTATAGACAGGGTCAACCGGCGGCTCCGCTTTCTCGACGGGGACGGAAACGTCCTGCGGGGCCGGCGAAGCGGAAGCGCCCGCCGGTTTGGACTGGCAGGCAAACATGAGAAGGACCGCCCCGAGGACCGCAATTTCGACGCCTTTTGGCTTCATTTGGATTTCCTGAAAGTAAATAAAGCGTTATCATAAGAAAATCCGGCAAAAAAAGCGAATCGGAGAGGATGACGTTTAAGAAGCCGCTCCGGACGGTCTTTTAATGACCACGACGGTTCGATCGTCCTCGGGGTCCGCGCCCCCGCTGAACTCGCGAAGATCGGAAAAGAGGGCGGCGACGATCTCGAGAGCCTTCTTATCGGCCGCGCGCCGGATCGTTTTGACGATCCGGTCGATTCCGAATTCCTCGCCGGACGGGTCACGGCTTTCGGAGATGCCGTCGGTATACAAAACGAGGATGTCCCCGGGAACCAGGGAAACCCGGCCTTCCCCGTAATCGCTTCCCGCAAGCATTCCCAGGGCCATTCCCGTCCCTTCAAGAGGCCACTGGATCCCGGACGCCGACAGGAGAAGCGGAGGATTGTGGCCGGCGTTGACATACCGGAACTCGCCGGCGACAGGATCAAGCTCGCCGTAAAAGAACGTGATGAAAACGTTGGACGCGGAACTGCGAAAGATGAAATCGTTGAGTTTCCGGGCAAGGTCGGCGGGGTCGACGCCGGGCCGGGCCTCCGACTGCAGGGCTGCCCGGAGCGAGGCCATGAGAAGCGAGGCGCTCACTCCTTTTCCGGCGACGTCGGCGATGGTCGCTCCCAGGTGCCCGTCCGGAAGCGAGATAAAATCGAAATAATCGCCGCCTACGTGAAGAGAAGGCATGGATTCGGCGGCGATCTCGAAATCGCCGCAGGACGGACAATCCTTCGGCAGGAGCCCCCGTTGAATTTCCGCGGCCAGGCGCAGTTCCCGCTCCATCCGGTCGCGGACCAGGCCGTCCTCGACCAGGCGGGCGTTTTCGATTTTGACCGCGGCCAGGTTGGCCATCAGGGTCAACAGCCGGAGATCCTCGTCGGTGAACGGCTCGCGGCTCGAGACCCGTTCGGCGCAGATGACCCCCAGCGTTTCCTTCCCCGTTTCCAGAGGGACGCACATCGCCGAATGCAAGCCCATGTCGATGATGCTCTGCCGGCCGGCGAAGCGCGGATCTTCGGCCGCGTCCGTCGTCAAAACCGAGAGTTTCTGGGACGCGGCCATGTCGACCAGCCCGCGGCTGATCTGCATCGGTCCGCTCTGCAGCTGGGGATTGCTGATCCGGACGGCCCGGGGAACGAGCTTTTCCGGAACGTCCTCCTTGAGGAACAGCGCCCCCCGGTCCATCGGAAGATGGGAGGCGATCAGATCCATGACGTATTCGAGGAGTTCCTGGAGAGGTTTATGCAGGAGCAGCGCCCGGCTGACCTCGTTTATGACCAGGATAAGCCGGTCCGCCCGCGGCCCCTGTTTCGCCGGGTCCAGGCGATGGACTCCGCCGGCGTCCGTGCTCCGGCTGATGATGTCGCGGGAGGGAACGGCCGCGCTGACCCGGACGGCGAGGTTGGGGGAATCGGTGATTTCGACCGCCGCGGTCCAGGGCCGGTCGAAACAAATCCGGACCGCGCCGATGGAGATTTCATCGCCCGGTGAAAGGAGGGCGGGCTCGACGAGACGAAGGCCGTTGACCAGCGTCCCGTTCTTGCTTCCGGAGTCTTCCACGGTCCAGCCGCGCGACGTCCGCCGGATCCGGGCGTGATGACCGGAAATGTAAGCGTCCGGCAAACGGACGTCGGCATCCACGGCCCGGCCTAAAATGGCCTCATCCTTTTCGAGGAGAACCGAGAACGGCGGAGCGAGCTTGGGATAAACATAGAGCGTCGACATTCCTCCCTCCTTATCCCAAAGTCTTCAGGATCCGCCGGGCGGATCGGGCTTTCACGTCCGCGGGCGCATCCTCCAGGACCGGAAGAACCGCGTCCTTCATCTCTTTCGGGAGAACAACTTCGAGAAGCTCCAGGGCATAATCCACGGCCCGCTTCGTGCCTTCCGAGTAATTCTGAAGAGCCCGGCCGATGTCTTC
>JAPKZG010000030.1 GCA_026393895.1 Candidatus Aminicenantota bacterium
AAATCATTCGACGTTCGTCCGCTTTTGCGGTACTCTTGTCCATGAGCGTATCCTTTCGGACCCTTTCCGGTCCATGTTGAAGTTTGAAGGTCAACATAGGATACGCTTTTTTCTTTCATACACGACTTTCGGTTATATCTCAAGAATTTCTTCGATCAATGCTAATGAAATAAGCACGTTTAATGTAACGGAAATTCTGTTTAAGTAAACCTTAAACAATTTCATGTCCGGAATTTCGCATGTTAATAAAATAGAATCTCCAAAAAATCTATATTTAATATCAGGAAGATCTTTTGGAAAATCATCTGAACGAGAAAGAGTAATGTCGATTACCTGTCTTAAACGATCAATTCTAATTAAATATTTCATCGAATCTTCGATATTCGAAGTTCTCATCCCAAGGGCGTCTAAAAGAACAACGATTCCGAATTTTTCTTTCCCTTTTAAATCATACTGTTGAAAATCGCTCATTTAATACCCCTATTAAACCGTGTTTCCCCTCATCATTCCCGCGAAAAACAATTTCGTTTTATCTAACATACTCAAATCAATTCAAAATTTCAATCCGATCATTTCCAGCTGACGATTAATTGTGCAAAATAAATTGACGGGATTATTGACGTCCTTGAACGGAAAACCCCCGGAATCCTGAAGAATACCTAAGACAGTTTCTCGGGGAAAAGGGATTTTACAGGGGAGCCGGAACGGTTTTTGAGTCCAGCGCGTCTGCCAGTTCCGCCACTCCGGCGCCGTCCTGTTATAGACGATTTACCCTTATTTTTCAAGGACGGGCTTTGTCTTGACTCCCCCTTGGAAGTGTCCCGTCTCTTCAGAAGACAAAGGCAAGGAATTTAAAAGACGGGACACTAGGAAGTGGCCGAGTTCAGATTATTGACCGCCGGACTGTTTTTGGATGATAATGCTCGTCGAATGACCAAGATAAAGGAAGATTCCGCCCGGTTGATATCATTGATCGACCGCTTTCCCCTTCTTCGGATCGCCGTCTGGGGTGATTTCATCCTCGACGAGTATCTCTACGGATTTACCCGCAGGATATCGCGCGAGGCCCCGGTGATGATCATTTCTTACCGGAGCCGGGAATTTTCGCTGGGCGGGGCCGGCAACGCCGCCCTCAACCTCTCCACCCTCGGCGTTGAGGTCGAGGCCGTCGGCGTCGTCGGCTCGGACGAAGGCGGCCGGGAGGTCCGGCGTCTTCTGACCCGGGCAGGGATTTCAGACCGGGCGGTCGTCACGGAAAAGGATTTCCCGACGCCGCTTAAAACTCGGATCCTGGCCGGTGAGGAAAACACGAAGAAACAGCAGATTCTGCGGATCGACCGGGAAAGCGAAGTCCCCGAGAAAAAAATGCTCCAAGCCCGGCTGGGAGCTTCCCTGGCTCGTGCCGCCGCCTCCTGCGACGCGCTTCTTATCTCCGACTATCACTATCGGACCGTTTCCGAGACCGTGTACGGAGCGGCCCGGGACGCTTTTCAGGCCGCCGGCGTGTCGGTCACCGTCGACTCCCGATTCCGGTTGATCCGTTTCAAGGGATGCACTGTCGCCACGCCCAACGAACCCGAGGTCGAGTCCCAGTTGAAAACGCACCTCGGCGCCGATCCGTCCGATCTCGTCTCGGCCGGCCGGACCCTTCTTCGCAAGCTCCAATCCCCCGCCCTGCTGATCACCCGGGGATCCAAAGGGATGGCCCTTTTCGAACGGGGCAAACATCCCTATTTACTCCCCGTTTTCGGTTCGACCGACATCGTCGATGTCACCGGCGCGGGCGACACCGTCATCGCCGTTTTCACGGCCGCCTTGGCCGCCGGGGCGTCCTTCCGCGAAGCCGCCCGTCTGGCGAATTTCGCCGGCGGCCTCGTCGTGATGAAAAAAGGAACGGCCGTCATCAGGCCCCAAGAACTCAAACACGCGGTCCTCGACGGGCAGTGAAAAGCACCAAGCTCCTCACCCTCGCCGCCCTGCAGCGCATCGTCCTGGCCAACGGCGGCTTCGACCTGATCCACGCCGGTCATGTCCGCTACCTCCGCGAAGCCAAAAAGAAAGGCGACCTTATGATCGTCGCCCTCAACAGCGACACGTCCCTGCGCCGGTTGAAAGGGCCGGGCAGGCCGATTCTTCCCCAGCGGGAACGGGCGGAAATCATCGCGGCCTTCAAAGACGTGGATTACGTCGTCATTTTCAACGAAACCGACGTTGGACGGGTCCTTCGGGCGCTCCGGCCCGACGTCCACGTCAAAGGGTCGGATTACACGAAAGCCACCGTTCCCGAACGGGACGTCGTCCGGAAATACGGCGGAAAGGTCGCGATTGCCGGGGGGCCGAAAATCCGTTCGACCTCGTCGATTGTTTCCCGCATTCTGGCCCAGGCCAAAAACGCCCGGCGGCCGTCTCCAGGGCGATGAAGAAATACCTGATCATCCGCCTGAGCTCGCTCGGCGACATCGTCCATGCGATCCCGGCCTTCGCCGCCTTGCGCCGCCGCGAGCCCGAAGCCCGCATTTCCTGGGTGGTCGAGCCGAAAGGGCGGGAGATACTGAATCTCGTCGACGGTTTGGACGAGGTTATCGTCGTCGGAGGACAGGGTTGGAGGAAAAAACTCCGCAACCGCGACCGGGTCGCCCTGGATTTTCAAGGGCTCCTGAAATCCGCCTGGATCGGTCGTCTATCGGGCGCCCGGCAGCGGTTGGGATTCGGTCCCGGCAATCTCCGCGAACCGGCGGCCCGCTGGTTTTATACGGAAAAAGCGGCCCCTCTTTCCGAGGACGATCACGTGATCTTTAAAAATCTGAAGCTCCTGGAGCTTCTCGGTTACGAAGAGAACCTGGTCCGATTTCCCCTGATCATCCCGGAGAAAATTTCCCGTTCGGTGGAAAACCGGCTCGCGGAGACCGGTCGGAAACACGATCAACGCCCGGTGCTATTCAATGTCGGAGCCGCCTGGCCGACCAAGCGTTGGTTTCCCGAACGCTGGGTTGAAACGCTGCGCCGGCTGGATCGGTCCGGGATTTTTCCCGCTCTGCTCTGGGGCAACGAGGAGGAACGCAGGATCGCCGAGGCCGTCGGCCGGGCCGCCGACGTTCCCCTTCTCCCCTTTTTTTCCGTCGGCGAAACGTTCGCTTTATTGAAAAGCGCGGCCCTGCTGGTCTCCGGGGACACGTTCGCCCTGCAAGCCGCCGGCGCGGTCGGTCTTCCCGCGGTGGCCATCTTCGGCCCGACCTACCCCCGCCGCAACGGACCCTTTACCCCGAAGGACCGGGTCGTTTATCATGAGCTTCCCTGCGGGCGATGTTACCGGAGATCGTGTCCGAATCCGAAGTGTTTAGACGCCGTCACGGCCGACGAAGTCTCGCGGGCGATCAAGGACGCCTTGAACCATCGTGAAAAATAAATCATTTCAAAGAATCGTTTACCGCTGGCGGGTCAGGTCCGCCCTGTTTGCCTTTGTCGCCGTTCTCGTTTTGGCCCGGCCGACCTGGACGTCGATCGCGATCGGCG
Source organism: Candidatus Aminicenantota bacterium (assembly GCA_026393895.1). GTDB lineage: Bacteria > Acidobacteriota > Aminicenantia > Aminicenantales > UBA4085 > JAAZPG01. Next base: position 3,514 of record JAPKZG010000030.1, read on the forward strand.
CTTCGATCGGCCTGGTCGGTCTGGCCGTCCGCGGCTGGGCGGCCGGACACATCCGGAAGGACAAAGCCCTGGCAGTCACAGGACCGTACCGGTTCACGCGCAATCCGCTCTATCTCGGAAGTTTCATTCTCGGTCTGGGCCTCGTGGGCGGCGCCCGGACTTGGTGGGGAGCGGGGATCTTCGCCCTTTATTTCGTCGTCTTCTACGTTCCGGTGATCGCCGAGGAACGGGATCGTCTGCGGAGCCTGTTTCCCGACGCCTATCCGGAGTATGAGCGCCGCGTTCCGATTTTTTTCCCGACGTTCCGGGGGGCGGCGGCGAGCGAGGTCCGGAAATGGGACGACGGCTTGTTCCGCCGGAACAAGGAATACCGGGCCTGGATAGGAACGGGGATCGTCTGGGGCCTGTTTATTCTCCGCGGGATGATCTGACGATGCGCACGCCGGAACGTCTGGCCAGGGTCAATGGGGTGCTCAGCCGCCGCCAGCCGGATTTGCGGGTCGTCCTGGAAGAGATCACGAACGCCCACAACGCCAACGCGGTCCTGCGCACCTGCGACGCCGCCGGCGTCCTCCATGTCGACGTCATCCAGTCGGGACCGGACCCGTTGCCGATCAACAACGCGGTCACGACCCGGGCCGACAAATGGCTGGAGATTCATCATCATCCGACGCCCGGGGAATGTTACGCGCCCCTCAAGACCGCGGGTTTTCAAATCGCCGCCACCCACCTGGGCGAGGGCGCGATCCCCTACACGTCCCTCGATTACAGCCGTCCGACGGCGATCGTCTTCGGCAACGAGCGCGAGGGCTTATCGGTCGCCGCCCGGGAAGGGGCCGACGTCCTGATTAAAATTCCGATGTTCGGAATGGTCCAGAGCTTGAATCTCTCGGTTTCGGTCGGCATCATCCTGTACGAAGCCGTCCGCCAGAGGTTCGGCCGGGGATTCTTTGAGTCGCGGCGTCTCTCCCCTGAGGAATTCGAGGAAACCCTCGACCGCTGGCTCGACCTTTAAGATTTATCCGGCGCGTGTTCAGATCCGGTAAAAAACGCCGCCCGCGTCCGTGATCCGGCCTTTATCCCTAAAAAACGGACGGAGCAGCCTGCCGTTCTCGAATTTTTCGGCGAATTGTTTCATCCGTTCCCGGGACGCCGCCAGGCGTTGCCGGTCTCCGAAAATGTTTTGAAATTGCCGGAGGGTCTGGAAGGCGCCTTCGGATTCGGGCGGACGGTTTTCATCTTCGGCGACAGGAACCTCCACGCTCAGTGTCTTTTTGTCGCGGAGAATCTCGAGTTTGACCCTGTCTTCCTTCTTTTTATTCCGGATCAGGTCGCTCAAGTCGGCGACGGACTCCATCGCCCGGTCGTCGGCTTTGAGGATCACATCGCCGATTTTCAAGCCCGCTTTCTGAGCCGGGCTTTCCGGGGCGAATTCGGTCACGAGCAACCCTTTCCCGTCCTTAGCGCCGAAGAACACGGCCAGGTCCTTGGTCAACTCCTGGAGGGTCACCCCGATGTATTTGCGGTTTTCCCAAAGAAAGAATTTTCCGGGCTGATCAGGCGGACTCCCGGGCTTCAGGCCGGATTGGGGCGGAGGGAACAACCCGGGAAACCGGGTTTCCAGTTCCCTGCGGCCGTCCTCCTCGGTGAATTCCCCTAATTTGACTTTCACGTCCTTGCCGGCTCCGTCACGCAGGATGCCGAGGACGACTTCGGCCCCGGGTTTTCTTTTCCGGATTTCCCGGGAAAAAACAATTCCGGAAGAGATGTCGGTGCCTTCGATCCGGACGATAACGTCCCCGGCTTTTAGTTTGGCCAATTCGGCCGGGCTCTTGGGTTCGACTTCGTTGATTTCCAGCCGGCCGTCCTTTTCCGCGACCAGAACCCCGATCCACCCGCGCAGGACTTTGCCGTCTTTCCGGATATCGCCGGCGACCGAGCGAACGACGTCCGCCGGAACGGCTAGGGCCATGCCCGAGGACGGGGCTTCCGCGCGGCTGAGAACGGTGCCGGAGCCGACGATCTGTTGCTCCCTGAACTCGAAAAAGACCGGCTGGTCGTCGACGTATGTTCCCCGAAGAACGCCGATCAGGCGCCCTTCGGAATTGACGACCGGGCTTCCCGACGACCCGGGCATCACCCAGAGGTTGAGCCGGATCCGGTCCTCGGTCGCTGAGCTGACAATGCCTTGTGTCACGGCCGGGGTGTTCTCCGGAGAGAATCCTATCGCGCCGACCCACACGCCCGGCCGCACGTCAGCCGCCGTTCCGAGGACGACCGGAACCAGGTTTTTATTCTTGACCTCGATCACGGCCAGGCCGGTCGAGGTGTCGAATCCCTTGAACTCGGCTTTGAATTGTTTTCCGTCGAACGTCCGAATGGTGATCTCCTCGTCGCGGGGCGAGATCAGCGCCGTGGTGACGATCGTCCCTTCGGTGTCGATCACCACGCCGGTGGCGATTTTGCGGACGCCGTTGCGGGCCTCGACCTTGACGACCGAGGGGGTGACGGCTTTCATGATATTTTCGATTTTTTGCTCGTCGATCGGTCCGGCGGCCGCCGCGGCCGACAAACCCGCCGCCAGGGTGAACCCAAAAAGAGCGGCCTTCGAAAGAAAACGATGTTGGGACATGATATCCTCCTTAATAACGGATGGTCGAAAAGGACGTGTCCGAGATTTGTTCCAAAAGATATATGGTCCGGGGATCGGAAGCCGCAGCTTGGACTTCCCGGCCGTAATCGACGCTTTCCGTGACGTGAATCGGGTCACGGTCGAGGACCGCTCCGGCCGAATTTTCCAACGCCGGCCGGGCGCCCTTTTCAAAAACGAACAGATTCAAAACGGTGAAGACGGCCAACAGGGCGGCCGCCGACCCGGAGAGCGCCCACTTGAACAGGCGGGCCTTGCGGAGTTGCGGGCCCGTCCGGTGACGCCGGTCGAGTTCCTGAAAAACCCGGTCTTCGAAATCCGCCGGGGCCGAAATCCGTTCGAGACCCTTCCAAACCTTAGCATCGTCCATTGCTGATCTCCTGTTTAGCGAACGCGAAGCCGTCACCGGAGGCCCGTTCGAGGCTTTTCCGCAGCATCGCCCGGCCCCGGCTGATGCGAGCCTTGACCGTTCCGACGGGCCGTTTGACGATCACGGCGATTTCCTCCTGGCTGTATCCCTCGATGTCTTTTAAAACGACGGGAATCCGGTAGCGCGGATGGAGGGCTTCCAGAGCCGCGCGCAGGTTCCGGGACAACCCCGTATCCGATTCCTCGCCGCTCGGCGTGCTGATTTCGATCGTCGGGGGCAATTCCTCCAAGGAAACGGCCATCATCCGGCGACGACGCTTGAGGTCGGTTTTGGCCAGGTTCGAGGCGATGGCATAGATCCAGGAAGAAAGCGGGGCGATCGGCCGATAGCGGTCGGCCTTGAAATAGACGCGGATGAAGGTTTCCTGAGACAGATCGACCGCCTTTTGGTAATCGCCCGTCACCTGGTACAAATAATTCACGATTTTATCCTTGTAAATACGGACGATTTCGGCAAAGGCAGAGGCGTCGCCTTCCTGAACGAGTGCGATGAGCTTCTGATCGTCCATACTCATATTGTAAACCCGGAAAACGGCTTGAACGTTGCGTTTCCCCATCAAAATAACCCGATCGGGCCGACTTTTCAAGAAAAGCCCGTTCCCCTCGGGCGGAATCCGGGCGGTACTGGGCTCGGAATGAATCATCCGGTATAATGGATCCCTCCATGAGCGTCCCGAATGCCCCGTCGGTTCTCTTCACTCCGATGAACATCGGGTCGGTCACCGTCCCCAACCGGTTTGTCCGCTCGGCCACGCATGAATTCATGGCCGAAGAAGACGGCCGGATGACGAAACGCCACCTCGAATTATTCGGAGGTCTCGCCGAGGGCGAGGTCGGCTTGATCATCTCCGGTCACGCTTATGTCAACCGCCGGGGCATCGCCAGCCCGGGCCAGACCGGAATATACGACGACCGGCTCGTCGAACACATGCGGGGGATTCCCGAAGCCGTTCACCGCACGCCGGCGAAAATATTTCTCCAGATCGCCCACGCCGGCCGCCAAACCAAGGAACGCCTGATCGGGGGGACGCCGGTCGCGCCCTCGGCCGTTCCGGACCCCGTGTTCAAGGTCGTCCCCCGCGAAATGACTCCGGAGGAAATTCGCGGCCTCATCCGTGATTTCGTCCAGGCGGCCCGGAGGGCGTTGGAAGCGGGATTTGACGGCGTCCAGATTCACGCGGCGCACGGATATCTCTTGAGCAGTTTTCTTTCACCCCACACCAACCGCCGGACGGACGAATGGGGCGGAACGGCGGAAAACCGCGCCCGCGTTGTCGTCGAGATCCTCCGCGGCATCAGGGACGCCCTCGGCCGGGCCTTTCCCGTGATCATCAAAATCAATTCGACCGATTTTCTACCGACCGGGCTGACCCTCGCCGAAGCGATCGCCGCCGCCCGGATCCTGGAGCCGCTGGGCCTCGACGCCGTCGAGGTCAGCGGCGGGATGACGGAATCTGGACGGGGTTCGGTCTGGCCCGGGTTGCGGACGGAAGACGAGGAAGGTTATTTCGTTGGGCCCGCCTCGGAATTTAAAGCCGCCCTGAAAATCCCCGTCATCGGATTGGGCGGAAACCGGACGTTCTCGGTCATGGAACGCTTCGTCCGGGAAGGCCGGGTCGATTTCATTTCGCTCAGCCGTCCGTTCGTTCGCGAACCGGATCTCGTTCGCCGATTCCGGCTCGGGCTGTCAACCCGATCCGGGTGCGTTTCCTGCAACAAATGCTTCAACCCGCGCGGGCTCGCCTGCGGCGACCTCAAGAAGCATCCGAGTCCCGGATGAATATTCCAGTCTCATGTTCCCCGGCAAACTGATCGAATCCCCCCGGGTCATAGTCAGGGCGGCCGATTGACTCCGTTTCCCTTTTGATATGAAATCATCTCGTCCTGTCCCGGATCCGTTGGCTATGAATCGCCTTCAACGAACGTCCCCCTATTCCACGAAGGGGTTTATAAGGACGTTTGCGTTCGTTTCGAAAAAATCCGAAACCTGTTTATCTTAATGATTTTATTATATTTACAGATACTCTCGGTCGTCGAACCGTCTTGTCCCCAGGGACGACCGGGCTCGCCCCAAGGTCCCGGGATAGGCTGTTGACCGGGGACGGAACTTTCGGGCTCCGGATTCCGTCTATCGAGGTGTAGTGAGTGAATTTGGAAGCGATCATTCAAAGCTGCCTGGAAGGCAACGAAGGAGCTTGGAAAATGCTGGTTGATCTTTTTTCAAAAAAAGTTTTCAACCTGGCCTACCAGTTTTCCGGTTCCTACCAGGAAGCCCAGGATCTCACCCAGGAAATCTTCGTCAAATTGTTCGGCGCCCTGCCCAAGTACGAGTTCGGCAAGAATTTCTCCGCCTGGCTGACCACCCTCGCCAAAAACCATCTGATCGACGAATACCGCCGGACGAAATGGGAAAAGAAAAACCGCGACGACTTCGACGAGCATCTCCTTTCGGCGGCGGCCCCGAACGGTGATCCCGAAAAACGCCTTCTTCAAACCGAACGCCAAAGGATTCTCTGGGCGGGTCTGAATCAACTCCCCCCCGACATCCGCCTGGCCGTCCTCCTCAAGGAAATCCAGGGGAAGAGTTACGAGGAGACGGCCGAAATCACCGGGGTTCCCGAGGGAACGGTAAAATCCCGGGTCAACCGCGGCCGCCTTCAACTGGCCCGTATTCTCCAAAAATCGAGGGGAGCCGCCGATGATCTGTGATCGCATCGAAGAACTCCTCCCCGCTTACCGGGACGGCGGGCTCGAGCCCGAGGAGCACGCCCGGGTGGAGGCTCACCTCCGGTCCTGCCGCGGATGCGCTTTGCTCCTGGCGTTTTTGGGCGAAACCGACGCGGCTTTGGCCTCGTTTCCCCAGGTCGATCCCGCCCCTGGGCTGCGGGGCCGCCTGAACGCGGTCGCCGGTCGGAAACCTCTTTTTTCCACGGTTTTCGGCCTGCTGCGAAAGCCCGCTCTTCAACCCGTCCTGGCCGCGGCCTCGGTCGTTTGCGCGGTCGTTTCGCTTTATCTTCTGAACCCCGGCCGGCATGAACTCGAAAAGGAGATCGTCCGGACGTTCCATCGCGGTATCGGCCGGGTCGAGAAACTCTACGCCCGGACCGGTTCGATCACCGATTCCATCGGATCCTACGCCGAAAATCTCTATGTCTCGCTCCAATCGATCAACCCGCTGGAGCGGAACAAGGATTGAATATTTTTCAAGGAGGCTTCTCATGGCCGAACCCATCATCATCCAGAAACGCCCGCCTAAATCACCCGTTGTCGCCGGCATCTTTTCGGCGTTCCTTCCCGGGACCGGAACGTTGTATAACGGGCTGTACACGAAGGGGATCCTGTACATCCTGATTTTCGCCGGCCTCGTCAGCATGCAGGACCGCGGCGGTCAGCCGTTTTTCGGGCTTCTGTTGGCCGGATTTTACTTTTTCCAGATCATCGACAGCGTCAACAACGCCACGGCCATCAACAAGGCGGCCGCCGGCGAACCTTCGGGCCAAGCGTCGCCCGTCCCCGCTCCGGCCGTCGATATCCCCTCGCCCGCGGGCTCGGTCTTCTGGGGCGCGTTGCTGATGGCCCTCGGGGTGGTTTTCCTTTTGGGGAATTTCAACGTGATCGACTTCGACCGGTTGTGGGATTTCTGGCCGGTCATCGTCATCGTGATCGGGATCAAGATGATCGCCGATTATTTTTCGAAAAAAAACGCCTGAAAAAGGAGACGTTCCATGGCCAAGCGAAAAGACCCCCTCGTTTGGGGACTCATTCTCGTCGCCCTCGGGCTGGTGTTCATCCTCGAGAACTTCGATATCAACGCCTGGGATTTCGTCTGGCGGTTCTGGCCGGTCATTTTGATCATCTGGGGCGCCGCCAAGTTGATCGAAGGCCTCAAGAGAAAGTCCGGGGAATCCGTCAAGTCCGAGCCGCCGTCCCCTCCCCAGGCCTAAAATGCGAGCCCGCGAAGTTTTTCTCGCCCTTCTCATCATCGCCGCGGGCGTCCTCCTGACCTACGAAAAATCGGGACGTCTGGACCAATGGTTCGAAGGGTGGGACGGACCGTGGTTCAGCGACTTCGACGAATTCGTTTACGAGGAAACGCGCGAAATCGCCGGTCCCCTCCCGCCGGAGCTGGAGGTGGTCAACGCCCACGGCCAGATCGAGGTCACCGGGACCGCGACAGACACGGCGTCCGTCCTTTTCAAGGAGCGGATCTCCGCCCGGAACAAAGACGAGGCCGACCATATCGCGGCCTCTCTCCGGATGATCGTCACCCCGTCCGGATCGCGGCTGATCCTATCTACGAACAGGGATGAGTTCAAACGAAAAAATTTCTCCACCTCCTTCAAGATCGTCGTCCCGTCCGGGACGGCGGTCCATCTGAAAAACTCCTACGGCCTCGTCCGTATTGAGGGGACGGGGCCGGCCGAAATCGCCAATCCCCACGGCGATGTCGTCGTCCACGGAATCGCCGGCTCCCTCATCCTGACCTCGAGCTATGAAGAAATCGACGTGGACGGAGTTCTCGGAGATGCGCAAATCGGCGCCCCCCACTCCCAAGTCACCATTAAAAACATCGAAGGCGGGCTCATCCTCGACCATTCCTACGGCATAGTCCATCTGGACCGGATCGGCGGCAAGACGGTCGTCAAGGGGAGCCATTCCGAAGTCAATACGCGGGGCCTTTCGGCCGAAGCCGAAATCTCCACGACGTACGAAACGGTCAGAATCGAGGACGCCGGCCCCGTCCTGATCCGGGCCCGGCATTGCGACATCGCCGCGAAAAACATCAAGGGGTTGTTCGACGCGACGAATACGTACGGCCGCATCCGGGTCGAAAACATCGGCGGCGATCTCAAAATCGACGGTCAGAACGTCGAGGTCGAAGGCCTCGGCCTTCGGTCGCCCGACGTCACAGTCCGGACGACTTACGAAAACGTTTCCCTTTCCGGATTCGCCGGAAAAGCGTCGGTTTTTCTGACCCACGGCCGATTGAATCTGGAACCGGACTCCGCTTTGTCCGGTCCCGTCGATGTCCAGGGTAACTACCTGGATGTCCAAATGCTCTGGCCCACCGGATTCCGGGCCCCGTTTGAAGCCCGGACCCGCGATGGCCGGATCATCTGGAACCTGACCGAAAGCCCGGATTCGCAAAAATCGAACGGGATTACCGAACTCAAAGCGTTCTCCCGGGAAACCGGGAAACCCGCGATCAGGATCGAAACATCCCACGGGGACGTCCAGGTGGACGCGGCCGGGCGTTGATTCTCTTTATTTTTGCCGCAGGCCGTTGATTTTCGCGCAAAGAGCGCCGTTGATCTTGATGTTGAACAGATTGATCAGGTTGGTGAGATCTTTTTTGAACTTCGTCACGTAGCGGACGAATCCGATCTCCATTTTAAACCGGAGAAGGTTTTCGAACTCCCCGACTTCGTCGTTGAGTTCGATCAGGTAATGAGCGATCGCCCGGTATTGGGCGTTGATTTCGATCAAATCGGTTTCACCGACCTTGGCCGAGTCCAGGTACGGCGGGAGGGATTCGAGGATCGCCAGGCTTTCCCCGTTGATCTCCCCTACGGATTCGCGGATTTCCTGAAAGAAGGACTTGTACTCCAAGGGTTTTTTCAGCCTATCCGCGGCCCGGTCGATCAGTTTTTCGCTTTGGAATTTCAGCGAGGCGATCAGCTCCCGGATACCGAAATATTTCCGGCGGAAATTATAAAGATCGACGAAATCCCGGCCGATGTAAATTTTGTCCTCATAATGGCTGAGGAGTTCGACGGGCGAATGCGTGTAATAATTGATCTCGTATCGCCGCCCGCCCGAATCGCGTTCGCCGAGGCGGGCCAGGACGAGGTAATTGTTCTGCTCGATAAAATAGCTGTTAACCTGGACGAGGACCGAGTAGACGGCTAGGTTCTGAACGAGCAGCTCCTTGAGGAAATCCAGCAAGGCCTCTTTTTTAGTCACCAATTCCGAAACGGCCGCGCTCGGGCTGGGCTGCAGCTGGGAATACGAGGGCGACAGGAGATGCAAAAGGGGGCCCGACCCCAGTTCTAAATACAGGTTTTTCAACGCTTTTTGATGGAGGTCGTCCAAAACGATGGGGTGGATCGGAGGAAGCTCCTTCGGGTCGATTTTAAGGAGTTCTTCGACTTCGTTCATGTCCCCTTACTCCCATTCTCTTTCGCTCTTTCGAGTTTAGCACCGGGTTTCGAAAAAAGCAATGAACCGGACGCCGTCGGTCGGGATCGAATCGTCGAGAAGTCGAATTCCCGCCCGTCGATTGTCCAGGCATCCGTGGAGTATTTCCGCCGGCAAAGATCTTCGATGGCCTCCCGTTCCTCCTTCCCGAAGGCAAACGGCTCGAAAACGATCCCCCCAAACGAGGCGAATCCCTTGATGAATCGGTCCACGGCTTCGGCAAAGGCCACCGGCCGGCCCAAGGCTTCGGATAACGATGTCATCAGAATTTTAGACGGATCTCCCTTCCATAAAGAAACCTCCCTGAGCAGGTCCTCATCCCCGGCCAGCGGGATGGATCCGTGTTGAAGAAACCGATTTCCGATTCTTTTTTGGGCGCTGCCGATGATTTTCCGGCCGTTGAGTTCGATCTCGTTCCGGGCCGGTTGAGAAAAACACGGCATGGTCCCCTTTACGTAGTCTCGCGGCGTCTCCCCGGCGAGAACCGGCTTCAGGCCGAACGCCTCAAGCCCTTTGACCAGCCCTTGAGAGATCCATTGATAGGATCCGCCCAGCGTTGTCGTAAACGTTTCCGCGTCGGACGAGACGACGGCGTAAGTCACTTCCCGGTCGTGGAGGACGAGTTTGCCGCCCGTCGGCCGGCGGACGACGTCGACGCCGCTTCGCCGGCAAAATTCCAAATCGACGACCTTGGCCGTCGTCTGGCCGAAACCGAGCGAAGCGGTCGGCCTCTCCCATCGGTAGAATCGAACGGTGGTGACCGGCTCGTCCGTCAGGGAACGAAAAAGGTATTCGTCGACGGCCATGTTCCAGGCCCCGCCGGCCGGAACGTGTTCGACGATCAGGCGCCACTTTTTTTTTGTCATCGCCATCCCAATAAAGAAAAAGAGAGAGCGGGCAATGGGACTCGAACCCACAACACCCGGCTTGGGAAGCCGGTACTCTACCATTGAGCTATGCCCGCACTCTCTCCACCGGCCGCGGCCGGTTCCATCCGAGAACATTATTTAGCCCGGAAGCGGCCGAATTGTCAACTTAAAAAGGACTCCGGACCGCATCCGTCTTTTTCCGACCCGGCCAAGCCCGTTTGACTTTATATTGCCTTCATTCCTATAATCGATCACGGAATTTCCCCTCAAGGAGGCCGTTGCATGGGCCGGATAGATGGACCAAAAAAATCCGGAGAATCCGCCCCGGCGATCCCGGCCAATCTTCCCCGCCTGAGTTCAACCGTCGTCTTCGAGGGCGACTTTTCCTCCACCGAAGACCTCCTCATCCAGGGACAATTCAAGGGTTCGCTACGCCTTCAAAGCGCGAACCTTTATATTGACCGAAAGGCCCGGGTCGAAGCGACCGTCTCGGCCGGGAATGTCTATGTCTACGGGACCCTGATCGGCTCGATCCAGGCCGCCGGTTGCGTTTTCCTGTCGGCCGAAGCCGACATGAAGGGGGACATCACGGCGGCCCGCTTGTTCGTCGAAGACGGCGCCCGTTTCCGCGGCGGCGTTCAAACCAAGTCCGAATGAAATTTTCCGCCTAACGTCGCGTCCGGAACATCGCCGAGCGCCGTCCCCCAATCCTGTCCGGCTCTGGTATAATGAAATGACATGGACGCGTTCCAGCTCGAATCCGAATTTTATCCGAAAGGCGACCAGGTCCGGGCGATCGAGGATTTGTCCGAAGGCCTGAACCGCGGCCTTCCCCATCAGGTGCTGATGGGCGTGACGGGTTCGGGTAAAACCTTTACGATCGCCAACGTCATCGCCCGGGCCCAGCGTCCGGTCCTCGTGATTTCCCACAACAAGACCCTGGCCGCCCAGCTATACCAGGAGTTTCGGCGGTTTTTTCCCAAAAACGCCGTGGAATATTTCGTTTCCTATTACGATTATTACCAACCCGAAGCTTATATCCCCTCCTCCAACACCTACATCGCCAAGGAGGTGACGATCAACGACGAAATCGACCGGATGCGGTTGAACGCGACCAACCGGCTGTTCGAGCGACGGGACGTGATCATCGTCGCCTCCGTTTCCTGCATCTACGGGATCGGCGCGCCCGAAACGTATTACGCGATGAGTTTTCCCCTGGCCGTCGGAGACCCCGGCTCGCGCAAAAGGATCATCCGGGCGCTCGTCGACATCCAGTACGAACGCCAGGAAGCCGATTTCAAACGCGGCGGGTTTCGCGTCCGCGGGGATGTCATCGAGGTCTTTCCGGCCTATGCCGACTTCGCCTACCGGATCGAGCTGGCCGACGAGGCGATCGGGCGGATTTCCTCGATCGACCCCCTGCTCGGCCGTATCCGGGACGATTTTAAAAAAATCGTCATCCATCCCCGGACTTTTTTCTCCACGCCCAAAAGCATTCTCGATGAATCCATTGTCGGGATCGAACAGGAACTGAAACAGCGGGTGGATGCCTTCCGGGCCAAGGGACTGGTGATGGAGGCGGAGCGCATCGAGGAACGGACCCTCTTCGATCTGGACATGCTCCGCGAGTTCGGTTATTGCCCGGGCATCGAAAATCATTCCCTGTATCTCAGCCGAAGGAAACCCGGCCAGCCGCCGTACACGCTCCTGGATTATTTTCCCCGCGATTTCCTGTCGATCATCGACGAGTCCCACGTCACGGTTCCCCAAATCGGCGGCATGTACCACGGCGACCGGTCCCGCAAGGAAACCTTGATCGAACACGGGTTTCGGCTGCCTTCGGCGCTCGACAACCGGACGCTTCAATTCCGGGAGTTCGAGAAGCGGGTCACCACGCCGAGATCGAAACACTCGAACGGGTCGTCCTGCTCCGGGACCTCCGGAAAGGACTGTTCGACGTTCTCGTCGGAATCAACCTGCTCCGGGAAGGACTGGATCTTCCGGAGGTATCGCTCGTCGCGATCCTCGACGCCGACAAGGAAGGCTTTCTCCGTTCGACCACGGCCCTGATCCAGACCTTCGGCCGGGCCGCCCGGCACATCGAAGGTCGAAAACGCGATTACCCCGCAATCGATCCGCAAACGGATCGACGAAGGTCTGACGGCGCCGGCCGACCGCGATTATTTCGATTACACCCGAATCGCCGAGGACAAAGCGTATTATCTTTCCCCTCTTAACCGCAAGCGGAAAATCGAGGAACTTGAAAAGGCGATGAAAGCGTCGTCCAAGGACCTGGATTTCGAAAAAGCGGCCGGGCTGCGCGATGAAATCGCCCGGTTGAAGAAGTCCGAATTGGAGCTCTAAGAACCGGACGATGACCCACCCCCTGAAAGACGCCGCGGCCGAATTGCCAGACAAGCCGGGCATATATATTTTTAAAAACGCGCGCGGCGAACCGGTCTATATCGGCAAAGCGCGTTCCCTGGCCGAACGCGTCAAGACGTATTTTCAACCGTCGGACGACCCGAAGGTCGGGAACATCCTGGCCGAAACGACCCGGCTTGATTTCCTCCTGACGGCTTCGGAACGGGAAGCGGCGTTCCTGGAAAACAACTTTATCCAACATCATCAGCCGAAATTCAACCTCCGCCTCAAGGACGACAAGAGCTTTCCCTACCTTCGCCTCACGGTCCAGGAAACCGTCCCGGGCGTTTTTTTCAGCCGTAAAGTCGCCCCCGACGGAGCCCGTTATTTCGGCCCCTTCAGCCCCGCCTGGGAAGCCAGGAAGACGCTTCAACTTCTGATGAAATCCTTTCGTCTCCGCAGCTGCGCCGACGCCGTCTTTCGCGCCCGGAAACGTCCCTGCCTCGAGTTCGAGTTGGGGAACTGCTCGGCCCCTTGCGTCGGGCAAATCGGCGACGAAGACTACTTGAGCTCGGTCCGCGACGCGGGCCTCTTTCTGGAGGGGCGGACCCAAGAACTTGCCAAAACCCTTCGTGAACGAATGAACGGGGCGGCCGCCGCGGAGCGTTTTGAAGACGCCGCCCGGCATCGGGACCTGCTCAAGACGCTCGAACAAATTCGTTCCCGGCCGAAGGCGATTTCCGTCCGGCTGGAAAACCAGGATATCATCGGCTTCGCCCGGAACGGGCCCCTCCAGGCCATTCACGTTTTTCACATGAGAGGCGGAAAAGTCCGGGAATCGAGGGAATTCGTCCTGGAACGGAATCCCTCGCTTTCCCTGGAAGAAACACTCCGTGAATTCCTCGACGAATTCTATTCAGAGCACCCTCTTCCGGACAAAATCATCGTTCCCACTCTTCCTTCCGGCGCGGCCGCCTTACGGGCCGAATGGAACGCGGTTGCAAAACGACGCGTGATCCTCTCCGTTCCGCGGCGGAGCGACGGTCGGACGCTTCTCGAATGGGCGGTCAAGAACGCCGAAATCCTCCTCCGCAAGGCCTCCGACGAACATGTCGCCGTCGAGGAGTTGAAGTCCGTCCTCGGGCTCCGGGCTTTTCCGGTCCGGATCGACGGTTTCGACGTTTCCCACACCCAGGGCGTGGAAACCGTCGCCGCGCTGGTTACGTTTCTCGTCGGCCGCCCCTGGAAGGACGGATACCGGAGATACCGAATCCGAACGGCCCGAAAATCGGACGATACGTCCTCCCTGATCGAAGCCCTGGAAAGGCGGTTTAGCCGCAGCCTTCGCGAGCGGCAACCTCTCGCCGATTTTGTCCTGGTCGACGGCGGCCTGCCGCAACTCCACGCCGGCCTCGCGGCCCTCGCCGGTCTTGGACTGTCCGATCTTCCGATCGCCGCTCTGGCGAAACGGGAGGAAATCATCTACACTCCGGACCGGCCCGAAGGGATCCGGCTTGAAGGGACTTCGCCCGCCCTCAAGCTCGTTCAACACATCCGGGACGAAGCTCATCGGTTCGCGGTCGCCTTTCACCGGAAGAGGCGGTCGAAACGGAGCTTTTCGTGAACGGACGTTCCGCCCGCTCGCCGGAATCGGTCCCGGACAGGTCAAGGAGATTCGCATGATCCTGGGAATCGGCGTCGACATGATCGAAGTCGCCCGCGTCCAGAAGGCGATCGAACGGAACCCGCGTTTCGTCGACAAGGTCTTTTCCCCTATCGAAATCGCATACTGCGAAGGCAAAAAAAACCGGTTTCAACACCTGGCCGGCCGTTTCGCGGCCAAGGAAGCGTTCATCAAGGCCCTGGGCCACGGCGTTCCCTGGACGTCCATCGAGGTCGTCAACCTCCCCTCGGGCCGGCCGACCCTGTCGGTCCGCGACGGAAAAGACCATGGATTTATCCGGGCCCACGTCTCCTTGACCCATTTGGCCGCCCACGCCATCGCGGTCGTCGTCCTCGAACGATGACCTCAACCGGATTTCCTGCCTTTATCCGGAGATTCCCTTTCGGCCTGACGATTCATTCCGGATCCTTCTCTTGCTTGGAGTTGCGGTTATTCTCGAGTATTATAAAGGGAACCCTTTTAAAGAGGAGATATTCGATGAACACTTTACGCGGCAAATTTTGGATCGGGATTCTTGCCCTCGTTCTGGCCGGATCGGCGTTTGCCGACGAAGGACTCTGGCTGTTCAACATGCCGCCGACCCAGATCCTGAAATCCAAATATAATTTCCAGGTCACGCCCGAATGGCTCGAGCACGTCCGCTTGTCCTCCGTCCGATTCGGTGGGGCATCGGGCTCGTTTGTCTCCCCCGACGGCCTCGTCTTGACCAACCATCACGTCGGCCAGGGCGCGATCCAACAGCTCAGCACCCAGGACAAGGACCTGATGAAGACCGGATTTTACGCCCGGACCCGGGCCGAGGAACTCAAAGTCCCCGGGATGGAACTCTCCGTCCTCCAAAGCCTGGAGGACGTCACCGCCCGCGTCAAGGGCGCCGAACGTCCGGACATGACTACGATCGAGGCGGCCGAGGCTCGTGACAAGGAAATCGCGGCCATCGAAAAGGAAGAAGGTGAAAAAACGGGGCTGCGGTGCTCGGTCGTAGATCTTTTTTCCGGCGGAATGTATCACGTCTATCGTTACAAGGTCTTCACCGACGTCCGCCTGGTCTTCGCCCCGGAATACCTGATCGCTTTCTTCGGCGGTGATCAGGATAATTTCACCTATCCCCGCTATGACCTCGACATCAGCTTGTTCCGTCTTTACGAAAACGACAAGCCCTACGCGAGCCCGCATTACCTTAAATGGAGCACCGATCGGCTCAAGGAGGGCGACCTCATCCTGGTTTCCGGCCACCCCGGCTCCACCGGCCGTCTCCTGACCTATGCCCAGCTCGAATTCCTCCGGGATGTCGGCTATCCCTGGCAGCTCGCCAACTATGAACGGCGTCGCACGGCCCTGAAGTACTTCAGCCGCCGCGGCGCCGAAGCGGCCCGCAACGCCCAGGGCACCCTGTTCGGGATCGAAAATAGCCTCAAGGCCGTGACCGGATATCAATCCGGCCTTCTCGACCGGGCCTTGATGGAGAAAAAGCTCAAGGAAGAAACTGCCCTAAGGGAGGCCGTCCGCCAGGATCCCGAGATGGAAAAACTCTACGGGAAGGCCTGGGACGAAATCGCCCAGGCCCAGAAGGCCTTTGCGTCCATTTACAAAACCTACCGCTTTTTCGAGGGCGGCGCCGGATTCTCCACGACCCATTTTTCCACGGCCCGGAACCTCGTCCGCCTCGCCGTTGAAAAAGGCAAGCCCGACGCAGAACGGCTGCGCGAGTACCGGGACGTCGCCCTTCCCGCCTTGACCCGGCGACTGACGACCGCGAAGCCGATATTCGACGAACTCGAAGTGTTCAACCTAACCGACTCCCTCATTCAGCTTCAAAAGGAATTCGGCTCCATGACCGAGGTCAAGTGGCTGTTCGCCGGACGGTTGGCCGAGGACGTGGCCAAGGAACTCGTTGCCGGAACGAAACTCGGAAACCCCGAGGTCCGAAAATCCTACCTCGACAGAGGCCTTCAGGCCGTCTACCTGTCCGATGATCCGATGATCAAGCTGGCCTGGCTCATCGACCCCGTTTCCCGCGGGATCCGCAAGCAGTATGAGCAGGAAGTGGAATCCGTCGAAACCAGAAACGGGGCCTTGATCGCTCAGGCCCTGTTCAGGATTAAGGGGACCACAATCCCACCCGACGCGACCGGATCACTTCGGCTCAGCTTCGGCGCGGTCAACGGGTATGTCGAGAACGGGAAAAAGATCCCGTATTTCACCACCTTCAAGGGCCTCTACGACCTCGCGGCCAAAAACGGCTACAAGGATCCCTACGAACTCCCGGCGTCTTTTCTATCTCGGAAAGCCAAGGTCAATCTCGACACGGCGGTCAACTTCGTCGCCACCTGCGACTCGATTGGGGGGAATTCCGGTTCCCCGGCGATCAACCGCAAGGGCGAATTCGCCGGGGTTTTGTTCGACGGCAACATCCAGAGCCTGCCCTCGCGGTTCGTCTATACGGACACGCTGAACCGTTCGGTCCTGGTGCACGCCAAGGGCATCATCGAGGCCCTGACGAACGTCTACGACGCCAAACCGCTGGCAGAGGAGATCCTGGGGAAAAAATAATCCGGAGATTTTTCGAGGGGCGCGGGCTTTCCGCGCCCCATTTTTTTAAATCCAACGACGACGGCGGGCGAGAAAGATCATCCCGAAAATCACCAGAAAACCGGGAACAACCAGGGCGTGCCACGTGTAAAACCGGAAAGCTGCTTTTCCAAGGATTTCCCGGAGCGTTCCGCCGATCAGGATGAAATTGACGATGACGACGGCCCGTTCGATACGGCCGAACCGGGGCAAGATCGTCATCAAAATCAGGACGGCCGGAAGGCCGTATAAGTAATTGTAATTCCATCCCAGGGGGGACAACATCGGGATGAGCATCATGAGAACGGACACCTCCGCGTACTCCGTCCCGGCAATTTTTTCCTTTTTCCGCTGAAGGATCATCAGGAGCAGCAAAACGCCCAGAGCGGCGGCGATGAAACCGCCGCCGATCATCGCCCCGGAATCCGAAAGGCCGAAGATCTTTGCGATGAAGGCGTACAGGGAGGCGTTGTCCCCGACCAGAAGAAGTCCGGGAGTGGACGCGAACAGTGTCCGGACCCATTCGACGAGGACCGTCATGTTTCCCCTCCAACCGTAGACGACGACGGGAATCAGCAACCCGGCCAGAAGCGCAGCCGCTCCGAAGCCCAGCACCTTTCCTCTCTTCTTCAGGATCAGGTAGGGAACAAAAATAAGGCCATAGGGTTTGAACAGAAGCGAGAGTCCCCAGAACAACCCGGCCGTCGCCTCCCTTCCCGCCATCGTTTCCCGAAGCATCAGGACAAGCAGGAGAAGAATCAGGATGTTGACCTGCCCCAACTCGAATTCGCGGCCGAGGCACTTGGCCATCACGGCCACGGTCCAGACGAGCGGCCAACGCGCCGTCATCCCGCGCCCGGCGGCCCACCGGGATAGGATGCGGAGGATCCCGGCGAGACATCCCGTCATGACGATAAACCAGGCAACCTTCGCCGCTTCCCAAGGCAGGGCCGAAAACGGCGCGTAAAACAACGCGGCGGCCGGCGCGTATTTGAATTGCAAATGCTCATCCGTCTCCCGGTAGAGTGTTTCCGCGGACAGGATGCGGTCGCCGGCCCGATAACACACGCCGAAATCGGTCATATCGTGCCGGATTCCGAGCAGATAGACCGCCGCGGCCGCGAGGATCAAGAGTAGACCGCAGAGGATGCGCCGGTTTCGGGGGACCTTCCACCAAAATCGACTGATTCCGCACATGCTCTGGAAACTATATTAAAAATCGCGGAAGGAAGCAAAACGGCGGCGACGACCGAAGCCCTCCTTGGGGCTTCATATTCAATCATTTGACAGGACAAGGCTGTTCTGATAAAAATAGAAAATGGTCAAGTGGATTTCGGAAAAACTCTTCGGGACGAAGAGCGAACGCGACCTTAAAAAGCTCACCCCCTTCGTCGGCCGCATCAACGAACTGGAATCCCGGATCAAGGAACTTTCCAACGACGCTCTCCGGGCAAAAACCGCGGAATTCAAGGAAAAACTCAATCAAGGCGCTTCTCTGGACGACGTCTTGCCCGAGGCCTTTGCCGTGGTCCGGGAGGCCTCCTGCCGGACGACAGGCATGCGCCATTTCGACGTTCAATTGATCGGCGGGGTCGTCCTGCATCAGGGGAAAATCGCCGAAATGAAGACGGGCGAGGGAAAAACCCTGGTTGCCACCCTTCCGACGTATCTCAACGCCCTCACCGGCCGGGGCGTGCATATCGTCACCGTGAACGATTACCTGGCCAACCGGGACACGGAATGGATGGGTCCCATCCACCGGCTTCTAGGGCTTTCGGTCGGGACGATTCAGCACGATCTGCCCGATGCCGAGCGTCAGGCTGCATACCGGGCCGACGTAACCTATGGAACCAACAACGAATTCGGCTTCGATTACCTGCGCGACAACATGAAATTCCGGCTGTCCGACCTGGTCCAACGGCCGTTCAACTTCGCCGTCGTCGACGAGGTCGATTCGATCCTGATCGATGAGGCCCGCACCCCCCTTATCATTTCCGGACCCAGCGAAGGTTCGACCGAACTCTACCAGAAGGCGGATACGGTCGTCCGCCGCTTCGAACCGGAAAAGCATTTCAAGATCGACGAAAAGTCCCGAGCCGTCTCGATTCTCGAGGAGGGCGTATCCGCGGCCGAGAAAGCCCTCCATATCACCAACCTGTACGACCTCGCCCAGATGGACATGGTCCACGGACTGAACCAGGCCCTGAAAGCCCATTTCATCTTCAAGCGCGACGTGGATTACATGGTCAAGGAGGGCCAGGTCATCATCGTCGACGAATTCACCGGACGTCTCATGCCCGGGCGCCGCTATAGCGACGGCCTTCACCAGGCCCTGGAGGCCAAGGAACGGGTCAAGATCGAACAAGAAAACCAGACCCTGGCCTCGATCACGTTCCAGAATTATTTCCGGATGTACAAGAAGCTCTCCGGAATGACCGGCACGGCCGCGACCGAAGCCGAGGAATTCGGCCATATCTACGGCTTGGACGTGGTCGAAATCCCGACCAACAAACCTCTGGTCCGGATCGAAAACCCCGACGTCATTTTCCGCACGGCCGAGGAAAAATGGGACGCGGTCCAGAACGAAATCGTCGAATTGAACTCGATCGGACGCCCGGTTCTGGTCGGAACGACGTCGATCGAAAAATCCGAGCTCTTGAGCGGCAAACTCCGGCGCAAAGGCATCAAGCATGTCGTCCTCAACGCCAAATACCACGAACAGGAGGCCGGCATCATCGCCCAGGCGGGCCGGGAAGGGTCCGTCACGATTGCCACCAACATGGCCGGCCGGGGCGTGGATATCCTGTTGGGCGGAAATCCCGAAGTCATTGCCCGCGAGATGCTTCGCCGCTCAGGCGTCGACCCGGCCAAGATCACCCCCGATCAGGTGGAGAAAGCCCAAGCCGAGGCAAAAACAACGATCGGCGCCGAGCACGACCGCATCGTCGGATTAGGCGGCCTTCACATCCTCGGCACCGAACGCCACGAGGCCCGCCGCATCGACAACCAGCTCCGCGGCCGGGCCGGCCGACAGGGCGATCCCGGATCGTCCCGGTTTTACCTGAGTCTCGAGGACGACTTGATGCGGATTTTCGGCAGCGACCGGATCAAGGGCTTGATGGCCCGCATTGGGATGGGCGAAGGCGTACCGATCGAGCATACGATGGTGTCCAAGGCAATCCAGCGGGCCCAGAAACAAGTCGAGGGGCACAACTTCACGATCCGCAAACACCTCCTCGAGTACGACGACGTCATGAACAAACAGCGGACAACCGTCTATGCCCAGCGTAAGGAAATTCTCGAGGGCAAGGACATGAAGTCGTATATCGAGGACCTGGTCGAACAGATCCTCGATTGGCTGCTCGACACGCACGTTTCCGAAGACAAATCTCCCGACGAATGGGACCTGGATGGCTTCCGGAACTCTATCGGAGCCCAGTTCGGGATCGATCCCGGCGGGATCGGAATCGATTGGAGCGCCGTCTCCCCCGAAAAGCTTCAGGAGGACCTCCTCGCCCATCTCCGCAAGGTCTACGAGAACAAAGAACGCCTCATGGGCGCGGGCATGATGCGCCAATTCGAACGGTTCATCCTTCTCCAGATCATCGACAACCAGTGGAAGGATCACCTGCTGGGAATGGATTACCTGAAGGAAGGAATCGGGCTCCGGGGCTACGGCCAGCGCGACCCGCTGGTCGAATACAAGAAGGAAAGCTTCGACATGTTCCAGGCCATGCTCGACCGAGTCGAGGACGAGACCGTCCGTTACCTGTTCCTTCTGCAGCCGGCCGTCGAGCCGGAAATGACCCGGAAACCCGAGCGAACCGTGTACCGGCAGGGCCCCCCCGCCCAAAGCGGCGGAGGGCCGAAAACCGCCGCCCGGGCGATGATACCGAAAAAACGGAAAAGATGAACAAAGGAGGCGCCATGTTGGACGAGAGGATCCGCGAAGGACTGACATTCGACGATGTTCTCGTCGTCCCGTCCAAATCGAACGTGGAACCGGCCGACGCGTCGGTGGCCACCCGCTTCAGCCGTCGCCTCGATCTCCGGATCCCGCTCGTCGGAGCGGCGATGGACACCGTGACCCGATCGACGATGGCCATCGCCCTGGCCCAACAGGGCGGGCTTGGGATCATCCACCGGAACATGCCCGCGGAAGTCCAGGCCGACGAAGTCGACAAGGTCAAACGCTACGAAAGCGGGATGATCCACGAACCGATCAGCATGCGGCCGACCGACACGATCGGCCAGGCCCGCGACACGATGCGGCATTTTCATATTTCGGGCCTCCCGATCACGGACGCTGCAAACAAGCTTCTCGGGATCCTGACAAATCGCGACATCCGTTTCGAAACCCGTTCGGACATCCCGATCGACAAGGTCATGACCCGCGCCCTCGTGACCGTCCCCGTCGGGACCGCCCCGAAGGAAGCTGAAAAATTATTTCATCAGCATAAGATCGAGAAAATCCTGATCGTCGACGAGTCCTATCACCTGAAGGGGATGATCACCTACAAGGACATCCTCAAGAGGATTCAGTATCCGAACGCGGCGAAGGACGCCCTCGGCCGGCTCCGGGTCGGGGCAGCCGTCGGGGTCGGGCAGGACGCGATCGCCAGGGTCCGGGCTCTGATCGCGGCCAAGGCGGACGTTCTCGTCGTGGACACCGCCCACGGCCACAGCCAGCGCGTCCTGGACATGGTCAAACTCATCCGGACGGAATTCCCGGACCAAGAACTCGTTGCCGGAAACATCGGAACGGCCGAAGCGGCCCTCGAATTGATCGACCTCGGAGTGGACGCGGTGAAGGTCGGGGTCGGGCCGGGGTCGATCTGCACGACCCGGGTAGTCAGCGGTTGCGGCATCCCCCAGATCACGGCCATCGCCGACGTCGCCCGCGTCGCCAATCCCAAAGGGATCCCGGTCATCGCCGACGGCGGCGTAAAATTCTCGGGCGACATCACCAAGGCCGTCACCGCCGGGGCCAGCTCGGTCATGCTGGGCAACATGCTCGCCGGGACCGATGAGGCGCCGGGGGAAGTCGTCCTTTACCAGGGCCGGTCCTACAAAATGTACCGCGGCATGGGTTCGCTCGAAGTCATGAGCGAAGGACGGAGCCGCGACCGCTATTTCCAGGACGCCTTTTTACCCGAGTCAAAGCTCGTTCCCGAGGGCATCGAGGGCATGGTTCCCCACAAGGGCGCAGTCGCCTCGATCATCCACATGCTCGTCGGCGGCCTCAAATCCGGGATGGGCTACGCCGGCTGCCGGACGATCGCCGAGCTTCAGGAACGCGGCCGATTCATCCGGATATCATCCGCCGGCCTCAAAGAGAGCCACGTCCACGACGTCATCATCACCAAAGAAGCGCCCAATTACCGACACGAATAGAGGGCCGCTTCCGCCCCTCAGGCGGACGTCCGGCTTCGGTTCTTGACGCGGTTTTCGGAATCCACGTGGACGACCTTCGGCGTCCATCCCTCGATTTCATCCTCGTCAAACGCCGCGTAGGCGGCGATGATAAGGAGATCGTCCGGGCGGACCTTGTGGGCGGCGGCCCCGTAAATGCCGACTTTTCCCGATCCCCGCGGTTCCTTGATGATGTAAGTCGAGAACCGGGCCCCGTTGGACACGTTGTAGATATGGACCTTTTCAAAGGGGACGAGGTCGGCCGCTTCGATGAGGTCTTCATCAAGGCCCAGACTTCCCTCGTAATGGAGATTGGCCGCAGTGACCTTGGCCCGATGGATTTTCGATTTCAACAACGTTCGGCGCATGGTTTCCGTCTCCTACGAAACAATCAGGTTGTCGATCAGCCGCGTCCGGCCGATGAAAACGGCCAGGGCGATCAACGTCCCGTCACGGAGCCCGGCGACGGGCATCAACCCATCGGGGTCGACGGCCTCGACGTATTCGATTCGGGCCGCGAGTTCAGCGTCGATCAGGGAACGTATCCGGGAAAGAACCCGGCCGGCGTTCCGCTCTCCCGCGTCGATCATCGCCCGGGCCTCGGCCAAACTCCGCGACAGGACGAGGGCGGCCTGCCGCTCCTCCGGGTTCAAATACGTGTTCCGCGAGCTCATCGCCAGGCCGTCGGGCTCTCGGACAATTGGCGCGACGATCATTCGCACGGGGACGTTCAAATCGGCGACCATCCTCTTCAGAATCAAGGCCTGCTGGACGTCCTTCTGGCCGAATACGGCGCAATCCGGCTCGACGAGGTCGAATAATTTCAGGACGACGGTGCAGACGCCGCGAAAATGCCCCGGCCGGGTCCGGCCACAGAGACGATCCTGGAGTTCTCGGACCTCGACGAAGGTCCGGTACTCCCGGGGATACATGTCTTCGTCGGTCGGGGCGAACAGGTAATCGGCGCCCTCCGCCCGGAGCATTGCCGCGTCCCTATCGAAATCGCGCGGATAGGTTTTCAAGTCCTCTTTCGGGCCGAACTGGATCGGATTGACAAACAAACTGACGACGGTGACGTCGGCCTCGGCCCGGGAGATCCGAACCAGGCTCAGGTGTCCCGCGTGTAAAAATCCCATGGTCGGGACGAGACCGATTGTCCGGCCCCGACGCTTTTCGTTCTGGACGGATTGACGCATCCCCTCGAGTGTCGTGAGGATTTCCATGTTCCTTTTTCCGCCCCGGATGACGGCCGGACCGTCAGGTTCGCTTCCCCGCTTTTTTGGGTCCGCGTTTCAACCGCCGGGCCGCCTCGGGTTTCATATGGTACGAATGTTCGTCGTCCGGGAAAACGCCCGACCGGACGTCGTCCCGGTAACGTCCAACCGCGTCGGAGATCACTCCGTGAAGGTAGGCGTACATTTTAACGAACTTGGGCAGATAGCCGCCATGACAACCGACCAGGTCGTGAAAAACGATAATCTGGCCGTCGCAATGCGGCCCGGCGCCGATGCCGATGGTCGGAATCCCGATCGAGGACGTGATTTCGGCGGCGACTTCCGCCGGGACGCACTCTACGACCAGAGCGAAGGCTCCGGCTTTTTCGACCGCCCGGGCTTCGCCGATGATGCGTCGGGCATCCTCGGGCGTCGTTCCCTGGACTTTGAAGCCGCCGAAACGGCCGACGGACTGGGGCGTGAGGCCGACGTGCGCGAGCACGGGAATGTCGGCTTCGACCAGCGTCTCGATCAACCGCAGCCGGCGGGGCGAAGCGCCCTCCATCTTGACGGCGTCGGCTCCCCCTTCCTTGATGAAGCGGCCAGCATTGGCCAAGGCCTGTTCCTTGGAGAGATGGTAGGACATGAACGGCATGTCCCCCACGACCAGCGCCTTCCGGGCCGCGCGGGCCACCGGCTTCGTGTGATCGATCATTTCATCCATCGTTACGGGAAGCGTGTTCTCGTATCCGAGGAGGACCATGCCGAGGGAATCCCCGACGAGGAGGATGTCCACCCCGACGGCGTCCATGATCGAGGCGATGGCATAATCGTAGGCCGTGATCGAAACGATTTTCTCGCCCGTCCCCTTGCGGGCGCGGATGGACGGAATCGTCACTCGGGGCTGTTCATTAGCGGTCATGTTCGATCCTTTCTCCCCACCCCGTCCGAGACGCGGGGTTGGGGTAAAGTCAACTTGGAGAGGGAACCCGCTATGCGTTTCCCCCTTCCTGGTCTTGCCGCACTCCCCATGCTTTGGTGCGAGTGCAACGTTCGCTGCGCTCTCTGCCTCCCTTTCTCGGGCGGGGCCTGAACCCCGCCCTCCGACCAAGGGGGCATACCCCCTTGGATTCCCCGACGAGCGGTTTCCCGTGGCAAGCCACGGGGCATATGCCCCGCTCGTCAACGTTTTTTTGACGCCGCCCCCTCATAGCTCGAGGGGACGTAGTACAACGACGTTTTTTTCATTCCGGCAATCTGGGAAATCAGGTCGTCAAGGTGATCCTCCCGGGACGCGTCGAGTTCGTCGGACTTGACGACGAGCAGCGGCGTGGCCTGGTAATTGAAAAAGAAATAATCGTAGGCCTCGATAAGGTCCTGGAGATACTTTTCCGAAATGTTCCGTTCGAACGGCGTCCCCTGCCGGGAAATCCGACGCATCAAGGTGGGAAGGCCGATTTGCAGATAGATGACGAGATCCGGCTTGGGGACCCGTTCGGCAAACACGCCGTAGATTTTATCGTAGACGACGAGTTCATCGTCCGAGAGCGTCTGGTACGCGTAAATCTTGTCTTTTTCGAAAATATAATCACAAATAATCCGTTCCTCGAATAGTTCCCGTTGAACGAGCCGGGATTGCTGATGATACCGGTTGACCAGGAAAACAAGCTGTGACAGGAATGCGGCGCCGTCCTTCTCGTCGTAGAAATCCTTGAGATACGGGTTGTCGGCCTTATCCTGGACGACCTTTCCGCCCATCCGCTGGGCCAGAAGCCCGGCCCATTGCGTTTTTCCGGAGTGAAAAACGCCTTCCAGGGCGATATGCCTGAATTCGCCGGTCCAAGATTCGGTCATCGGTCGTTTTTTCCCCTTTTTTTATAATGGAGAACCCCGGCGAAGTCAACGCCGGATACTATATGTTGATCCGAATGGGCAGGATGACCGTCGTGATCCCCTTCCAGCGCAGTTGCTGTTGGACGGCAAAGGCCGTCTCGTTGTGGAGGAGGCGGTGGATCATCCCCGGCTGACGGAACACGGATTGGCCGGCAAAAACGATCGAATCCGGAAAATCCCTGGCGACCGATTCGGCAAGCCCGGAAGCGGTCTGGGCGATATCCGTCCCCAAATCAAAACGTGACTCGGCTGGAAAACCGAGGCGGCGGGCCAGGTCGACGTATTTGGCCAGGGCTTGGCGGGTCGCTTCCTCCAGTTTTCTGACCTCCTCCGTCCCCTTGAAAGCGCTTACGTCGACTTCGGCAACCGACACGAAGACGAATTGCTTGTATAATCCCCGGAAACTGCGGAGAATGGATAAAAAAGTATGGACCCCGAATCCGTTGTAACCATTGACCAGCTGGATCGCCGTCGTCGCTTTCCGGTTGACCGGATCATGGTTGACCGGTCCGTCGATCGGTAAGTCCAGTAATTCGTCGAGTTCCCTCACCCCGCTGCGGACTTTATTGTAATGGGCTTTCGTCAAATAACAAAGCGCGATCACGAGAGAGGTAATAAGCAGCGTCAGCCAGCCTCCGACCGGAAATTTCTCGATCGTCGTGATGGTCAGAACGGTCAGGCAAACCGTCAATCCGGTCAGATGAACGGGCAAATGCTTTTTCCACTTGGGGTCTGTCTTCCGGTGCTTGATGAAAAATTTCGACATCCCCAATTCGGAAAGGGAGAACGTCATGAAAACGTTGATGGAGTACATCACGACGAGGGTTTGGATATGGCCCCGGGAGTAGATCAGGAGAAGGATCGCCGCGCTTCCCATGAGGACGACCCCGTTCTGGATGGTGAACCGGTCGGATAACGAGGCGAATCGATGGGGAAACCAATAATCCGAGGCCATGTTGGCTATGACCCGGGGTCCGTCGACAAACCCCGTCTGAGCGCCGACAAGCAGGAGAGCGCCTTCGGAAAAAATCGTGACGACGCCCAAGAGGCCGCCGAAAGACCATCCGCCGAACACTTTTCCGGCCAGGACCGCGTTCAACGTTTGCCCCTGGACGGGAGAGACTTTGAGAAGAAGATAACAGAGAAGAATCCCTCCGGCGGTGAAAGCCAATGATATAGCCATATAGACCATCGTCTTTTTCCCGGTTTGAACGCGCGGTTCACGGAGAATCTGGAGGCCGTTACTGACGGCTTCGATCCCGGTGTATGTCCCTCCGCCCATCGAAAAGGCCCGAAGGAACAGTAAAAGCATCCCTCCCCCTCCGAGCGTCAGAAGCCCGGTTCGATAATCCGTCCGGATTTGCGAAGCGACGGCCCCGATTTGACCGATATGGGACATAATGCCGTAACCGATCAGAAGAAGGTGGGTCAGGACAAAAACGATGAAAATAGGGGCCAAAAACTGGACGGATTCCTTGACTCCCCGAAGGTTCAGAATCACCAGGATGAGGATGGCCGCCAGATCGAAAGGGATTTTATACGACTGCCAGGCTACCGGGAAGAAACTGAACAGGGCGTCGCCGCAGCTGACGATCGAGACGGTGATCGTTAACATATAATCGACAAGGAGTGCCGCGCCCGATACGACTCCGAATTTCTCCCCCAGAGTGCGGCCGGCCACGATATACCCGCCACCCCCCGATGGGAAATATTCGATTATGCGGCTGTTGGAGTAGGAAATGACGTATACGGTGAAGTCCGTC
>JAPKZG010000034.1 GCA_026393895.1 Candidatus Aminicenantota bacterium
CGGCCGCGATCGTCGAGGGCTTCGATTTTCCGCAATCGCCGGCCGCGGATGAACCGGAGGAGGAGAAGAATCCCTATGGCGGCGGCGTAAAACGCATATCGGAGAACCGGCCTGTTTTTCGCGGTCAGCGACGAGGACAGAAATCCCAGAAACGGCCGCTGTTTGGCCCGGATGACTTCCGCAACCAGGAGATAAACGGCCAGACCACCGATCTGGGCGAGGCCGAGAATGGACGCGTTTTTAAAAACGCGGCGGAATTTGTCGAGAAAAACGGAATCGCTGATGGGAGCGGATGAGAGCATAATTTTCCTCTCCTTCCGGCCGGAATAATACGTTTTTCTTTTCCGGAAGGCGCCATTTTATCATAATTCGTCCGGCCCGAACCGATTCCTCTTCGGGATATTTCAGTCGACGTAGAGAAGCAAACCCTTGAGGTAATCACTCTCCGGATGAAAGATGTTGACCGGATGGTCGGCGGCCTGCCGGTGGCGTCCGAGAATTCGGACCCGGCGTCCGGCTTCTCCCGCGGCCTGAAAGACGACTTGGCGGAAGAGTTTATCGTCCACGAAATAGGAGCAGGAAAACGTCAGAACGACCGAGGCCGCGGGGCACTTTTGAAAGACGATTCGGTGGATGTCCTTGTATCCGCGGCAGGCGGAAACGACCTCGCTCTTGCGTTTGGCGAAAGCGGGCGGGTCGAGAATGATAAGGTCGTATTCCGTCAGGTCACGTTCTCGGAGGACCTCGAATACGTCCCCGACCGTAAAGATGTTGTCCCGGTTTTCAAATCCGTTCAAAGCGACGTTCGACCGGGCGAGCTCCACGGCCGGGCCGGAAATATCGATGCTGGCGACGGATTCGGCCCCGCCCGCCCAAACGGCGACGGTGAATCCTCCGGTGTAGCAAAACGCGTTCATCACCCGGCGGCCGGGAGCCAGACTCCGGGCCAAGACCCGGTTTTCCCGTTGATCCAGATAGAACCCAGTTTTCTGGGAAGCCGCGAGGTTGACCTGGAAGCGAAGACCGTTTTCCCGAATCTCGACCATGTCGGCGGGCCGGCCTCGAAGCAGACCTTCAAACGGCGCCATCCCCTCCTCTTTCCTGGAAGGCAGGTTTGATTTTTCGATGATCGTCTCCGGGGAAATCAGCCGTTCCAAGAGGTCGAGGATCACCGGTTTGAGACGTTCGATTCCGAGGGTGGAAACCTGGAGAACGAGGACGTTCCCGTACCGGTCGACGATCAGGCCGGGGATCCCGTCGCCTTCACCGTTGATCACCCGGTACGCGTCCGTCGAATCGCCGAGCGCTCGGGTTCGCAGGGCGATCGCCCTACGAACGGCGTCTTCCAGGGCCTCGTCAGGCGGTGTTTCATCGAACGTGATCATCCGGCCGACAATCGAGGAACAACGGTTGAAATATCCGCAGCCGAGAAATCCGCCTTTCGCGTCCCGGACGGGAAGAAGGCTTCCGTCTTCGAAGTCGGGAAAACGACGAACGGCCCCTGAAAAAATCCAATGGTGGCGGTTGCGGATCGCCTTCTCTTTTCCCGGGTGGAGGATGACGGCCTCCGCCCCGGAGCCTTCCGATAAGGATGCGCTCGTCATCGACGTTGCCGGTTCCGAAGGATTTCGACAAAGGGCCGGTCGGCGGGGGCGAAACTGAACCCGTCGAGGTCGCCGGGAAAAATCCACCGAGCGTCGGCGTGTTCCCTCAAGACAAACTCCCCCGGTTGCCTGAGAAGCGCGTGAAATGCGGTCAGGACGATACCTTCCGGAGGATCATGATAAGGAAAGGAACCGATCCGTTCACCGATTTCGATTTCCAGGTTCAACTCCTCCCTGATTTCGCGGCCCAAGCTCTCCTCAGGCGATTCCCCGGGCTCCGTCTTTCCGCCCGGAAATTCCCAAAAACCGCCGAACAGCTTTCCTTCCGGGCGCCGGCAAATAAGGATCCGGCCGTTGTTTTCGATCACGGCGGCGGTCACTTCGATCATGACCAGGCCATCGTAGCGATTCTTTTCCCGTTTGGCAAGACGGCCTCGCCTGGGTTATTATGCCGATAAGGTGAAAATCGTCTTCGTCTCTTCGGAAGCGGCCCCCTATGCTAAAACCGGGGGATTGGCGGACGTGGCCTCCGCCCTCCCCAAAGCCCTGGCCGAGGCGGGCCACGAGGTTAAAGTCTTCCTTCCTCTTTATCGGACGATCAAGGAACGGTTTCCTCATCTCGCGCTTCGGGTCGCTGGCCGACCCGAAGCGTTTTCCGTCTGGGAAGATCGCGAAGCGTCCGTACCTGTATATTTCATCGAACACGATTATTTTTTCAACCGGGGCCATCTCTATTGCACGGCCGCGGGAGACGATCCCGAAAACGGCGATCGATTCGCCTTTTTTTCGCGGTCCGTTCTCGAAGCGCTGCGGGCGATCGATTTTTCTCCCGAGATCATCCATACCCATGATTGGCAGACGGCCGCGCTCTTTGGCTACAAGAAATTCGTCATGGGGGATGATCCGTTCTTCCGCGGAACGAAATCGGTATTCACGATTCATAACCTCGCTTACCAGGGTTTGTTCGACCCGGGCGTCCTTGGCCGGATCGGATTGCCCAAACGCTTGTTCCGCGCGGAGGATCTCGAATTTTTCGGCCGGGTCAACTTTCTGAAGGCCGGAATCCTCTACGCGGATGCGGTCACAACAGTCAGCCCGCGTTATGCCCGGGAAATTCAAACGCCGGAATTCGGCTGCGGCCTTGACGGGTTGCTCCGGGCCCGGAGAGCCTCCATCCGGGGAATCCTCAACGGCGTCGACGATTCGATGTGGAACCCGGCCGACGATGCGATGATCGCCGCGCCCTTCGGACCGGATGATCTTGCGGGGAAGAAGAAATGCAAGAAGGCCCTGCTCGAGGCCTTCGGCTTTGCTCCATCGGTCCCGGAACTTCCCGTGATCGGCATGGTCTCCCGATTGGTTGAGCAGAAGGGACTCGACGTCCTCGTGGACGCGTTGGACGCTCTGTCCCTACTCGGAATCCGGATCATCATCGTCGGTAGGGGCGATCCCTCGATCGAACGTCAATTGATCATGGCCTTGAACCGGTTTCCTCAAAACCTCGGCCTTCGGATCACCTATGACGACGCCCTGGCCCGGAAGGTCTTTGCCGGGAGCGATTTTTTCCTCATCCCGTCGCGCTATGAACCCTGCGGCCTGACGCAGATGTACAGCCAGAAATACGGGGCGGTTCCGATCGTCCGAGCCGTCGGCGGCCTCGACGATACCGTCGAAGAATTCCGGCCCGAGACGGGTGAAGGAACGGGTTTCAAATTCCAGGATTCCGACTCCGGCGCACTGGTCGAAGCGGTCCGGCGGGCCCTGGGGGCCTGGAAAAACCCCAAATGGATGTCGATGCTGAGGCGCAACGGGATGCGCCGGGATTTTTCCTGGAAACGTTCCGCCGGTGCTTATCTCGGCCTATACCGGGAACTCCTCGGGTAAGCCGGGCTAAAACAGCCCGATTTTGAAGCCCAGCGTCACCGCGAATCCCGACAACCCGAGCCGGGCCTGGCGGATATTTTCGTATTCATCCTCCTCCGGCTCCTTTTCGTCAAAAGCGAGAACGTCGTATGTCCGGGAATAGACGATCTGTCGGACATACCAAATCCGGTGGTTAGTCCCGCTTTCCTCGAAATCCCAGAAATCACCCCGGCCTTTTTCCGTCCAGTCGCCGATAAACCCGGTGACGGAGGCCAGCCGCCCGGTGATGTTGAGCAATACCGAGAATTTCGGGTCGATGACCCATTCCAGGCCGATTCCGCCGTGAACGCCGAAACCGGTCCGGAAGGATTCGAAGGAATAGACGTCGCTTCCGCTGAAGCCGAAAAGACTCAAGTCCTGGCGGTGTATGTAGTTCAACCAGACCAAGTAACAACCGGCGCCGGTGGATAAATCCAGGTGCAAGGAGCCGCCCAAAGAAAGGTCATAATGGACATCGGCCGTGATGGGAAAGACCCGGAATTTCGGGCGGATGGTTTCCCCAACGTCGATGATCCCGATATATTCATACTCCGTCTTGCTTTCCTTCATGTGTTCGAAATAGCCGACGCTCAGGCCCGCCGCGATCCGGTCGCTAAAATGATAAAGAAACTCCCCGGCAAATTGAAAACCGAGGACGGGAACTTCGAATCCGTCCGCAGCGTTGAACTCGTTTTTAAGATATGCGTTGTATCCGCGGATTCCCCGGGCGAGATCGCCCCCGGTTGCATAATTAAGGCCGCCGGAAAGCTGAAAACTGACGCGGGTCCGGGCCGAAGTGAAGGAGACGATGGCCAGAACCGTCAGAAAGAGAAGGGTCAAGCGTTTCATCGAAAATTCCTTTCGGGTCTAAAATATCCGGAAACCGCCGCCGAAGCAATAAGCGCTCTGTCGAAGGAGCTCGGGAGAACGCCTTCACCCGCGAAGAGCGGCCGCGGCGGACTCGGGGACGATGGGATTGATGAAACACCCCGTCCCCCATTCGAAACCCGCGACCAGTCCCATGACCGGAAGAACCTCGATGCGCCAATGGACGAACGAGTCGAGACGGGGATCGCCGGGCCGGGCCCCCCGCGTCACCGGGGCCTGACGAAGGACGATATGGTAGTCCGGATCGGAGGCAACGTCCCGGAGCCGGCTGAGGACAAATTTCATCATTCGGGCCAGTCCGATGAGTTCCTCATCGGTTGTCTCACGGAACAACGCCGTATGGCGACGCGGAAGGACGTGGGTTTCGTAGGGAAAACGGGAGGCGTAGGGAGCCAGGGCGATGAAGTCCGGGCCGGTCCGGATCCGTCGCGGGCCGGCTTCTTCGTCTTTGATCAACCGGCAGAAAAAACAGCCGCCCGATTCCCGGGCATGATGTTCCAGTGCGGAGAGTTCCTCCCAGACCTGTTGGGGAACAACCGGAACGCCCAAAATCTGGGTATGCGGATGTCGGAGGGACGCGCCGGCGAATCCTCCTTTGTTTTTGAAAATCTGGACGTATTGGATGGTGGAATCCTGTTCGATAGCGCGAAGCCGCCGACGGAAGATGCCGAGGACGTCCCGGATGTGATCGACCGGAAGATCAACCCATTCCCGGTCGTGGTCGGGCGTGTCGACGACGACTTCGTGAACGCCGGTACCGGGCAGGGATTCGAACAGGCCGCCGGCCCGCTTCTCGGGTGTCGGTTCTGGTCCGGGAGTCAAGGCGGGAAACTTATTGGGCACGACCCTGACCCGCCAACCCGCTGAATCGGGAACCGGGGATTCGTCCCGCAAGGCTTCGACCTCGGGCGGCGTCTCCGCTTCGCGTCCTTCGCAGAAGGGACATGAGGTACGGGACACGTCGATCGTCGGAGCGCGGACCGATTGAAAATCGTTCGGCCGGCGGGCCCGTTCGGGAGCAATCAGGACCCAACGTCCGCTGAGAAAATCACGCCGGAGTTCGGACCCGCCCCTTTCTCCGTTTTCGCCTCGCTCAGCCGACGTCATGGAGCTTCGCTCAACTCGATCGTGGATTCGTCCGATTCCCCCGGGGGAAGTTCGACCCGGCGGACCCAGACGAGGCAATATCCTTGATGGATCGTATCATAATCCTTCTCCGACTGCGAAAGGGTTTGCAGAGGATGGATCCAGAGCTCCGCGGCCGACAAGGGGGCTATGACCAAACGTCCGTGACAAAGATGGACGATGTTGCCGTCCGTTTTGATTTCCTCGGGAATCTGGTAGAGATTCCACTCCGAGGCCTGAAGGAAATGGAGCTGGCGGTTGCTCTGGTTTCGGATCAACGTCCGCACCCGGACTTTAGGGCCTAGCGGGATGATTTCCTTGCGAACGGAAACCGGCGACGCGGCCGAACGCAAAACGATCCTGCCGGACTGCTCAAAAACCAGGCGATCCTCCTCGACGCGGGCGTCGGCGTGTTCCTCTCCGAATTCGCCCCGCTCCATCTCGTCGCCGGCGGCGATTTGGGCCGGCTTGGCCTCGAGGTTGTAAAAACGATCCATGGCCGACCTTCGCGGCCGTAGGTCGGGTTTGATCAGGTGGGCGATCCCGGGCGGCAGGGGCTTGGAGATTTCATGGATGCTCTTTTCTCCATCCGGCTTAGACCCCGTCCCGGCGTCAGCCGGCAGGTGATAGGTCTCCGGCCGGCGGGAGAACACATCGCTCAAGTTGCGGAACAGCGGATAATAATCTATTTCGTCCAGCCCGCCGGATTTTCCGGACTTGGCCCAAAGCCCGAAACGGTCGTCGCGGCGGACGAATTCCGTCCGGCCGTCGAGATCATAATCGACCTTCATCCACCCCGCTGCGGCCGGACACCGGGATTCGGCTTTCAATAAATGGCCGTAAGCCGCCTCCCGTAGATGGGGAAGATACAGGCCGCCGAATACGCCGTGCCAATAGGGATCGTTTCCCTGGCCCCGGAAGAGTTCCCGGGTCGCCTCGGCGTCACCCCCGGCCCGGACGGCGCGCGAAATTCCGTTCATCCGATCATGCAGACGGCGGCTTTCCGGATATTTACGGAAGAAATCCCGGAAAAATCCGGCCCGGAGAAAACGGCGCGAATCGGAAGCGGGGAGCGTCGTTTTCAGATGATGGTATTGCCGTGCCTCTCCCGGCTCCAGCACCCATTCCATCATTTCCGCATAGGAGGCGGGCGGCGGATAAATCCGGGCGGCGGGGAGGCGGGCGTCGACTGCTTCGGCGTAGGTCATCGTCCTGATTTCATTCTCCTCGAGAAAAACGAGGAATTGATCGAGCCACCCTTTCTCGTAAACCCAGGATTTTGTCCCGGGCCAGAGGCCGAACTTCTCCCCGTCGTCGCCCAACACCGCTAATCCGCCTTTGGCCCGAATTTCATCGAAATAGCGGCCGATCTCCTCTATGTCGCGGAACGGGATGAGATAGCGCAGTTTTTGATCAATCGGAAGCAAGCGGAGGGGAAATCCTTCGTCCTCCGTGATATAGATATCGTGAAGATCCGTCACGCCGGCGGAATGAAAATGGTTTTCATCCAGGAGCGTATATTCAATACCGGCTGAAGCAAGCGTCGAAGCCAGGTTCGGTTCCCAGACGCGTTCGGTCAGCCAAATTCCCCGGGGCCGGCGGCCGAAATTCTCTTCGAGGTATGCGCTCATCATTTCGATCTGGCCCCGCCGGTCCGCCTCGGGGATGATCGGGAGGATCGGTTCATAAAAACCGCCCCCGAGGAGCTCCATCTGCCCCTGGGACGTCAATTCGACCAGGAGGTCCCAGGCCTCGCGGCAATGTTCGGCGAAATACTCAAGCAGGGGGCCCGAATAATGGGCGGAGAACTTCACCCTGGAGTGCGCCTTCATCGCCTTCAAAAACGGCAGGTAGCAATCGGCGACGGCGTTTTCGAACACCCAGCCGAAATTCCCGACGGGTTGGTGATTGTGAACGCCGAACAAAAACGCGAATTCCCGATTCATTCCCGGTACCCCCTGGGGCGGCATTCCTCCGGAACGGGAAGGCCTTTTGCCCGGTAGGCCGCCGCGATATATTCGAGAAACAATACCTCGAATTCGGGATGGGCTTCTCCCCTCCACCAGAACCAGTCCGACCCTTCGGCGATCAGGATCTCTTCGATCGGTCCGCAATCCCGACGGGCTCGACTGAGGATGTTCCACCCTTCGTTCTTGGCCGCGTCGCCGATCCACTTGGAAAAATTCCCGAGCCAGGTCCCGGGAGCGAGGTCGATGTCCCTGAGGTCATCCCGGCGGTCGTGAAGGATGTCGCTGAAGAAGGAAGGTTGGATTCCCTCGGTCCGGAGCATTAGGCCGTAAAATTCCCGGATGAAAGAAACGCCGTTGTCGGCATAGAAGGGCCACGGGTTTTCTCCGTCCAGGGCCAGGACAAGAATGTCGTCCGGCCCGGCCGCCCGGCGTTCCGCGATCCTCCGGACCAAATCCGCGGCCGCCTCCCGGGGATTCCAGCAGTTGTACTCGAAGCCGATCAGGTCGGACAAGACCCGGTCGCGAAAGAAGATCGGCAGCCCTTCGCTCCGGTACGGCGTCCGAAGAAATTCCGCCTTCGGAGCGACGCCGAGGCTCTTCCATAGGATGTTTTCGTCCGTCACGGCGAACGGAAAACCCGCGTCGGCGGCGGTCTTCGTCACGGCTTTGCTGACGCCTCCTTCCGATGGCCATAACCCGGCGGGCCGGAAACCGAAAACCTCTTCAAAATAAGATCCGGCCGTTTCCAAGTGATGACGCGCGTCGTCGGGATACCGGAACGTTTCCCGGGGCAGGATCTGGCCGAAAGCGACCCTTAAATCGAAGATCAGCGGCGTCAGGGGATGATAATACGGGGTGGCGGTCAATTCGGCCCGTCGTTCCCGGCCCATTCTCGCGAATCCCGGAAGGAGGCCGCGTAGGACGCTTTTTTGCCTTTCCAAAAGCCCGTCTTTCGTAGCGGGAAGGGGATCTATCGGTGAAAGGAAGGCCCGCAGGGCGGTCTCCTGGATCTTTTCCGGATCCCCTTCTCCGGGAGCGAAGCGTCGGAGGCGCGCCAGATCGTTTTCGGTCAATTCTTCCGGATCTTTTTCCAGGGCGGCCTGCACGGGATCGACAGCCCGGTTTTCGACGTAATCGCGGATCTGCTCGAGCAGGCACGGGACGAGGTTGAAAGTGCAGGGAAATCCCGTCTCCTCGGCGATCCGGATCATCTGATGATAATTCTTCAGGTGGAAATTAACCCAGGGCATCACATATTCAAACGATCCGGGCTTCCGGTAGATCGGCTGATGGAAATGCCAGAGAATCGCAACGCGCATGCTTAAATCCCTTCTTCCGACGCGATAAAAGCCGCCAGAGCAAGAACGATCGCTCCCAGCTCGAGTTCCCGGGGATGGACCTTGTCCAGCGTGTCGAGGCCGGAATGGTGCAGATCGAAATAGGTTTGTCCGTTCGGGATGAATCCCATGGGAACGGCGCCTTGGCGAACGATCGGCTCGATATCCGACCCTCCCCCGCCGGCACGTATTCCCGAAAGGCCCAGACTCCGGAAAACCTCTTCATGGGCCGCGAATTTTTCTCGCGCTTCGGGCGATCCGCCGACGCCGAAATAAAGCGGGAGGAATCCCCCTCGGTCCGATTCCATGGCGACGATATGTTTTTCATTTTTTCGCCCCGGATCGGCCGCGTAATCCCGGCCGCCTGAGGCGCCGAATTCCTCGTTCATGAACATCACCGCACGGATCGTCCGCCGCGGCTTCAAGCCGCAAGCCTGGATCAAGCGCAACGCTTCGACGGCCTGGACGCATCCCGCCCCGTCGTCATGGGCGCCGACGGCCAGATCCCAGGAATCCAGGTGTCCGCTCAAAAGAACGATTTCCCCGGGTTCGACCGATCCGCGGATCTGACCGATCACGTTGGCCGAAAGCGTCGGTTCCAAGTTGGCGCAACTCAGCCTTAGATTGAGGCGAAGGCTCGGGTTTTTCTTGAGACGGGCCGAAAGTGCTTCGGCGTCTTCGGTGGAAATAGCGGCTGCGGGAATTTTCACGACGGCCGGATCGTATCCGACCATTCCCGTATGGGGGAAATCGTCAATTCGGGGGGTCACGGAACGTATCAAGGCGGCGGCCGCGCCGTGCCGGGCCGCTTTCGACGGACCCTCGAAGCGGAAACGAGCGGCTTCTCCGTAAGCCCGGAATGTATCCACGAAAGTCCGGTCCATCGGCCGGTTGAAAAAGACGACGTCATCCCGGACGGATGGACCTAAACCGTCCAACTCCGCCATCGATGCGACTTCAATCACCCGGGCCGTGATTCCGCGGGATCCGGGAGTCGGAACACTCCCGCCCAAGGCGGAGATCGTCAAGGAATCGATTTTTCGGCCCGTTTGGTCGAGGATTTCGGCCGATTCTTCTCCCCGGACCCAATGTTGGACCGACGTCGGTTCCAGCCAGGTTTCAAAACCGAGTTCGTCCATGACCCGGCGCATATGTTCCACCGCGGAGGCCGCCACGGGAGAACCGGGCAGGCGCGGTCCGGAGACGCGGACGAGGTCGGAAAGCAAGGCGTAGGCGTTTTCTTTTCGAAGTCCTTCCGACCTAAGAGCGTCGGAGATTTCAAAATAGGAAACCGGCGCGTCGGCTTCCTTGCGGGTTCCGCTCTCCGGTCCTCCGTTCGGGCAACCGCCGGCGGCAAGGGCCGACAACAGCAAACCGGTTAATAGGATGCCTTTCGCCTTGAGATTCATTTCTTCGATCTTTGCTTACGGCTCTTTCGGTTTCAATTTAAAAAACAGCCAGTTGCGGTCGTCCTTTTCCGCCGGTTTCAATTTCAGAAGAATATAAGGTCCCCGGAGCCGGGTCCCGGTTATTTCGATCCATCGTTTGGCCGGCGTCGCTTCCAGAACACGGTAGGTCCCGCGGTCCCAGATTTCAACTTTCCCTCCGCCGTATTCTCCGGCCGGGATGGTTCCTTCGAAGGAGGCATATTCTAGGGGATGATCCTCGACTTCTACCGCCAAACGCTTCACTCCGGCCTCCGTCGGGGGTTCCTTGGGGACAGCCCAACTCTTCAAAACCCCTCCCTCCTCCAGGCGGAGGTCCCAGTGCAGATGCGTGGCCCGATGCTTCTGGATGACGTAAATGAGTTCCGGAGCCGGCACCCCGGCCGAAGTCCCTTTTTTCCCCGCGGGCTCGGGAGTCCGGTCGAACCGCCTTTTGGTTTGGTAACGTGTCAGTCCCATATCCGGTTTCCGCAGGAGCCCGGTCTTTTCCGGACGGCCCGGTTACCGATGGAGGAAGCAGCGCTCGCAATCGACCTCGCCGGGCCGACGGGTGACGATCATCGCTAGGCCCAGGGCGTTAGCCCGATCGATCACTTCCTGGTCCTTGACCGAGCCAAGCGGATAGATAATCGCCGTCAGGCCCGATTTCGCCGCCAGCTCGACGACGTCCGGGAAGGGCATGAATGCGTCCGAGGCCAGCACACATCCTTCGGGGCCGTAGCCGCGACGGGAAATCCGGATGGCGTTCTCGGTCGAATCGATGCGGCTGCGCTGGCCGGAGCCAATGCCGTGAATTCGGTCCTTTGTCCCGATGACGACCGCGTTGGAGCGGGTGAAAGCAGCGACGTTCCAGGCGAGAATCGCGGCCTGGACTTCGTCGGCCGTAGGTTTCCGGTTAGAAACGACGTCGACGTCCCCCGGCGAAACGATCCTGGAGTCGAAACGCTGCTGGACGAGAAGCCCGCCGGCGACGCGCTTGATTTCGAGGCCGTTGTCCCCTGTCGGTCCGTCCATCGCTCCGCCCATCCGGACGACCCGGAGGGGCTTACGGGCGGTCAGGATTTCCAGCACACCGTCCTCGTATCCGGGCGCATAAACAACTTCGACATTGCGCGCGCTTTCAACCAGGAGACGAGCCACGGCCTGGTTGACGGGAACATTGAACACGTCGACGGAGCCGAAGTTGGAGAGCGAATCCGCGTTCCAGGCCTTTTCAAAGGCCTCGAGCGGATCGTCGCCCAGGGCGACGCCGCTCGGCATTTCGTGTTTGATCAGGACAACGACCGTTTTCCCGGGATAAATGGCGGTCAACTTGCCGGCCAGGCGCTGGCCGAGGTCCATGTCGCCGACGTTGATGTAACCTAGCCCCTTGGTGCCTTCCTGGAGAACGTCGAGGGTGGCCATGTTGGCCCCGAACGCCTTTTCTTCAATATAGAACGCGGCCGGGTATCCGGGATTTTCCCCGTAGCGCATGGACAGCCGCTTGAGGAATTGCTGGGTTCCAAAGGTGAGGATTTCGGGAAAATCCTCCTTGACCTTGGTGAAATACTGTTTCCGGGCGGCTTTGTCGGAGGATTCTTTTTCGGAGCTCATGCATTTTTCCTTTCATTCCGATTGATGATCGCAACCATCGGCCGGTCCGGATCGTTACGGGAAATGAAAACGCAGGCCGCGGCGACGCGGAAATCCTCGGGACGGTTTTCGGGACGGAGCGCCTCATAGAACGCCTCCACGGTCGCCCGGGCCGTGCCTTCGGCTAGGGTCAAGGGCAACGGTTCCCCCCGGAACGCGGGGAGAGGGTTTTGATTCGGCCCGGCGTAGGTCGCGATCATCTCCGCGTTGCCGGGGCGAAGCATCGATTCAAAATACAGCCTCCGGGCCGTTCCGTCCGCGGCGCGTTTGATCACGCTGAAGGCTGCCCGGCCGTCGAGCCAGAGAAGGCCGCTGATGCGCGGTGTGAAAATCGGGGCGTCCGGTTCGAACGACCAATTCCGCAGACCCGCTTCGAGGGCGGCCACGGGATGGCCCGCCTCCGCCCGGGCGACGTCTTCCGTCTGTTTGCCGTTGCTGACCGCCAGGCGATCGCCGAAGCAGACGGCGGGATAAACGAGCAGGTCGGGGTTGCCAGTTTTCAGGACTTCAGGGTCCGTCGGTTTTGTCACGATCGCCTTTCCAGCCTGTTCCAGGCGGCGCGCCTGGCTTGATGGGGAGCGTCCTGTTATAGCATAAACGACGACGTCGCATTCGTCCGACGGGTCCCTCCCGAGAACGATGACGCGGCCGGGATACTCCATTCGACGCAGAGCTTCAAGGGGATGGGACATCGATCTCACTCTTTCTTTCTATTTACTCGCTCGTTCGGGAAAGCAAAATATCACACGCCCCCCCTGAAGTCAAAGCTGTCGCCGCTATACAAAGGAGGTTCGTTTGGGCTAGAATCCCGAATTGGAGAAATGTCCATGAAAACTTCCAAGCCCCCGCTCATCGCCTATAAAAACGAAGAATTTCTTCGCTCTCCCGAGGCCCGCACCCTCCGGATTCTGAGCGAGTACCTGGAACCGGATAAGCGGTTCGACCGGAACAAGATCAACAGCACGGTGCTTTTCTTGGGCTCGGCCCGGATTCAGGCCGACGACCGGTCCGCGCCGCTTTCCCGGTATTACCGGGACGCCGAGGAATTGGCTTTCCGGCTCGCCCAATGGGCGATCCCGCTTCGGCCGAAGGGCAAAAACTTCGTTGTCTGCACGGGCGGCGGCCCGGGGATTATGGAAGCGGCCAACCGGGGGGCGTCCCGGGCGGGCGGAAAGTCGATCGGGATGAACATCTCTCTTCCCCACGAACAGGCGCCCAACCCCTATATCCCGGAAGACCTTTGCTTTCTCTTCCATTATTTTTTCATGCGGAAATTCTGGCTTGTCAGCCGGGCCCGGGCGGTCATCGCCTTCCCCGGCGGATACGGGACGCTTGACGAGCTTTTCGAAACGCTGACTTTGATTCAAACGGAGAAAATCGCTCGCGAGGAAGTCGTGGTGATGCTCTACGGGGAGGAATTCTGGAAAGACGTCGTTGATTTCGATTCCCTGGTGAAAAACAAGACGATTTCCGCTGCCGAGGCAAAAATATTCACCTACGCCTCGGACCCGGAAAAAGCGTTCGCTTTCCTCAAAAGGAAGCTGTTCCGGTTCTGCAGCGTTTACGGCCCGCTGCGATTTCAGGGGTGAGGCGTTCTCCCATCGGGACCGG
Organism: Candidatus Aminicenantota bacterium; assembly: GCA_026393895.1. Classification (GTDB taxonomy): domain Bacteria; phylum Acidobacteriota; class Aminicenantia; order Aminicenantales; family UBA4085; genus JAAZPG01. The sequence continues at coordinate 13,515 of JAPKZG010000034.1, forward strand.
GAGCAACGGCGGGGCGGTCGTTTTACGGAAGCCGCGGCGGGGATTCCGATCCTGCAGAGAACCATCGGCGTCCCGCCGAACTGCGGATCAAGAGTCGAACGATCAACCAGCCGGCCAGAATTCCGAGCACATCGGCGGCCGCATCCACAATATCGGCGTTCCGTCCGGGCACGTAGGCTTGATGGAATTCGTCCAGTCCGGCCGCCAGGACGCCGATAACGACGAGAGTTCCGAGCCGCCGGCGCGTTCCGAGACGGTCGATCCGGGCAAGTCCATAAAGCAGGCAAACGCCGAAACCGGCGTAAATGACGAAGTGAAAGAACTTGTCTTGTAGAGGAAAAACGAAGGAAATCGGGATTTGCGGTTGGTCCGATAGGAAATAAATCAACCCGTAATAGAGGGCGGCGGGAAGGAAAAACCGGATCGTTCGCATGTCTTGAGACGATATCGCCAGCGTCTGTTTTTGTCAAGAATATCCCGATGGATACGCGTTCTCACCAGGGCCGAACTCATCATGCGGGTCAATCCGTATCATCGCCGGAGATGAGACGCGGCTTCTGAAAATCAACCCTTCGTTCACCGGGGAAGATGATTCCCCTGGCGTCGGACTCCGGTTATGATCAAGTCGTGAAAAAAATGAAGCCGACCCGACGTTGGACACAGGCCCGGTCCGCGGCCCTGGTCCTGGCTCTCGTTTTCTCATCGGCTTGCGCCGGAGGAAGACTGGGTGCCCGAACATCCGGACAGACGGGTATCGCTTCCTGGTACGGGGCGGATTTTCACGGCCGCCAGACGTCCAACCGGGAAATCTACAATATGTACGACATGACCGCGGCCCACCCCACTCTCCCCTTCGGAACGCGGGTGATGGTCACTAACCTGGACAACGGCCGGGCGGCGGAAGTCCGGATCAACGACCGGGGGCCGTTCATGAAGAACCGCATCCTCGACCTGTCGTATGCCGCGGCCCGGTTGCTCAACATGGTCGGCTCCGGCACCGCGCCGGTCCGCCTGGAAATCCTGGGCGCAGCGCTGAGGGCGGCCGAGGGGCGGTATATTATCCAAGTCGGCTCGTTCGTCGACGAGGAGAACGCCCGCGAGCTGAAGGGGAGACTCGGCAAAAAGTATGGAAAAGCGTTCATTTCCGCAACGAGCTTGTCGGGTCAGAATTACTACCGCGTCCGGTTCCGGGCCGATGAACCATCAGAAACAGAACGCCTTGCCGCCCGTTTGTTCGCCGACGGATTCCCCATTCTCATTTGCAAAGCCGACTGACGGCCTTCGCGCTCTCTCCCTCCTCGGACTCGGGAATCAAACCTGCGCATAAATCATAAGCCATACATATTTCTTTGTTGGAAAATCAAATCCTCCGGCGCCGGTCCGGTCCGCTGACGATTCCCCGGTCAATAACTGATCGAAATGCTCGTCCCGCTCCCCGAGCCGAAGCGCGGATTCACGAGCGTGCTGTGAACCGACCCGAACGTATATCTCAGTCCCGCCGACAGATAATAATCATACCCCGTCGCGAGTTGCCTCCTCCGGAGGAGGACTTCCTCCAGGGACGCACCTCCCTTCGGCAGCGCCAGTTGATCGCGGATGCGTGATCCTCCTCCGTCGATGTTCAAACTCAAGCCCTGAAAAATTCGCCAGGAGATTTCCGCGTCGAGCCTCAAACGGTTTTTCCGGAAATCATGGAAATAATGCGAACCGGAAAGGGAGGCGCTCAACGAACCCCAGGGACGCTTGAGACCCAGGGCGATCGACAGGGTTTCCTTCCAGAGGGTTTCCCGGCGCTTGTTGAAGATCGTTTCCTCCCGGTAGCGGAAGAATTCCGGTCCGATGTAATAAAGGAAGCACAGCTGTTTTTTCGTCGATTCCGAATAGGGAAAAACGTCGTATTCGACGGCCGGCTTGACCGCCAGTTGAAAATCGTAGTTGTTGTAGGTCGAATCGCCGGCCGCCACGGATGCGCCGATCGACCAGTGCTCGTCCAGGCTGCGGACAACCAGGCCGGAGGCGTTTCGGGATTCGGAAGCGCTTTCATAATGGAATCCTTGATAATCGTAGCCGTTTTTATATCGGCTGAATTCCAGGGCCATCCGTATTTTCCATTCGGGGGTGACGCGGTTGGCGGTCGCGCTGCCGTACCAGGATTGGTACTGATAGGACTTTTCGCCGGACAGGAATCCGTTGACGCTCAGGCTGAAGACCCAGAAATTCCATGGATCCGCCACGGCCGTCGGCTTGACCTGATCCTCGAAGACGACATCGATGCGCCCGGCAGACGGCGTCTGGGCCGCGAAACGCAGGAGCCCCAATTGAAGAAGACGGCCGACTTCTTTCCGGGTCGTTTCGGCCGGCTCTCCCGCGGCCGGACGGTATTTCAACGTATCCACGCGGCCTTCGAACATCCGACGGCCGGAAAACAGCAGGGAGACGCAATTCCCATCAGCGTCGCTGGAAGACGTGACTTCCACGACGATCTGGGCGGAATCCGGGTCGGCCACGACCTCGGCGAAGGGAATCATCGGAGCGAACGAAGCGGCCCCGGGCCCGGAGATGAAAACTTTCAGGTTCCCGGGCGGAATCCCGGGTTCCTCGGGACGGTCCTGGGAGAAGCCTGACGACGAAAAAACAAGGACAAGGAGGAAGGCCGCGGCGGCGAAGGAAAGAAATGAGCCAGTAGTCTTATTCATCGAAGTTTTCCTCAATGGATGTTGATGCTTACGCCGCCGTTGTCGTTGCCGCCCAGTCGGCCGAAGCGGGGATTTACGACGTTCGTAAAGGCGGAGCCGAACGTGTAGCTGAGGCCGATTATTGCGTAATAGCTGTAGGACGTGGCGAGCTGACGGCGTTGGAGCAGAATTTCATCCAACGAGGCATTGCCCTTGACCAACGCGAGCTGGTCGTGAACGCGGGATCCTCCACTGAAGACATAGGCGTTCAAACCCTTGACCAGGTTGAGTTGAACATAGGCGTAAAGGGAAAGGTTGTTCAGTTTGAGATCATGAAAATAGTGGGATCCGCTGATCGAGCTCGTGATGCTTCCCCATTTTTCTTTGAGGTCGAGGGTGACGGAAAGCGATTCGCCCCAGAGATTATCCCGGGCTTTGTCGTAGATCGTCGTTTCCCGGTAGCGGACGTTCTCGAACTGAAGGCGGTAGAGGAACCGGAGCTGGCGGCGCGAGGACTCGGCGTAAGGGAAAAGATTGTATTCGACGGCCGGTGCCGGGATGAGGCGGAAGCCGATGTTACCGAAGGTGGAGGAATCCGCATCCATCGCAAAACCGGCCGACCAATGCGGCCCCAGGCTTTTGACCAGCAACCCGCTGGCGCTGTAAGACTCCTGGGTGCTTTTGATCTCCTCCCCCTCATAGGAAAAGGAATCCCGGTTGAAACTGGTCGAAAGCCCCAGGCGGAGTTTCCAATTCTCGGTGATACGGTTGGCCGTGAAGTTGAACCCGAAGCTGTTGTCGGAGTTGGATTCTTCACCGTTGAAGTATCCTTCGGCGCCGATGTTGAAGAGCCAATGGTCCCATCGATCCCGGAGTCCGGCGGGCTCGCTATCGGGTTGATAGCGAACTTGAAGGCGGGAGGCGATCGGGGTCCGGGCGACATAGGCGGCCAGGCCCTGTTTGAGAGTCCGGGTCAGGCCTTTCCGGATGTCATCCTCGGTGTCGTCCTGCTTGGAGAAATACCGGAACGAATCGTCGATTCCGGTAAATCCGTTCTGCCCGATGAACGTCAGGGTGTATTCCGTTCCGCCGGAAGCGGTCGTTTGCGTCGTGACAAGGACGTGGACATCGGCTTCCTTCCGGTCCCGGACGTAGTTGACGAACGAAATTTCATTCTTGATGTATTCCATGTCGCAGCTTCCGCAAGCGATAAAGATCCGGGGAGCGGATTTTTTCAACGTCTCCAGGTCATCCGCCGGCGTCTGGGCCAAGACGGGGAAAACCGCGAATAGAGTTCCTAAAAAAGCGAAGAATACGAGGCCCGGCTTTAGATGCATAAAATTCTCCTCAAATAGCTCCGTCTATCCCGTCAGTCTGCAATATTTGTGCCCGCCCGGAAAGCTCCGTTTTCAGGCAAGGTCATCATTTCTTACGCCGGAACGGGAAAAAAAGTTACATGAATGGTAAAAAAACGTTCTCTGGCGGCGGGCCCGCCGACTCCCTACCTTTGCGGTCCTCTTCCTTGAATCAATTCAAGGTTTCGAGCAATTGGAGAAGCACGGCGTGGTTTCCCTCTGGAACATCGAATTTGACCTTGGCTCCGGAAAAAACGCGTTTGGGGGCGTTGTCGATCAGCAACTGATATTTGCCCTTCCGGAGGAACTCGATCCGGACCCGGCGGCCGGTCATCGATTTGATTTCAAAGGACACTTCGTTTTCGGTATAAAGAAAATGGCGGACGACCGCTCCTCCGTCTATCGTGACGATCGGTCGGCCCTCTTCTTTGAGGATAATCTTCTTGCGGGCCACGCTCACGTCGTAATGACGGCCCTGGATCGAAACGCGAGAAATCGTTCCTTCTTCGTCGGGGCTGATCATACCGAACCGGAACCCTTCCCAGGGCGAAAAATCAAGGTATTCTTCAATCGCCAGAAGGGCGAACAGCGGTCCCCAGCTTTGAAACCTCTGGCCGGACGCCTCTCCACTCAAGGGATGGAAGTTTTCCGGGGACAATTGGAAATTGCGCCAGGCATTGAGGAACAATCCGGCGCTTTTGCGGGCGAATTCAGAGGCTTCGGCGTCGAAGCCGTAAGCCTTGAGGCCCTGATAGATCAGGTAGTTTGTCGGAGGCCAAATCGTGCCGCGCCAGTACTGCCGGGACGGATTCTCCGGGTCGTTGAAGACCGGATCATCGCGTGATATGGTCGGGACGATGAAGTCCCCCCAAAATTCCTTCGGATTAAGGAGATGCTTGCGGACGAGCTGAGCCCGGTGGTCGTCGGGAATCCGGGCGAGCAGCGGATAAAAATTCGAGGCGGCCTTGCGGCGGGAAAACCGGCCGTCCCAGTACCGGTCGAAATAGAATCCTTCCCGGCCGTTCCACAGCTGATCGTTGATCAACTTTCGCATGGATTCATACTCTTCGAGGTAGGCGTCGTGCTCGGTCCGGTTGTCCAGAATTTCGGCGATTTGGGAAAGGCACCAGGCGTCCAGAGCATACAGGCTGTTGAGATCGACGGAGTTAAGAGTGAACGTCCCCGAAGAGGGATTCACCGGAACGTCGTCCCAGTTCGGCAGGTCGTCCTGGCCGGATTCCCATTTGGCCCGAAGTTCGGCGGACGCGCCGGCTTCCCAGGAGGGTGGGTTGTCCGACACGAGCTTCCTGTCCGATCCCCATTCCAGAAGCCCGTCGCCGTTTCCGTCCCGGCGGGGCTTCCCGTTGGGGGTCGTCTCCTTCCAAAAGGCATGCCATCTTTTGAGATACGGGTAGGCGAATTCCAAAAGCTCCCGGTCGCCCGATTTCCCGAAAAGCTTGAGGACGCAATAGGATCCCACCGGAGGTTGGGAACGATCCGGCGTTCCGCCGAAACGGCTTCTCCAATTCGGGATGTTGCCGTTGGGATACTGTGTCTGGAGAACCGCCCGGACGGCATCCGCGGCGTACCGGTTGCTCTCCAGAGAAAGCTCCAGGCCGTTTAAAAACGAATCCCAGGCGAAAATCTGCCAGTGGTCCGGTCCGCCTTCGGGCCGGTCGAAAATCCATCGCCGGCCCGCCGGCGTGTACAGGCGATGGGCACCGGCCTGATAAAGCATCATCCAGTGGAGGTTGTTCGTGACGGCTTCCGCCGCTCCGCCGTACAAGCCTTCCACAACCACCCGCTTCTTTTCATAGCGGTCTTTTTCCTCCGCGATCAGAACGTCGATGGTCTTGGGATTCTTGTACCGGTAGATGCGCTTCCGGACGTCCTCGGCCTGAACGCCGACGCCGGCGGCGAAATAAACGGCCCGGTCCTCTCCGGGCGGAAAGCTGAGAGCCGCTTCCAAACCGTCCTTTTCGACTGAGGGCGTACCCGGCCGGTGCGTCCAAAGGACGCAGGTGGAAGCCCTCGGGCCGCGCGATTCGCTGATGATCTCCCCTTCCGGGGATATTCGGCAGCGGCCTTCGAAATCCCAGGGAAAATATTGTACGAGGCGGACGGAGACGTTTTTCGGGATGATCAACCGTCCGACCACCGCGCCTTCGTCCTGGCGCGACCATTCCAGGAGGAGCAGGTCGGAACGCTTGGACGGCTTGATGAGGATCGGCGTTTCATTTTTTTTGTCGGGCAGGATCGGAAGGCCAAGATCAAAACCGATCCGGGCATAGAGCCCGTCGGGGGAATTCGGCCCGATTTCTGAGGCCAGGTAAAAAAAATCGTGACCGTCGGCTTTTTGGCCGTCTTTCTCGATCTGGAACCGGAAAGCGAACGCGGCGTCCGGGTGCGGGGCCAGGACAAGCCCGCACCATCCCGCAGAGTCAAAGGCGCCGATGTAGACCTCTTTCCAGGGATAGGCGATTTCGGACCCGGCCGGCGTCCGGAGCCCGATGACCGCCGCTCCCAGCCCGGCCAGGAAGAGAACGGCGCGAAAAAAACCACGGGCGGTCGATCCCTTTTTCATCGCCCCCAACTGTAGGCCAAACCTGGGGAAAAATCAATGACCGAAGCCGGGAAAAAGAATGCGGAGAAGGAAAAAATCAAAACAAAATGCGGAAGCCGAATTTCCAGTAGACGACGTGGAGATTGACCCAAATATCTTCGGCGGTGACGCGGAGGTTCGGATCGCGGACGACGGTCCGGCAGGGGGCCGTCCGGACGAGGTAATCGATTTCGCTGAAAAATTCCCAGAGAGCGGCCAATCGCCACGAGGCGCCGAATCCGAAGTACCCCCCCCAGCCGCTCCGGACATTTTGCTCGATGGTCACTTCCGGGAGGGTGACGACCGGGTCGATCCAGAACTTGGTTCCGACATAACCGGTCCCGGCCACGGCATAGGGAACGAAGTATCCGTTGCCGCCGAATTCGTACCGGAGTCCGAGCAGGAACGGCGTGACGGCTAGACGGCCGTTGTAGAGCTTCCGGAACGACGACCGGGACGCGGTCGCCCAATGATCGATCTCGGCGGTCACCGCCAAGCGCGCCGTCAACGGAACGGTCATCGCGAAACCGGTCGCCAGGCCGACGTGTAAATTGTTTTCCTCGTGGCCAGCGCCGCCTCCTTGAAAGGAAAAAGCCACGCGACGGGATTGGGCGAACGTCGCGCTCCCGAGGAGAAGCAGGGCAACTCCGACGGTGATCGGGAACCGAAAACGGGAATTCATGAGAAGGCATTTTCGCCGAAGTCGCGGGAACTGTCAACCCTCCCGCCATCCGGGATGAATCGCGCCGCTTCTTGTGGTAGAGTACTGTCGATCCAGGAGGCGCCATGAACCTTCCGATCTATTTCCGTTCCCGACAGGGCGAGATGATCAGCTTTCTCAAGGAGCTCACGCTCGCCGAATCCCCCACGGGCGACAAAAAAGCGGTTGATGCCTGCAGTGCCGTTTTTATGTCGAAGTGCGCCCGGATCGGCGTCAAGTACACCCGTTATCCCCAGCGCGGCCGTGGCGATTTCCACTTGATCGAATACCCGGCGAAAACCGACGATCGCCTGGAGGGACGTCTTTTAATTCTGACCCACGTCGATACGGTCTGGCCGGTCGGCCGTTTGGACCGAATGCCCTTCTATCTCCAGGGAGACAAGATTTTCGGACCGGGCGTGCTGGACATGAAAGCCGGCCTGGTCCTGTCCTATTTCGCCCTCCGCGCGCTTCGCGAACTCAATCTGCCCCCGCGGCGCCGGGTGGCCCTGTTTCTCAATTCGACCGAGGAAGCCGGATGCGACGAGGCTGACGAGATCATCCGGGCCCAGGCGAAAGCCGCCGACCGGGTCCTTTGCCTGGAACCGGCCCTTCCCGGAGGAGCGCTGAAAGTCCAACGCAAAGGCCGGTGCGTCGTCCGGTTGGACGTGCAGGGAATCGCGGCCCACGGCGGAAGCCCGGACAGGGGCGTGTCGGCAATCGATGAATTGATGGCCGTTCTCCGGAAAATCCAAACGCTCCGCTCGGCGGACGTTTCGGTCAATGTCGGGCTGATCGGGGGGGGCGAAAAAGCCAACATCGTCGCCGATGCGGCGTTCGCCGTATGCGATATCCGCTTCTGGACGAACGAGCAGAAGGTGAAAATCCTCCGTTTCCTCAAAGCCATCGGGCTTTCGGCCCATCGGGCGAAGATCCGGACGACGATCGAAAGCACGACGCCGCCGATGGAAAAGACGAAGGTTTCCGACGCTCTCTTTCGGGAAGCCGCGGCCATCGCCGCGGAAATGGGCGTCCGCCTTTCCGGTGGAAAAACAGGCGGCGGGTCGGACGGCTCGATCGCGGCCGGCGTCGGCCGGGCCGTTCTTGACGGGCTGGGACCGGACGGGGACGGGATCCACGCGGCCCATGAGCATGTTCTCCTCCCCTCCCTAGTCGAGCGGGCCGCCTTGTTGACCGCGTTCCTTCAAAAATTATGAACTGCCCGCCGGCTTTTTAGGGATACCGCGGCCTCGGCGACGCCGGATGAGCTGGAAACGGCCGACATTATGGAAAGGAATCCCGGGGTCAGACCGGATAAGCCGGATTCCGTTTGACAGGCGCGTTTTTTTTGTGTTAGCGTTACTTCTCAAGAAAATGGAAAAAAAAGTTTTCTGCAAATAGCCACTATCATTACCCAAGGAGGATCCATGATCAAAAAGTACTACCTTCTCTCCCCCGGCCCGACGCCTGTTCCGTCGAGCGTTCTCGCGGCAGCGGCCGAGCCGATCATCCATCATCGAACGGCAGAGTTCTCCAAGATTTTCATGGAAACCACCGAAGGCTTGAAGTACGTCTTCGGGACGAAGGAGGACGTCTACATCCTGACGTCGTCCGGCACGGGCGCGATGGAAGCGGCCGTCTGCAACCTTTGCTCCCCCGGAGATCAAGTCCTGACGATCAACGCCGGAAAGTTCGGCGAACGCTGGGGTAACCTCTGCAAGGCCTACGGCGTCATCTACAAGGATATCGTCCTGGATTGGGGAAAAGTCTTGTCCAAGGAAGCGCTGGAAGCAGAGTTGAAGGCCAATCCGGCCATCAAGGTCGTTTTTGCGACTTTGTCGGAGACGTCGTCCGGACAGATTTTCGACATCCAGGGTTTCGGCGAGGTCGTGGCGAAAACCCCGGCTATCCTCGTCGTCGACGGAATTTCCGGCCTCGGCGCGACTCCGTGCCCGATGGATGAATGGAAAATCGACGTCTTGCTCACCGGCGCCCAGAAATCGTTCATGATCCCTCCCGGGCTGGCCTATATCGCCGTGAGCCCCAAGGCCTGGAAACTCGTCGAAACCTCGAAATGCCCGAAGTTCTACTTTGACCTGAAGAAGGCCCGGAAAAACCTCGAAAAACAGACTACTCCCTGGACTCCCGGCATCACCCTCATCATCCAGCAGAAAAAGGCACTGGAGATCATCCGGGAGATGGGCCTGGAAAAACTCATGGCCCATCACCGCATTCTGGCCGACGCTACCCGGGCCGGAGTGAAGGCCCTCGGGCTCGAACTCCTGACCGAGCGGCCGGGCAACATCGTGACCGCGGTGAAAACGCCGGCCGGCATCGATGGGTCCAAGCTCGTCAAGACGATGCAGAACAAGTATCTGGCCTACATCGCCGGCGCCCAGGACCCGCACAAGGGCGAATTCTTCCGCATCGCCCACCTCGGATACATGGGCGGGTTCGACATCATCACCGCCCTGACCGCGCTCGAAATGACCCTGACCGACATGGGTTATCCCCTCACGGCCGGAACCTCCATCAAGGCCGCCGAACCGGTCCTCAGGGAGAATTGGGCATGAAAAAGATCCTGATCGCCGACGCCCTGGACAAGGAATCCACCGAACTCCTGAAGGCCGTTCCGGGATTCGACGTTATCGTCAAAACCGGATTAGACGAAGCCGGTCTCGTTCAAACGATTCCCGGCTTCAACGCCGTCGTCGTCCGCAGCGCGAGCAAGATCACCCGCCCGGTAATCGAAGCTTCCTCGGGATTGGAAATCATCGTCCGGGCGGGGATCGGCCTGGATAACGTCGACGCCGTCGCGGCCAAGGAAAGAAACATCGCAGTCGCCAACACGCCCTCGGCCACGACCATCTCCGTGGCCGAACACGCCTTCGGTCTCATGCTCGGGGCGGTCCGCCAACACGGCCGGGCCAACGTGACCATGAAACAACACCAATGGGAAAAGAAAACGCTCCACGGCACGGAGCTTTTCGGAAAAACCCTCGGGCTGATCGGGGCGGGGCGGATCGGTCTGGCCCTGGCCGAGCGGGCCATCGCTTTCGGAATGAGGGTCCTGGCTTACGATGTCGTTCCGATCCAGACGAAGCTGGCCGTCGCGCAGGTCCCGCTTGACGACCTCCTCGCTCAAGCCGACATCTTTTCCCTTCATGTGCCCAAGACGAAAGGCCCGATCCTGGGCGCGGCGGAGTTTGCAAAAATGAAGAATGGCGTCGTCATCGTCAACGCCGCCCGCGGCGGCGTCATCGACGAAGCCGCCTTGCTCGCGGCCCTGCAGAGCGGCAAGGTCCGGGCTGCGGCCGTCGACGTGTTCGCGAAGGAACCCCCGGAAGATTGGGCCCTGATCGACCATCCGAACGTCACGGCCACCCCCCATATCGGCGCGCAGGCCGAAGAAGGGCAGAAACGGGCCGGCCTCGAGGTCGTCCGCATTCTTAAGGAAGCCTTGGCCTAGCCCGCGGGATCCTGAAGCAAAGTTCGTACCGGCGGCGGTCCTCCCTCTTCCGGGGAGGATCGCCGCTTTTTTTTCGCGAAGATCACGGGGAAATTCAATCCTTAAATTCGATAAGAATAGTATTTTTTTGTCGATTCGGCTAAAATATTCACTGCCCTATTCGGGAAAGCGAGACAAAACCCATGGTATACCTGGACAACAACGCGACAACCCCGCTCGACCCGGCGGTGGCCGACAAAATGGCGAATTTTATGCGGGAACATTTCGGGAACCCCTCCTCCCTTTATCCGATCGGCCGCAAGGCGAAGGAGATGATCAACGAAGCCCGCACCTACGTGGCCGCCGCGGTCGGAGCCTCCAAGGCCTCGATCTATTTCACCGGGTCGGGGACCGAAGCGGACAACCAGGCGATCCTGGGCGTTATGGACGCCCTTCCCGACAAAAAGGAATTCGTCACGTCGACGATCGAACATCCCGCGGTGGCCGAAACCGCGGCCTACCTCGAAAGCAAGGGATTCAAGGTGACCTACGTCCCGGTCGATTCGACCGGGACGATCGACCTGGACGCCCTCCGGGCCGCCGTCAGTCCGCAGACTGGCCTCGTTTCGGTCATGCACGCGAACAACGAGATCGGAACGATCCAGCCGATCGCCGACGTCGTCCGGATCGCCCATGAACAGGGCGCCCTCGTCCACACGGACGCCGTCCAGTCGTTCGGGAAAATCGCCTTCCGGGCGGATGACCTGGGCGTGGATCTTCTGACGATTTCGTCTCACAAGATTTACGGACCGAAGGGGGTCGGCGCGTTGTATGTCCGGAAAGGTACGCCGCTTCGGCCGTTCGTCCACGGGGGCCACCAGGAACGCGGCTTGCGGGCCGGGACGGAAAATACCATCGGTATTGTCGGCTTCGGCGAAGCTGCCCGGATTCTGCCGCTTCATTTCGAAGCCGACAAGGTCCGTTTGCGGCGGCTGACCGACCGTTTGAAGACCGGGCTTGAGGCGGCCGTGCCGAAAATCCATTTCAACGGCCATCCCAAACACCGGATTCCGACCACCTTGAGCTATGCCTTTCTCGGATTGGAATCCGAGGCCATCCTCCTGTCCCTGGCGACCAAGGGGATTTGCGTGTCCACCGGATCGGCCTGCAGCGAGGAATCCGAGGAAGTCTCCCACGTGCTTCAGGCGATCGGACTCCGGCCCGAGTTCGCCCGGTCCACCGTCCGGATGTCCCTCGGCCGGTTCAACACGGAAGACGACGTCACTCAGGTTCTGCAGGTGCTTCCCGAGATCGTGGCCAAACTCCGGAAGATCTCGGCCTGGGACCCGGCCGAATTTTAAACGGATGGGAAACAAGAATGAGAGAATTTTCTCTATTGAGGATCGAGGGGCGTCCGGTTTTGATGGACGGCGCCTTCGGCACGGAGTTGATGAAAATCGTGCCTTTGGCCGGACCATGTCCCGAGCTGATTAATATCGAATATCCGGAAGCGGTCCAGGCGGTCCATCGTGATTATTTTGAGGCGGGCGCGGACGCCGTCACGACCAACTCCCTGGGAGCCAGCCCGCTGAAACTTGCCGCCATGGGATTGTCCGATCGTGCCCGGGAAGTGAACGCGGCGGCCGCGCGGGTGGCGGTTTCCGTCCGGCCGCCCGGGAAATTCGTCGCTGGTGACGTCGGCTCGACGGGTAAATTTCTCCGCCCCCAGGGAGCGCATTCCGAGGCTGAATTCGAAGACGGGTTCGCCGTCCAGGCGGAAGGGCTGGCCGAAGGCGGCGCGGATTTCATCCTGATCGAGACGATGTTCGACCTGCGCGAAGCCTTGTGCGCCGTCCGCGGCGTCAAACGCGGCGCTCCCGGCCTTCCGGTTTTGGCGACCATGACTTTCAACCGGACGAAGCGCGGTTTTTTTACCATCATGGGCGACGGATTGGAAAAGTGCGCGCGGGCGTTTGAAGCCGAAGACCTTCCGGCGTTCGGGGCGAACTGCTCACTCTCGAGCGGCGACATGGCCGATCTCGTCGCCGCCTGGAAACCGTTGACTTCGACGCCGCTCATCGCCCAGGCCAACGCGGGAAGGCCGGAAATCGTGGGCGGCCGGGTCGTTTATTCCCAGAGTGAGGATGAATACCTCAGGGAAATCCCCCGCCTCATCCAAAACGGCGCCCGGATCATCGGGGGGTGTTGCGGAACGACGCCGTCTACCATCCGCCGGATAGCCGCCCTCATCGGGGCGGTTTGAGCGTTTCGAGATACGCTTTTCGAACGCTCAGAAAAAACGGAATATGATCCTCGGTCCGAAAATCCGGGTACGTCCATTCCAGGCGCTTGACCCCGGTCTTAGCGAACAATAATTCGAGGTGGGCGTAGATCCCCTTTTGGAGGGGCGGCCGATGGGAAAATTCCTTGGTCGTCGCCATGAAAAGGGCCGAAGAAGTCAGAATCCCGGGGTCAAGGTTGACCGCCCTCCCTTTCGTTCCGAAGACCGCCCGGAGTTCGTCCTCCAGGGTGTTGGTTTCGATTTTAATTTCGGGCAACCGCTCCGGGGCGATCGGGTCCCGAAAAGAGACGAAGCCGCGCCTCAGGCCGGCGCCCATCTCGGCCTTATAATAATCCGTCCCGGCGAACGGGACGCGCGGTCCACGGCTCTCTATCGGGCCGTAAAGTCCGGCCAATCGCCTTTCGGCTTCTTCCGCGTGCTCTTCCCTGCCGGCAATGATCCCGCAAATCAGTTTGGCCGGAACGAACGGCCGGATGTCCGCCATGTTCGGTACGATAGGCGAAACCTCTTTCGATTTCAAGCCGTTCCATTGATTTTCCGGGATCGATCTCCTATAATGAAACAAATTTTCAAAGGATTTTCCGTCATGAAATGGGTTTACATCGAAGATCTTGCCTCGTCCCAGGACCGGGATGTCGAAATCCGGGGTTGGGTTTACAACACCCGGTCGAGCGGCCGGATCAGGTTCATCCTCGTTCGCGACGGAACCGGCCTCGTCCAGGCTACGATTTTCAGCAAGGACGACAACGACCCCCTGTTTGAGAAATTCGATTCCCTGACGCAGGAATCATCGCTGATTGTCCGCGGCCGCGTCCGCGAGGACAAGCGCGCTCCCGGCGGCTATGAGCTCGGCGTTTCCGAGATCGAAATCCTTCAAATCGCCAAGGATTATCCGATCACACCGAAGGAGCACTCCACGCCGTTCTTGATGGAACACCGCCACCTCTGGCTCCGTTCACGCAAACAGCACGCCGTGCTTCAAGTCCGGGCCGAGGTCGTCCGGGCGATCCGCAACTTCTTCGACGACCGCGGCTTCCGGCTGATGGACACTCCGATTCTGACGCCCAGCGCTTGTGAAGGGACGACGACGCTGTTTGAAACGAAATATTTCGACCAGATGGCCTACCTCAGCCAGAGCGGCCAGCTCTACAACGAAGCCACCGCCGCCGCCTTCGGCAAGGTCTATTGTTTCGGCCCGGCCTTCCGGGCGGAGAAATCCAAAACCCGCCGCCACTTGATCGAGTTCTGGATGGTCGAACCCGAGGTGGCCTTTGCCACTTTGGAAGATACGATCGAACTCGGCCAGGACCTGGTCATGTTCATTCTCGACCGGGTGATTTCCAAACGGCGGGCGGACCTGGCGGAGCTCGAACGGGACGTCGCCAAGCTTGAGGCGATCTCCAAGCCGTTTCCCCGGTTGACCTACGACGAGGCCGTGCCGCGTCTTCAGGAAAAAGGATCGGAAATCCAATATGGCGACGATTTCGGTGCGCCCGAGGAAACCATCATCTCCGAGCTTTATTCGAGCCCGGTTTGTGTTACGCATTTCCCGGCGAAAATCAAGGCCTTCTATATGCAGCCGGACGAGAAAAGACCGGACCTGGCCCTGGGCGTGGATTTTCTTGCCTCGGAAGGATACGGGGAAATCATCGGAGGCGGTCAGCGCATCCATGATCCCGCCCTCCTCGAACAAAGAATCAAGGCAATCGGGCTTCCGCCCGAACCCTATCAATGGTACATCGATCTGAGAAAGTACGGTTCCTTCCCACATGCCGGATTCGGCCTCGGGGTGGAGCGGGTCGTTGCCTGGATTTGCGGCATCAAGCACATTGTTGTACAGGATCTACCCCTGAAAAAGCCCGGCCGCACGGCCATCATCAATTTCGGCTGTGCGAAAAACCTGGTCGACAGCGAAGTGATGGCCGGCTATCTTCTCGCGGCCGGGTATGAAATCGTCCCTGACGCCGCCCGGGCCGACGTCGTCATTCTCAACACCTGCGGCTTCATCCGGCCGTCACGGGACGAGGCCGACGAGGGTATCCGGGAAGCGATCGCGTTTAAGGCCGGGAGGGGTTCCGTCCGCGTCGTCGTCACCGGCTGTTACGCGGAAAAAGAAAAATCTTCCCTTAAGGAACGTTTTCCCGAGGTCGACGCCTGGCTGGGCGTCAAGGATTACGATCAAATCGTCCTGGCCGTCGAAAATCGGGTTTACCGTCCGGGCGGCCGGACCTTTCTCTACGATCATCTTTCGCCGCGGGCGTTGTCGACGCCGCCGGGTTGGGCGTACCTCAAGGTTTCCGAGGGATGCTCGCACGAATGCGCGTTCTGCTCGATTCCGTCGATCAAGGGCCGATACCGGTCCCGGTCGGTTTCCTCGATTGTCGCCGAGGCGCGTTCGCTGGAGGAGAGGGGCGTCAAGGAAATCGTGCTGATCTCCCAAGATACGACGTATTATGGGCGCGATCGCGGCGCGCGGGACGGTTTCCCCCGTCTGTTGGGGGAACTTCTGAAACGGACCGGCCTTCCTTGGATACGGTTCCTTTACGGATATCCCGGGGAAATCACCGATCCTCTTCTCGAGGTGATGGCCGATCCCCGTGTCTGTCCCTATTTCGACATTCCCTTCCAGCATGCCGCTCCTTCCGTCCTAAGCAAAATGAAACGGGCTATGCCCGGGCCGCAGGCCTTGCGTCTCCTGGAAAAGATCCGGAAGCGTCTTCCCGAAGTCGCGATCCGAACTTCGTTGATCGTCGGATTTCCTGGAGAAAGCCGGTCCGAATTCGGACTGCTTGCGAAATTCGTCAAGGAGGCGCGTTTCGATCACCTGGGTGTATTCGCCTACTGCCGGGAGAAGGGAACCGCGGCGGATATTTTAGGAGATCCCGTTCCGGACGCCGAGAAGGAACGGCGGCGGAATGTTCTCATGGAAGAACAGGCCGTCCTCTCGGCCGAAAAACTCAAAGCGTTGCGTGGCCGGACGCTCGATGTGTTATATGAAGCGACACGGCCGGATCATCCCGGAGAATTCGTCGGACGGACCCGGTTCCAGGCGCCGGACGTTGACGGCGTCGTCTTCGTCCGGGCGACCGGGGCGGCATGGAAAAGCCCGCTGCGCCGTGTTAAAATCATTTCGACGGATATGTACGATCTCCGCGGAATTCTTGTAACATGAAAACGATCGCCGGTCTCATTTCCACGTTTTTCGGGGCGGGTTACTTCCCGATCGCTCCGGGCACGTTCGCCAGCTTGGAAACGGCTTTGATTTACGGGGTCGCCGCCCGGTGGCTCCCGCTTCTTCCCTACCTTCTCATTCTCGCGGCCGTTTTCTTGATCGGAACGGCGGCCGCCGATTCCACCGCCCGCATTTTAAAACAGAAGGACCCGCGGCCGATCGTGATTGACGAGGTCGTCGGGCAGGGAATCGCGCTTTTTTACGCCCCCCCGGGCTGGGAATGGATCGCCGGGGGATTTTTTCTCTTTCGCGTCTTCGACGTTTTTAAACCCTGGCCGATCCGCCTCCTGGAACGCCTTCCCGGCGGATGGGGAATCATGGCCGACGACGTCCTGGCCGGCGTTTTCAGCGCCCTGGTTCTTCAGGGAATCCGATGGATCCTGTGAACGTCATCATCCTGGCCGTCGGATCCGAGTTGTTGACTCCGTTTCATCAAGATACGAACTCCCTCTATCTGACGCGCCGGCTGAACGACCTCGGCCTCGACGTTTCGGAGAAAATCATCGTCGGCGACGAATTCGAAAATCTAGGAAAGGCGTTTCGAAAAGCGCGCGAAGAAGCCGACTTGATCTTCGTGACCGGCGGTCTCGGCCCGACCGACGACGACCGGACCCGCGAGGCCGTGTCTTCGGTCTTAAAGCGGCCGTTGGAGTTCCGCGAGGACATCCTCCGGACGATCGAGGAACGGTTTCTCCGTCGGGGAAAGACGATGCCCGCCGCCAACCGGAAACAGGCCGAGGTGATCCGCGGCGCGGAGGTCCTCCCCAATTCCGCGGGCACGGCGCCCGGCCTCTGGATCGAGGATGAAGCGAAGATCATCGTCCTTCTGCCCGGACCTCCGCCCGAACTCCAGTCGATTTTCGAAACCCAGGTCCGGACCCGGCTGGCCGGCCGGGAACGGGCTTTTCTAGTCCGAAGAGTCCTGAAAACCTCCGGGTTGACGGAATCCGAAGTCGAAAGCCTGATCGAAGGACTTTATCCCCGGGATCCCGCCCGGCGCTTGACCATCCTGGCTTCGCCCGGACAGATCGAACTCCACGTGTCCGCTTTCTCCGGCGTCTCCGCGGCGGAAGCGGAACGACAGGCGGACGCCCTGACCTCCGAGCTCGGGCGACGCCTCGGCCCGGCCGTTTTTTCGGCCGACGGTTCCGATCTCGAAACAGTCGTGGGCCGGCTTCTCTCCGCCCGGAAAGAAACGGTCGCCGTCGCCGAATCCTGCACGGGGGGGCTTGTCTGTCGGCGCCTGACCCGGATTCCCGGAAGTTCAACGTATTTTCGGGAAGGATTCGTCACCTATGCCAATCAGGCAAAAATAGACCGGCTCGGCGTCCCCGCCCGAACGATCGAATCGTTCGGCGCGGTCAGCCCGGAAACGGCCGCGGCGATGGCCGAAGGCGTCCGGCATGTCGCCGGCGCCGATTACGGCCTGGCCGTTACGGGAATCGCCGGTCCCTCCGGAGGAACGGCCGAAAAACCCGTCGGCCTGGTTTTCTGCGCTGTCGCCGACGCCGAAGCGACCCGACTGGAACACTCTCTTTTTCTCGGCGATCGGACCCGCGTCCAGGATCAATCCTCGCAAAAAGTCCTCGATATGCTCCGCCGCTTTCTCGAGGAGAAATCGTCCCGATGAGAACCTTCATCGCCGTCGATTTGCCGGCCGATATCAAGACCCGGATTTCCGGCTTCATTCAAAAACTCAAATCGGCCGCGCCCCGGGGAATCGGATGGGCAAACTTTGGGGATTTGCACGTCACCTTAAAATTTCTCGGAGAAATCGAGGAGTCCTGTCTTTTGGCAATCGGCGAAGCCGTCCGGACCGTTGCCGCGGAAACTCCCATTTTCCCTTTGACAGTCGCCGGGACGGGGGCTTTTCCCCCGCTTTCCCGGCATCCCCGCGTCCTCTGGATCGGCCTGGAGGACAGCCCGATGCTTCTGGATCTCCAGGGACGCCTGGACAACGCTTTGGAAGCTCTGGGTTTTCCCCGCGATCAACGGCCGTTTCACCCGCATCTTACGGCGGCTCGGGTCAAATCGGCCGAAGTTCCGTGCATGCTTCTTGACCGGTTGGCGAAAGATGACGGCGCTTTGTTCGGAAACATGGAGGTCCGGGAGATCGTCGTTTATCAAAGCATCCTGAGACCGGGCGGAGCCGAACATCGGCCGCTTCTTTCGGGAGCCCTCCGCTCATGAAAATCATATTGCTTTTGTTGTCCTACTTGCTCGGATCCTTTCCGACCGGATATCTGTTGTTCAAATGGACTTCCCGAAAAGATATCCGGAGTTTCGGCAGCGGAGCGACGGGGGCGACCAACGTTCTCCGCTTGAAAGGCTGGCGCCTGGCGGTGCCGGTCGCCTTGATTGACGTGATCAAGGGGGCGGTCCCGGCGCTCGTCGCCTGGCGAACCACTCAAGATCCCGGGTTTGCGGCGCTCTGCGCCTCGGCCTCCGTCGTCGGCCATTGTTTCCCGGTTTATATCGGCTTCAAGGGCGGAAAAGGCGTCGCCACCGCCGCCGGAGCGATGTTTTCCCTGGCCCCGGGTCCCGCAGCCCTCAGCTTGGGCGTCTTCGTGTTCATCGTCGTTCTGACCCGTTATATCTCCCTCGGCTCGATCGCCGCCGCCGCGTTCTTTCCGGTTTTCAGCTTTTTTCTAAAACAGCCCGGGCCGCTGATCCTAGGAAGTCTCCCGTTCATCGCCGTGATCCTGTTCCGTCATCGCTCCAATATGATCCGACTGTTCAAAGGGACGGAACGAAAGTTTGGAGAAAAGGCGCCCGTCTCATGAAAAACACCTGCGTCGTCGGGGGGGGCAGCTGGGGGTCCGCGTTCGCCTATCACCTGGCGAAAATCGGCTTTCCGGTCCGTCTCTGGATCCGCGAACCGGAGATCTTCGAGGAAGCCGTCCGGACGCGTCAAAACACGGTTTTTCTCCCCGGGCGGATTTTTCCTGAAAACGCTTCGTTTCATCATGACTTGAAGGAAGCCGTCTCCGGCGCGAATACCGTTTTTATCGCCGTGCCGTCCACATATTTTCGAAAAGTCTATGCGCATGTGGCCGATTTTCTCCGCCCGGACACGGACGTCGTCAGCCTGACCAAAGGCATCGAGAAACGGACCCTTCTCCGGATGAGCGAAATTGTCGCCGCCATTCCCCTTCGTTCCGGCCGAGTCCGGATCGGCGTTCTTTCCGGCCCGAGTTTTTCCAAGGAAACGGCCGAAGGACATCCGACGGCACTGGTGATGGCCTCGGCCGACCAGGACCTGGCCCGGCGCGTCCAGATCTGCTTATCGAATGAA
Organism: Candidatus Aminicenantota bacterium; assembly: GCA_026393895.1. Classification (GTDB taxonomy): domain Bacteria; phylum Acidobacteriota; class Aminicenantia; order Aminicenantales; family UBA4085; genus JAAZPG01. Next base: position 33,124 of record JAPKZG010000034.1, read on the forward strand.
CGCTGGCGGATCTATACGAGCCGGGACGTCGTAGGAGTGGAGATCGCCGGAGCCCTGAAGAACATCATCGCCATCGCCGCCGGTCTTTCCGACGCGATGAATTTCGGATTCAACTCCCGGGCGGCCTTGATGACGCGCGGCCTGGCCGAAATCGCCCGGCTCGGGACGAAACTCGGGGCCCGCCCGGAGACGTTCGCGGGTCTGGCCGGAATGGGCGATCTCGTCCTCACCTGTACGGGGCCTCTCAGCCGGAACCGGAACGTCGGCTTGGAACTCGGCCGGGGCCGTCAGCTGGCTGAAATCGTCGGCGGCATGCGGGAGACGGCCGAGGGAATTCCGACGACGGTCTCGGCCCGCGAACTGGCCCGTCGTGAAAACATCGACATCCCGATCACCGAGCAAGTTTACCAGGTTTTATACCGCCGGAAAGACCCCCGGCGCGCTTTGACCGACCTTATGACGCGGACTCTCAAGGACGAACACGAGAGATCCGGATCGGAGAAACCATGAACCGTTCCCGCTTCATTTCCGGAATCGCCCTCGTGGCCGCGCTCCTGACCGTTTCGGCCTGCATGTCCTCGGCCAAGAAGCTCGCCCTCGAAAGGGAAAGGGACCCTCAATACCAGTTCGACAAGGCGGCTCTCTGCCTGCAGTACAACATGGTGGACGAATCGTTCAAATACATCGACCAGGCGCTTGCTTTGAATCCGCGTTTCACCGCCGCCTTGAACCTGCGCGGCCTGGCCTTGATGATGAAAGGCCGGCTTCCGGAAGCGATCCAGGCGCTCCAATCGTGCGTGGAAATCAACGCGGCATTTTCCGAGGGATGGAACAATCTGGCGACCGCCTATGATCAGAACGGTCAAAGGGAACCGGCTGTGGAAGCTTGGAAAAAAGCCTACGGCCTCGATCAGAATTACAACGCGGCGTATAACCTGGCCAAAATAGATTATGAAAACGACCGGAATGACTCCGCCCTCGACTGGATCAAGAAGGCGATTTCGAAGTTTCCAAAATCGGTCCTGGCCTTCAACCTCCAGGGGCTGATCTATGACGCGATGGAGCGGTATTACGACGCGATCGGCAGCTTCCAACAAGCGATCAAGCTGTCCCCCACCGAATTGAACGTCCAATACAACCTGGCGACGATATATTACAAGAGAAAAGACTATGCCAAGGCCCGTGAACTTTTAGAAAAGATCCTGCCCCAGGCGAAAGACGATCTCCGGATCCGAGCGGAGGAATTGTTAAAAAGCCTTCCCAGGTTGTAAGCGCTCCCGACCGTTACAGGCCGGCGTCGCCGCGGATGGACGTGGCTTTGTCCGTTTGCTCCCAGGTAAATTCGGGTTCCGTCCGTCCGAAATGGCCGTAGGCTGCCGTTTTTCTGTATCGGGGCTTTTTGAGGTCGAGATGGGCGATGATCCCCTTCGGCGTGAGGGGAAAATAGGCCCGAATGATCTCCCTTATGCGCTCCTCGGGAATCTTTCCCGTCTCAAACGTGTCGACCATCAGGGAAACGGGCTCGGCGACGCCGATGCAGTAAGCGAGTTGGACCTCGATTTTGTCGGCCACCCCGGCGGCCACGAGGTTCTTGGCCACATAGCGGGCCATGTAGGAACCGGAACGGTCGACCTTCGAGGGGTCTTTCCCCGAAAAACATCCGCCGCCGTGGGCGCTGAATCCCCCGTAGGTGTCGACAATGATTTTCCGGCCGGTCAGGCCGGAATCGGCGATCGGCCCGCCCTGTTCAAAACGCCCCGTTCCGTTGATGAAGAATTTTGTGTTTCGGTCGATCATGCCGGTCGGAATGACGGGATCGATGACCTGGCGCCTGACGTCTTCGCGAAGATCGCTCATTTTGACGTCGCCATCGTGCTGGGCGGCGATCACGACGGCTTCGACCCGTTTTGGGACGTTGTTTTCATATTCGACCGTGACCTGGGTTTTTCCGTCCGGCCGGAGATAAGGCAGAATCGCCCCCTTCCGGACGTCGGTCAACCGGCGGGCCAGGTGATGGGCGAGCATGATCGGCAGCGGCATGAGGACGTCGGTTTCCCGGCAGGCGAATCCGAACATCAGCCCCTGGTCACCGGCCCCCTGTTCGTGGCCGGACGATTCGTCGACGCCCATGGCGATATCGGGAGATTGCTCGTGAATCGAGCTCAGGACGCAGCAGGTCTCGTAATCGAACCCGAAATGGGCTTGGGTGTATCCGATGTCCCGGACCGTTTCCCGGACGATTTTTTGAAAATCGCAGTAGGCGTTAGTGGTGATTTCTCCGGCAAGAAGGACCAGCCCGGTTGTGGCCAACGTTTCGCAAGCGACGCGGCTGTTCGGGTCCTGTCCGAGGATGTCGTCGACGATCGCATCCGAAACCTGGTCGCAAATTTTATCCGGGTGACCGGGCGTCACGGATTCCGAGGTAAACATGTAACGGCAATGATCAGCCATGGCTGCTCTCCTCACGGTTCGGACTTTACGAGCGGCTAGATTAGCACACGGGCCGCCGGGTTGCAATCGCCCCGGAATTGGATTAATTCTATAGCGTCATGAACATCCCGACGTACGGCTGCGCCGAAGAATTTCTCGTCCATATCGATTGTTTCCGCACGTCCCGCCCTCCCCGTATCGACGGACGCCTCGACGATCGGTGCTGGCGGCGGGCCGTCCGGTCGCCGCGCTTCGTCGACCTCGTCGACGGGAACCCCGGAACGTTCGACACGCGGATGGCCGCGGTCTGGGATGACGAGGCGTTTTATCTCGCCTACTGGATCGAAGAACCCGATGTCCGGGCCCGTTTGACCGAACGTGATTCCTTCATCTGGACCGAAAACGATGTGGAACTTTTCATCGCCGGGCCCGACGCCTACTATGAATTCCAAATCAACGCCCTGGGGACGATTTACGAGGTCTTCTACGTCTGGCAGGACGCTTATCGCCGAGCCGGGTTTGACCGGCTTCCGGAATTCGACCTATCGACCCGGAATGTCGACGTCTTGGGAGGATTTCAGGACGCCGTCCGCCATGGCCGCCACCCGCGCGGCAAGCGGTGGGCTTTCATGGACTGGGATTTTCCTGGTCTTCGTTGGGCCGTGAACGTCGAGGGCTCTCTTAACGACAGCCGGGACATCGACCGCGGCTGGACCGTGGAAGCGGCCTTTCCTTGGAAGGGTTTCGAGCTCCTGGCCGGAGGACGCCCTCTTCCTCCACGCGACGGGGACGTCTGGCGGATGGACTTTTCCCGTTTCGAGACCGTTTTATCGGCCGGGTCCAGGGTCTCTCCCGATCCCGGTTGGGCCTTGAACCGGCACGGGGTTTACGATTCCCATCTGCCCGAAGCTTTTTCCTTCGTCCATTTCCGCCGCCCGTCGATAGATTGAACCGGCCGATTGTGATATTTTAAGATTCATGAATTTGAGAAGCGTGGGGAGGCGGAGCGTCGCCGCGGCGGCGGCTGTGGGCGTTTTAGCCGTTTTTCTCCCGGCGCAGACGTCGTTTTTTTCCGGCCTCACCCATTACACTCTTAAAAACGGGCTGACCGTCATTTTTCACGAGCATTTTGACCTTCCCGTCGTCTCCGTGGCCGTCGGATACAACGCCGGTTCGATCCACGAAATGCCCGGCAAGACCGGGGTAGCCTACCTGCTCGAAAAGCTCATGATGTTCGCCGGATCGGCCAATGTTTCTCCGTTGGAGCACATCTCCTCCATCAACCGCATTGGCGGCACGCTGAACGCCAACGCCCTTGAGGACCAGACCTTGTATTATCAGACGATTCCATCCAATCATCTGGCCCTCGCCCTCTGGCTCGAATCCGACCGGATGCGGACCCTCGACCTTTCCGAAGAAAAATTCGAAAAAGCCCGGTCCGACCTCCTTGAGGAGCTGCGGAATCGGAGGACCTCCGAACCTTTTCTCAACAGCCTTCAAACGTTCGATCAGCTCCTCTATTCCGATTTCTCTTTCGGTCATTCCCTTCTCGGCGACGAGAACGATATCCGCAATCTCACCCTGGAGGACGTCAAGGCGTTTTACGACGCCCGTTACGTCCCCCAAAACGCCGTTCTCTGCATCTCCGGACAGTTCAATAAAACCCGGGCCCAGGAGTTGGTCGCCCGGTATTTTGAGTCGCTGCCGGGCGTCAAACCTCCGGCCGTGACGTTCGAAACCCCGGTCTTTCCAAAGACCCCCTTCTCCCGGACCACGGAAGACCCTCTGGCTTCGGCCCCGGCCGTCTTCCTGGGATTCCGGCTCTCCGCGCCCGGCGCGCCGGATTCGGCCATCCTGACCCTTCTGGATTTCATCTTGATGAAGGGCCGGAGCGCCCGGCTCAACCGGCGCCTATTGAACCGCGAGGCGAAAATCGCGTTTCAGTTGTCCGGTGGGATCGATCGTCGCTTCAACCGCACCGTTTACAAAATTTTCATCATCGCCAGTCTGCCGCAGATTTCCGCCTGCCTGGACGCGGTTTTCTCCGAATTGGACAAGATCAAGCGGACATTCCTGAGCGAAACCGAGATCGCCAAAGCCAAGACGCTCTACCGTCAGGATCTTTTCAATCGCACGGCCACTTCCGCCGACTGGGCGATCTTTTTAATCCAATCGTTCAGGGCCCTTCAGTCGACGGGGCGAACGCTGGACGACCTCGTTCGGGAATCCGACCGGATTTTGAAAGTTACGCCTTCCGATATCGTCGCGATCGCGAATCGATACTTCACTCTCGACAACTGCGTCGTCCTCCAGGTTCGGATGAAATAGACGATGAATAAACGGCGGACTTGGGCGGCCCTGTGTTTGGCGGTCGCCGTATGCGCCGCCTCCGCCCCGGGGCAGGAGCGTTTTCGTCAGAAGATTCCCGCGCCGGATCCCCAGCCGGAATTCCGCTTGCCCCGTCTCGAATCGATCACCCTGTCCAACGGCCTTCGGATGACCGTGGTTTTCCGGGAATCGGCGCCCATGACGAGTCTCCATCTGATTTTTTCCTGCGGGGAACAGGCGTCTCCGGAGAAAACGCCCGGGCTGGCGACCCTGGCGGCCGTGACCTTCGGCCAGGGCACACAGCTTCATTCCGCCGCCGAAATCGAAGAACGTATCGAGAGCATCGGCGGCTCCTTCGCCGTTTCGGCCGACCAGGACGTCATCCTGCTCGGGTTTCATTTCCTGGAGGAACACCTCGACGAAGCTCTGGATCTCATCGCCGAAATGATCCTCCTGCCGCTCATCGGGGACCGTGAAATCAAAATCGTCCAGTCGATGGTGAGTTCCGAGATGACTGCCGAGGAACGCGACCCCTCTTTTTTGGCCCATCGGTTTCTGGGCGGGTTTCTGTTCCAGGGGCACCCTTACGGAAAATTCGCCTTCGGACGGAGCGGCATTAAAACATGGACCCCGCGCGATCTCCTCGAATTTTGGGACCGGTATATCCGGCCGAACAACGCCCAAATCGTGTTGACGGGGAGCGTCAACATCAACACGGCGTCGCGCAAAATATCGCATGTCCTCAACACCTGGAGACCCCGAGACGTAACCCCCGTTCCCCTTCCGCCGCCCCGGCCGCCGGATCGCACCCGGATTTGTTTTATCGATCTTCCCCAGGCCAGTCAATGCACGATCTGCGCCGGAACGGTTCTTCCGCCGCTTGTTCCGGGAGAACGGTTCGCCCTGATGGCCCTAGGTCAATTGCTCGGGGGCTCGATCAATTCCCGTTTGTTCTTGAACCTTCGCGAATCGAAGGGATACGCTTATGAAACGTACAGTCGCCCCGAATTTTACCGGGCCGGCGGGGCGTTCACCGTTCGCGCGGTCGTCCGGCCAGAAGTCGTGGCCGCCTCCGTCCGGGAAATCTTCTCCGAAATCCGGCGTCTGACCCGGGAACCGGTGTCCCTTGACGAAATCGGGGCGGCAAAATTCATTCTGATGGGCGGATTTCCCATTCAGCTCGATCGTTATGACAATTTCTCGGGATACGTCGCGGCGATGAAGGCAGCCGGGGCCGGGGAAGAACTCTGGAGCCGGTTCCCGGAAAACATGCTGGAGGTCGATTCCGACCGCATTCTCCAGACCGCCCAAAAATACCTGAGCCAGCCGTTCGTCGTGGTCATCGCCGGTTCGGGCAAGCTCTGCCGGGACGGATTGGCCGAATTCGACGAGGTCGAAATATTCGACGCCCGGGGCCAACTTCTGGAAACGATTAAAAAGTGAGGAGAGAATGATGAAGTTAGTGGAATGCGTCCCGAATTTCAGTGAGGGACGGGACAAGACGAAAATCTCGGCCATCACCCGCGAGATCGAAACGGTTCCCGGAATCAAGCTCCTCGACGTGGACCCCGGCGAGTCGACCAACCGGACCGTCGTAACGTTCATCGGAACGCCGGAGGCGGCCGCCGAGGCGGCCTTCCGCGCGATCCGGAAGGCCGCCGAAGTCATCGACATGCGCCTCCATAAGGGCGCGCACAGCCGCATCGGCGCAACCGACGTCTGTCCGTTCGTCCCCCTGTCCGGGGTGACGATGGAGGAATGCGTCGCCCTGGCCCGAGAACTCGGCGCCCGGGTGGCCGCGGAACTCGGCCTCCCCGTCTATTTTTATGAGGAAGCGGCCACGCGGCCCGAGCGGCGCAACCTGGCCGCCGTCCGACAGGGCGAATACGAGGGCTTGGCGGAAAAGCTCAAGGACCCGGCCTGGGCGCCCGATTGCGGCGAAGCCGTTTTCCTTCCGTCTACCGGTGCGACGATCATCGGCGCGCGGGAGTTTTTGATCGCTTACAACGTCAACCTCAACACGCGTGACCGGAAACTGGCCTCCGAGATCGCCTTGAACATCCGGGAAAGCGGCCGGGTGAAGCGCGATAAAAAGGGCGAAATCATCCGGGACGCAAGCGGGGTTTCGGTCAAGGTCCCCGGGCGTTTTTCCCATATCAAGGCCGTGGGGTGGTACATCGAGGATTACCAACGGGCTCAAATTTCGATCAATTTCACCAATTACAAGGTTACGCCGGTTCACGTCGTTTTTGACGATGTCCGGGCTCAGGCGGCGGCGATGGGGCTCCGGGTCACCGGAAGCGAATTGGTCGGCTTGATTCCTAAAGAAGCGCTACTTCAGGCCGGCCGGTATTATCTCGAACGCCAGGGAAAAAGCTCCGGCGTTCCGGAAGCGGAGCTCCTCCGGGTTGCCGTCCTCTCCCTCGGGTTGAGCGACGTCGTTCCGTTCGATCCGGCGAAAAAAATCATCGAATATCAGGTCACCGAAGGGGACGTCCGATTGGTCAGAATGGATCTGCGGGCGTTCGCCGACGAGTTGTCGATGGAGTCCCCCGCCCCCGGTGGAGGAAGCGTGGCCGCTTACTGCGGCGCCCTTTCGGCCGGACTCTCGTCCATGGTCGCCAACCTGACGGTCGGTAAAAAAGGGTATGAAAAATCCTGGAGTGAAATGAACCGCCTGGCGACGTCGGCCCAAACCCTGAAAGACGCTTTTCTCCGGTATGTCGATCTGGACACGGCCGCCTTCAACAAGGTCATGGACGCCCACCGTCTCCCCAAAGCGACGGAAGACCAGGCCCGCCTCCAGGAAATCGCTTTGGAAGAAGCGACGCGGGAGGCCACCCGGATTCCCTTTGAAGTCCTGAAGAACTGCCTCGCCCTCCTGGAATTGGCCGAAACGGCGGCGAAAAAAGGCAACCGCAACTCCCTGAGCGACGCAGGCATGGCCGCCTTGGCCGCCCAGGCGGCGGCTTGCGGCGCCTCCTATAACGTTCGCATCAATTTGCCCGGCTTGAAGGACGAGACTTATAAAAAATCCATGGCCGCCGAAGCCATGGATTTGCAGCGACAGGTCCGACGTCTCGCCGAGGCCGTCCACAAAAAAATTGAAAAAGAACTTGAACAGATGTAAATTGGAAAGCGATGAGGCCAAAAATTACCCTTTATACCACGGGGTTGAAGAAAAGGCTTTGGGCGGTCATCATCCTGGTCGGTGCCTACCTCGTGTTCATCGCTCTCGGGGACCTCATTCCCCAATACTGGAATTGGATCGGATTCCGGGCGTTTGAACGCTCGATTCTAACCCTGGGATTCGTGGTCATCCTGGTGATCTGCCTGAGCGGCCTGGCTCTCAGCGACAAGCTCTCGACTCTGGCGATCCGGGACGGGTTGACCGGATTTTATAACGCCGTTTACGTGAAGGCGCGTCTGCAGGAAGAAATCGACCGGTCCGTCCGCTATCGATATCCCTTAAGCCTGCTCGTGATCGATCCGGACGATTTTAAAACCCTGAACGATAAATTCGGCCAGGTCGCCGGCGATCAACTCCTCAAATCGTTCGCCACGATGCTCGGTGAGATCGTCCGCGCCTCGGACATCGTCGGACGGATCGGCGGCGATAATTTCCTGGTGATCCTGCCCCAGACCGCCGTCCTGGACGCGGCCGCGGTCGCCGAACGGATCCGCAAGGAAACCGCGTTATCCGACTTTCAACTGCTGACCCACCGGGAAAAGGTTTACCATTTCACGATTTCCATCGGAGTTTACGGATCTCCACTCCAGAAGCAGACGGCCGACGAGGTGATGGGCCTGGCCGACGCCGCTCTTTATCGGGCCAAGAAAGAGGGCAAGAACCGAGTCGTTGTCTTTATCAAGTGACCCGGTGATCAATGCGTCGCCCGAGCGGCGACGACACAAATGGTTACGATATGCCCTTCGAGCTATCGTGAATCATTTGGCCGACGGGCCCTCCGTATCGGGGCCAAGAAAGAGGGCAAGAACCGGGTCGTTGTCTTTATCAAGTGACCCGGTGATCAATGCGTCGCCCGAGCGGCGACGAAAGCCGGGAGTTTCGAGGCCATCATCCTATTTTCTCCTTACGATAAATAAAATTCCAAAAATCAGAAAGGCGACGAGAACGATCGTCCCCGAGGCCGGCCAATCCAGAACATATGCGGCGCCCAGGCCGAGGATGACCGACAGGGCGGCGACTATCCCGGCGCCGATGACCGCCGCTTTGAAACGGGAAGCGGTCTGCAACCCCGCCGCCGCCGGTATCACCAACAGCGCGGCGACCAGGAGGATGCCGACGATCTTCATACCCAGGACGATAGTCAAAGCGGTCAGGACGGTGATCAACGCGTCCAGCCGGCGGACGGGGACGCCCGCGGCCAGGGCGGCGTCACGGTCGAACGTCATATACATGAACCGATGATAGAAAATCAGCGTAACGGCCAGAACCGCGGCGGCCAAAACGACGGATAGAACGACCTCGGCGGGCTCGATGGCCAGGATGTCGCCGAAGAGGTAACCGAGCAAGGCGGCGTTAAACCGCCCGGAGACAGAGGCCAGAATGACCCCAAGGGCCAACCCGAGACTGCTCAGGATGGCGATGGCCGTGTCGCCGTAGATACCCGCCGCTTCCTTGAGCTTCATGATTCCCAGAGCGGCCGCGACGGACACGACGAGAGCGACGGCCGTCGGCCATTGGCCGAGGAGCAGACCGAGGGCGATCCCGGCGAAAGCGACATGGGAAAGCCCGTGCCCGATCATCGCATCTTTCCGCAACAGGAGAAACACGCCCAGCACGGCGCAGGCCAGGGCGATGCACAATCCCGCCCCCAGGGCCCGTTGTAAAAACGCGTATTGAAAGAAGGCGTGCATGGCGCGATGATCGTTTTTAATGATGGTGCGAGACGAGATGATGGCCCCCGGCCAACATGTCCTTCAAGGCTCCCGAGGAGCAGAAATGATCGTGCGTTCCATGATAAATCAACCTTTGATTGAGGCACGCGACCTTGGTGATGTGTTTGTTGACGATGCCGATGTCGTGAGTCACCAGAACGATCGTGATCCCCTCGGTCGTATGGAGAGACGCCAGGAGGTCATAGAACCGGTCCTGCGTTTCCGCGTCGACCCCCGTCGTCGGTTCATCTAAAAACAGGAGTCGCGGTTTTTGAACGATGGCCCGGGCGATGAAGACGCGCTGCTGCTGGCCTCCTGACAACCGACCGATCCGCCGGTCCTTGAAATCCGCCATATCGACGATCTCCAAGGCGTGGAGAATCGCCGCTTCTTCCTCCGCCCGGGCGATCCGGCGCCGGCTGGACCGGACGGCCATGGCGACCACCTCCCGGACCGACGCCGGGAATATGGGATCGAAATGAGTCGCCTGTTGGGGAACATATCCGATCATCCCGCGTTCGGCGAATTCTTCGATGGGCCGGCCCAGAATAGTTACACGCCCGCGGTCGGGTCGGGTGAGGCCCAGGATGATCCGGAGGAGCGTCGTTTTTCCCGAGCCGTTGGGCCCGAGAATCGCCAGGAAATCGCCCCCCGAAATCGTCAGGGAAACGTCGGAAAGGACGGGAATACCGCCATAAGAGAAAGAAACTCCCTCGACACGGATCAATTCTCCCGTTTCAGTTCCCGGCGAAGCCATGTTTTAAATTCTCCAGGTTTTCTTCCATCAGGCGGAAAAAAGTCACGCCCCGGGCCGTCTGCTCCGGATTGAGATTGTGGCCGGGGAAGAGAATCCGGACGTCGGCCCCGATTTCAGCGGCGATCAGCCGGGCCATCTTGTCGCCCGCGGCCGGTTCATAAAATACGGTTTTCACCCCGCTGGCCTTCGCCCGGGAGATGATCTCCACCATTTCCCTGGGCGTCGGTGCGGCGTCGGGACTCAATCCGTAGACAGCGACCTGTTTGATCCCGTAACGCCGGGCCAGGTAGGCGAAGGCCGCGTGGCCGGCGACGAAAAATTCCTTTCCGCGAAATTTTTCGAGGTCGGCGCGGAAAGACGCATCCAAGGCCCGCAGGCGCTCTTTCAAGACGTCCGCGTTGCGGGAAAACAACCCGGCCCCGTCGGGGGCTATTCGCGAAAGCGCGCAGGCAAGGGCGTCCACGATTGCCTCGTCCTGGCCGAAATCCAACCAGACGTGGGGATCGAATCCTTCGTGGCCGTGGGAGCGGCCGGCCGCGGAGGTGTGTTCGTCCCCGTTCGTGGCGATCAAGTCCAGGCCGAGGGCGGCTTCCAACCTCGATGTTTTTTTAACGGCCATCCCTTTGATCAGCGAGTCCAGCCAGGGCTCCAGTCCCAGGCCGATGGAAACCAGGAGGTCGGCCGCTTCGAGCTTGCGGATATCACTGATCCGGGGTTGCCACGTATGGACGTCGATTCCGGGAGGCAGAAGCAAAACGATCTCACCACGGTCGCCGATGATTTCCCGGGCAAACTCGGCCAGGGGAAACACGGTCGCCACGACTTTGATCTTGTCTCCGGCCGCTCGGGTAGGCGACGGCGACGAAGCGGAGGCGTTTACGGGAAAAAACGAGAAGGAAACAATAAGAAGGAACGATGAAAACCTAAGGCGATTCATGGAAGCCATCAAATTTTATGGGGCCCTCCGGGAAATGTCAAACATTTGACTGACGCCTTGTTTGCCAAGCTTCCCGGGTTATGGCATAATACACAGACTTGAAATGGAGGTCCTCAATGTCCGATATTTTATCCGGGCTTAAGCCCCAACCCCTTTGGAAACACTTCGAGGAAATCTGCCGTATCCCCCACGGCTCCGGCCATGAAAAAGCCCTGGCCGATTATGTCCTTGCTTGGGCCAAGGCCTTGAAATTCCCCGCGAAAAAAGACGCGTCGGGAAACGTCATCATCAGCAAGCCGGCCTCCCCCGGGAAGGAATCATCTCCCGGAGTCATCCTTCAAGGCCATCTCGACATGGTCTGGGAGAAGAATTCCGACGTCGTTCATGACTTTTTAAAGGATCCGATTAAGCCCGTCATCCGGGACGGCTGGGTTTGCGCCTCGGGCACGACCCTTGGGGCCGATAACGGCATCGGAGTGGCCGCGGCCATGGAGATTTTTGAAGACTCCGCGCTCGTCCACGGCCCGCTCGAAGGCCTGTTTACCAGCGAAGAGGAAACCGGTCTGACCGGGGCCCGGGGGATTTCTCTCTCGGCCTTGAAGGGCAAATACCTCCTCAACCTCGACAGCGAGGAAGAAGGGGCGTTTACAATCGGATGCGCCGGAGGAGCCGACTCAGACTTCACCCTTCCCCTTGCTCGGAAAGCCGTCAAGACCAAGACCGCCTTCCGATTGATGGTCAGCGGGCTGCGCGGCGGCCATTCCGGCATTAATATCCACGAAGGACGGGCCAACGCCATCAAGATCCTGGCCCGGATCCTCGGGCAAGCCCAGACCAAATTCACCTTCGCCCTTTACCGGATGGAAGGTGGAAACAAGCACAACGCCATCCCGCGCGAAGCGTGGGCCGAACTTTACGTCGAACCGGCGAAAATCAAGGCGTTTTCCTCCTTCCTTCAGGCCGCCGGCGATCAAATCAAGGCCGAATACCATGTCGTCGAACCGGGAATGAAACTCGCGTTCGACCCGGTCGAACCGGACCCAAAGGACGTCCCCCTGACGCCGAAAAGCCAGAAATCTCTCCTTGATTTTCTGGCATGTTGCCCTCACGGTGTCATTTCGATGAACGCCGAGATCCCGGGCCTTGTCGAAACATCCATTAATCTGGCCGTTCTTCGGACCACCAAGGACAAAGCCAAGATCCTCTGCTCCGGCCGGAGTTCCGTCGGTTCGGCCCTGGAAGCCCTCCAAAACGTCCTGAAATCGCTGGCGGACATCTGCGGCGCCAAAGTAAAGCAGCCGATGGGATATCCCGGCTGGACGCCCAACCTCCAATCTCCTCTTCTGCAGAAAATGAAAGCCGTTCACCTCGCCGTGACCGGCAAAGAAGCTGGAGTCCTAGCCATCCACGCCGGCCTCGAATGCGGCCTGATCGGGAAAAAATATCCGGAAATAGACATGATTTCCCTTGGGCCGACGCTCCAGTATCCTCATTCGCCGGACGAACGGGTCGAGATCGCCTCGGTCGAAAAATTCTGGAAACTACTCGTCGCTTCCCTCGAAGCGCTCGCCTGACGCCGGGATTCGTCCTCCCCGCTCCGTCCCCTTCCGGGGGGACGGGGCTTTTTTTTGGACAACGTCTCCTTGAAGTTTGGCCGAGATTCCGTTAGCATGAAAACATTTCAAGGTGGAGGAATCGCCATGGAAAAAACCCGCCCTCGGATTTCAGTCGTCGTCCTCGTTTGTCTTGCCTTCCTGGTTCCGGCCTCATGCCGCCGAAAGGCGCCTTCGCGTCTCTCCGGCGCGTCGACCGGCGAAATTCAGGGCGCTCTTGGAATCGTCCATGCCGGGCCGCGCGGCGCGACTGCGGGAGTGCGGGAATCGGATGAAATCGTCGTCGTGTTCGACCATCCCATGGCCCCCTTGTCCGAGCGCCCCTTCGAGGACTCCACCGCGGTTTTCAAGATCGATCCCGTAGTCGACGGCTCATTCCGGTGGATGGGGACGAGGACCCTGGCCTTCATTCCCAAAGTGCGTCTCCCGTACGCCACGGAATTCAAGGTCACCATTCCTTCCGGCACGCGTTCCCTGGACGGATTCGCTTTGAACGGCGATTACGTTTGGACGTTCGAGACCCTGCGGCCGCGGCTCGTCCGCCATCTGCCCGCCGGCGACGAGCAGCAGTTACGCCTGGAAACCGAGGCCGTCCTCGTTTTCAACCAGCCCATGGACGCCTCGAAGGTCCGGGAATTCGTCTCCTTTTCCGGAGTCGACGAGTCCGGGCGGACGGACCAGCCCGCCTTCGATCTATCCCGTCCGGACGAGAAAACCCTCAAGGACGCGGACATCCCCGTTCCTCCCGAAAGAGTGGTTATCCTTCATCCCCGAAGCAAGCTCCAGACCGGTTTTTCCTATGCCGTCGAACTCAAGTCCGGCCTGACCGGCCGGGAAGGGCGTCTTCCTCTTGCGGAAAACGCCCTGTTTCGTTTTTCCACGTTCAAGCAATTCCGCTTCGAAGGCCTGGAGGAAGAAGACGGCCGGGATCCCCATCGAGCGCTGGCCTTCAATTTTTCCAACCGGGTCATGTACAAGGAATTCGTCGAAAAGATCCGGATCGAACCCAAAATTGAAATCCCCGAATATTACCGGGAATGGGACCACGGCAATACGACGCTTTGGGTTTCCCTTCCCCTCCAGCCGGATACCAAATATTCCCTCACCCTTCCGGCCGACCTCCGGGACGATTTCGGAAACGCCCTGGGCCAGGACGAGTCCTGCTCCTTCACGACCGGCGCCTTGGCCCCCTCCGTTAGTCTGACCACCGGCACCGGGGTCGTGGAATCCTATGGAGACGCGACGTATCCGCTTTACGCCGTCAACACTCCTGAGGTCAGGGTCCGGGCGGCCCGGGTGATTCCGGAGCAAGCCATTCCCCTTCTCAATACGCAGAAAATTTTTTCCAGCCGGGATTCGTATATGCCCTATTCCGGATTCTATTCCTATGACCGGCCCCTCCTCCTGAAGCTGCCGCGAAACGAACGCGGATTCGTCCCGATCGCGCTTCGCGACATCGAGCCCGACGGGCATGGGTTCATTTTTCTCGAGGTCGACACTTATTCCGAAGATGAATGGATGCGGTACCCGAAAACGTTCCTGCAATTGACGGAACTCGGTATTTCGGGGAAGTTTTCGCCCGAAAATAACGTCATTTGGGTTTCGGCCTTGAAAACGGGAGAACCCGAACCGGGAGCCGAGATCGAAA